>JAZUCL010000014.1:0-129419 GCA_045639125.1 Eubacteriales bacterium | reverse complement strand
TGGGAACAGACGGAGCACAACTGTATGATATTAAGATACTAAAACTAAATGAAAATTCTGAAAGTACAAATAAGGATATGTTAATAGAAGTGACAGACCCGAAATTGCTTTCAGTTACAGGCGGTATCGTACAGGGTATGTCCGGCTCGCCGATTATACAGAATGGAAAGATTGTAGGTGCAGTAACACACGTTCTTGTAAACGACCCGACAAAAGGCTACGGCATATTTATAGAAAATATGCTGGCTGAAGCGGAAAAACTTTCAGATTGATTATTACCGATATTGCCGACATGACTTACCAACATTACCGACAAATAACAAAATACTCACCTATATTCCATATAGGTGAGCATTTTGTTTTTATACTTATTAAAAATTCTTTGTATTACTTAACACTTAACAACACAATATATAGTGTTAAAATTAGAAAAATCAAAAAAAGACACAATATGTTGTGTCTTTAGTCTTGACATGCATTGATATATATAGTATAATTTAACAGTAAACTTTGGAAAGGCAGATGATGTATATTGATTGTTCTTACACAAAAGAAAAAACACACCGATAAGTTGTTACCAGCAACTAATCCATGTGTTCAATCTCGGATATGCTAAACATATACCTATTCGCATAAGTGTATTTTAGCATATCCTTTCCCCTTTGTCAATTAGGCAAGGTGAAAATAAAATATTTTTTAGGTGAAAGCCGGAAAGGAAGTGAACTTTATGCTAAAAACAGGCATAAGAAAATTTGATCATTTTAAATTGTATTATTGGCACGATGCTAATCTAATCGGCAAATACAAATTGCCGCAACTAAAACCAACGCAATTTGTTCCGCCCTATGATAAAGTTATAGGATTTAACGAAAGAAATGGAATTAAAAATCCAAGTGAATTTTGGATTGATTATTTTATCGATGATGTATTATTTGAAAACTTTTGGAATCATCCGGAAGTTAGTTTTTCAAACATGAAAAAATTTGCAGGGATTATTACTACTGATTATTCAATGTATCCGGAAATGCTTCCGGGACAATTGATATGGAATTGCACAAGAAATCGTGTAATGGCATATTATTTGCAACAACAAGGATTTGATGTTATCCCCACTGCTTCATGGTGTCAAAAAGAAGATTTTGAATGGTGTTTTGACGGGTTACCCGAAGAAGCCTCGATAGCCATATCATCAAACGGAAGTATGTCTGATCCTTATGGAAAACGGATATTTTTAGAAGGTGTTGAGGAATTACAAAAACAAAAGAATCCGTTACATTTAATTGTATGCGGAAGAGAAATAAAAGAACTTGATAATTATAACAATGTATCATATTATCAGTGCTTTTCTCAAAGATGGAAGGAGCGTGTTAAAGTTGGGTAGCAGAGGCTCTTTCTTAAAAGAAGGCGGATTCAGTTCTCCAGCACGATGGCATACTGTTGATTATGTTGACGGAGTAAAAGTTTTAGCACCTAAAGATCCAAAGGCAAGCATAAGCCTTCCTGAACGTTCAAACACTCCCGGTACTGCATATATTTCTTATAGGAAAGATGGGACATTTGATCAATATATTACTTTTGACAATAATCGAATGCCTATCTACCGCATCGATTACGGTATGCATAGAGGCAAAAAATCTCTACATATTCATTATTATAAAGATGGCAATACACTGCCAAACCCAACAAATCTAAAAAAGGGTGATCCACTATATGAAAAACACAAACATTTATTTAAGGGGGTTAAGTAATGAACGGAATTGAAATGAACGAGTTAAAAGAATTGATATCACATTGTCACGATGCTGAATTTGAATATAATGGAACAACTTATGTTTTGCAACCGGAAGTAAATGGTGATAAAACATATTTGGTGATTTGGGATTGTACACCTGATGCTGCAAAATGTATTGCAAAGCATAAGATAGAAACAGACGGGGATATTCCTCAACATGTTATTGATGCCGTGCTTTCAGAAAAATGTTTTGACGGAAAATCTTTCTTTGAAATTGAACAAGAAATTACTGTTACAGTGATATATTGAATTGATAAAGGACGGGCTATCAGACGATGACAAAAGGCTGCGGCATATTTATAGAGAGTATGTTAGAGTCAGCGGCGTAAGAAAAAGGCGAGGGAAATTCCCTCGCCTTAATAAATAGAATTTTACTTAAAGGGTATCAAGCCATGCTAAAATTTCTGTGGCATTTGTATCCGGCTTGACTTTGGGCATTACGTTTATAATAACGCCGTTTTCGTCAATTATAAAAGTTGTACGCACAATTCCCATACTGACCTTGCCACACTGCTTTTTCTCTTGCCATACACCGTAAGCGTTGAGTACAGATAAATCTGTATTGGACAAGAGAATAAAGGGAAGTGAGTGCTTGTCGGAAAACTTTTGATGAGATGCAATACTGTCACGATTTATGCCAATTACAACTGCATTTCGTTTGCTAAACTCATCGTAGAGTTGTCCAAAGGCACAGGCTTGACGTGTACAGCCCGGAGTGTTGTCACGGGGATAGAAATACAAAACAACCTTCTTGCCACGAAAATCAGAAAGAGAAACGCTGTTTCCGTCTTTGTCGGGGAGAGTGAAGTCCGGTGCAATATTATTTATTGTAAGCATAAAAGCCTCCTTTAGTATAGACATATAAGTTTACATGGACAGTATATACTATCCGGCTTAATTTGTAAACTGAAAAAATATCCAAACTATATTGACAAATTTTTTTATATTTTCAAAATATCTATTTTCATTTGGTCGGGAATGTGGTATAATTCAAAGTTAGAATCTCAATTATAATATAAAAGGAAATAAATCTATGTTAAAAAACTTATTCGCACCGACTGATATGACACAAGGTACACCGTGGAAAGTAATAGGTATTTTCTCAATACCGATGCTTTTAGGCAATATTGCCCAGCAGTTATACAGCACCGTTGACAGTATCGTTGTCGGTAAATACATCGGCGACAATGCTTTAGCGGCAGTAGGCGGTACAACACCTCTTCTCAATATGCTGTTCGTTTTGTTTGTGGGTATTGCCACAGGTGCAGGAATTATGGTATCACAGTACTTTGGAGCACGTCAGAAAGAGGAACTTGCAGGCACTATCGGCACATGTATCACCATCACCGCAATCTCCTGTCTGTTTCTTATGGTGGCGTCACCATGGATTATCCGACCTCTTTTAGTGCTGTTCAACACACCTGAAAGCATACTTGACGACAGTACAAATTACCTCGTTATCTCTATGATAGGTGCGTTCGGCCTCGGCTACTACAACATTTTAAGCGGACTTCTGCGAGGTCTTGGTGACTCGGTTTCGGCACTTGCATATATTGTAGTTGCAACTATTATAAATATCGTACTCGACGTTTTATTCGTTGCATATTTTAATATGGGAGTACCCGGTGTTGCGTGGGCAACCATTATCGCACAGATTGTGTCGGCGACACTGTGTATGATTCGCCTTCTGCGAATGAAGGATATTTTCGTACTTAAGTGGTCCGATCTTCGCCCCAAAAAAGAGTATGTCCTGTCGGTAATCCGTCTCGGTCTGCCTACAGGTTTTACTCAGGCGATTTTCTCCTCCGCTATGCTTATCGTACAGTCCTTGACAAACAGTTTCGGTGAAATGTTCATCGCCGCAAACGTAATCGTTATGCGAGTTGACGGATTTGCGATGCTTCCAAACTTTTCTTTCGGTACAGCAATGACTACTTACGCAGGTCAGAACGTGGGTGCAGGGGAGTACGACCGAGTATCAAAAGGAGCAAAGCAAGGAACACTCCTTGCGGTGCTGTGTTCTGCTGTAATTACTTTGACAATTCTAATTTTTGGCAAGTATCTTATGAGCATTTTTACTGATACTCCTGAACTTGTAGACCTTAGCGTAAAGATAATGCGTATTCTTGCAGTTGGATATATTGCAATGGCTGTTACTCAAAGCCTTTCAGGAGTCATGCGTGGTGCAGGCGACACAGTTGCACCTATGTGGGTATCTATTTGTACCACAGTTTTTGCACGTATCCCGATAGCATACGGACTTGTATGGCTTACAACTACCCCTGAACTTCCTAAAGGAAGTTTCTTATCGGTGCCTATTTCTCTGCTTATAACATGGTTACTTGGTGCGGCACTTACCATATTCTTCTATGCACGAGGCAAGTGGAAGACAAAGGCAATCCAAAGAAAAATGCCATAAACTGATATGTAACAAAAAGCGTCAAAATCCCGTCTAATACACAGACGGGATTTTTACAAAGGAGTTGAAATATGAAACGAATAGTAGTGGCGGTTATCTGCCTTTGTATAGTAAGTGGTTTGGCGGTGTTTGGAATTAACCAATATGTAAAAATATCGGCTGCCCCATACATAATAAACGATACGGAAACTGTAGATGCCGACTGTATACTTGTGCTTGGTTGTCGTGTCCACGAAAATAACCGACCGAGCAATATGCTTTCTGACAGACTCCGCAAAGGTGTGGAATTATATGAAAAGGGAGTTGCACCAAAACTTCTAATGAGTGGTGACCACGGACGTAAGGAATATAACGAAGTTGCAGTAATGAAGAAGTATGCAATAGACGCATCAGTTGCGTCAGAGGACGTATTTATGGACCATGCGGGCTTTTCTACATACGACAGTATGTATCGTGCTCGTGACGTGTTTGGTGTTAAAAAAGTCGTTATTGTGACCCAGAAGTACCATCTGTATCGTGCGGTATACATTGCACGCAGTTTAGGGTTAGATGCTTATGGTGTTGCCTCAGACTACCACACGTATGTAGGTCAGATAACACGGGATATTCGTGAAGTGGCGGCACGAGTAAAAGACTTCTTCGCCGCAATAATAAAGCCACTACCAAAATATTTAGGCGATGCCATTTCCATTGAGGGAAGTGGCGACGTAACAAACGACACATGAAAATAAATTGCAACCGATGCTTGTGAACATGAGCATCGGTTTTTTCTTATTGTAAACATATTTTCCGGTGGTGCAGAAAGTATGCCTGGGAGCATGAAAACAATGCTTACAAATGCACTCAAATTCTGAAAAAACGATAAATTTGATGGTACAGAGGATACGATTTAAGGGAAAAATATGGAAAAAGGAAGAAAAAAGAGGAAAAATTTTTAGGTTATTCGGCAAATTTACAATTAAAAATAAACCCACTTTTATTTCTAAGCAAAATTACGTCAGAAATTGTCGAAAAAACGCACTTTTTCACGAATGTTGTTTGCCTGTTGCAAGATACACAATATTGTCGAAACCTCCTTGCAATACGCTACTGACAGCATTTTACAATAATTCGTATTTTGTGACAAAAAACGGCTGTTTTCGCTAAATATACAAAAATAAGGTCGAATTTTGTTGAACGATTTTTCATTTAATCTTGCAGAAAAGTATTGCAAGACACAGAAATATGTGGTATTTTATTCTTGCAAGGCGACGAACAAACGACTTGTATAAAATATTTGGAAAAGGGTGTACATATATGAGTGAAAAATTGAAAGTTATGGTTGCAGATTGCAATACAGAGTTTCGTACAATGCTTATAGATAGGCTGTCGGCAGAAAATTCAATCGAGGTTGTTGGATATGCTACGGACGGACAAGCGGCGGTACGACTTGCAGCAGAAACAAAACCCGACATTATCATAGTTGATATCGTATTACCGCCACTTGATGGTCTGTGTGCAATTCGTGATATACGAGGCTTGGCGATGGAAAAGACTCCGTCAATATACGTGCTTAGTAAATTTTCAAGCCAGGAGACGATTGCTGAGGCTGTAAGTTTGGGAGTCAGTTATTTTATGATAAAGCCTTTCGATATTAACACTCTTATTAGCCGTATCGTCAGAAAGAAAAATGTTGATACGAACGGAAATACTGAAACTCCATACGCTGCTCACAGCGATGTGGATATTGAAATTCGTGTAACTAATATAATCCACGAAATTGGAGTGCCTGCCCATATTAAAGGCTACCAATATCTTCGTGATGCTATAATTATGACGGTAAACGATATGGACGTTATAAATGCAATTACCAAAGTGCTGTACCCCTCTGTTGCAAAGCGTTACCAGACCACGTCAAGCCGTGTTGAACGTGCCATTCGCCACGCTATTGAGGTTGCGTGGGACAGAGGAGATTTGGAAACACTTCAAAGTTTCTTTGGCTACACCATTTCCAATACTAAAGGAAAACCTACAAATAGTGAGTTTATCTCGATGATTGCCGACAAACTTCGTCTGCAACTTAAAATCGGTTGATTTGTCCCCTTCACATATCCCCCTTTCATAAGAAAAACGGCAGATGTGCAAATCTGTCGTTTTTCATTTTATCTCTTATAAGGTTTTACAAGCAGTTTGAATAGTGAAGGAAAATGGAGGGCAAGGAATACATTCCTTCTAATTTTTGACGTGCATACTTTCTTTTTGGATTTAAGTGTATGTAATCGGTTAAGTATATCTGGTAAAGCGTTGTCAAATTCAGTGGTTGTTCCATACGTGTTACGTAGAGCAAGAAGATTTAGACAATGGGAAACTATCTGACGGTCAACGAAGTAGACGAATTGGGGGTAGTTTTCCTTGTAGAAATTACGCTTTACATCGAGAGCAGAAAGTTTATCTAAACCACGTTTGTCAACTGCGTTGTCCTTTGAGTTGTTATGTACTTTATAGTGAATAAGGACTCGGTTAAAGGTTGAAATTTTCATACACAAGTCCATGACTTCAGGCAAAATTGCTATCTCTGCAAATGCGTTTGCTTCGTCAAATCGAACTCCGGTAAATAACTTTCTCTTAAACATCTTATTAAACAGACGCTCGTCGTCAAGATCTACTTTAACACACTGCTTAATCCAATCAGATACCGACCAAACGCCAACAGGCATATATGCAAATGAATCGGCATGATTGCGGTTGTTATGCTCCAAGATGTAACTGCATACAGACATATCAGATTTATCGTCAACCATGACTTTCGCAAGGCGGGAGATACAGCCCGGCTCAATCCACATATCGCTGTCAAGAAAGAAGAGAAAATCGCCTGTTGCATTGTCAAGACCTGTATTTCGTGCCGCAGAAACGCCGCTATTTGTCTCGTGGCGAAGTAGAGTGAAGCGGCTATCTTGTGCAACGTACTTTTGACATATCTCTACGCTTTTGTCGGTAGAGGCATCGTCAATCAGCAAAACTTCAAGGTTTTGAAAACGCTGATTTTTTACTGAGTCAAGACAAGTTGTTAAATGGGACTCGGCGTTATATATTGGGATAATAACAGTTACTTTCAGCATGAAAAGACTCCTTTTTTGCTATTTATCATTTTCGTTTGAGAAGTCAGGCCCGATTTTTGCCCACCCATCAAGAGGCAGACGTTGCATAGCACCAAACAGTCGCTTTGACAGACCGTGATTTGTCTTGTCCATGGAATGAATTAAGTCTTTTATCTCCTGACGTTTTGTGTTTCCGTCGGCAGGGCAAGGATTGTTTACGATAGGCAGAGGATATTTACGAGCGAAAGAACGAATATCCTTTTCAGGCACATAGAGCATAGGTCGAATAAGAGTTATATCCTTTCTGTCAAGATAAGTTACAGGCTGAAAACATGAGATGCGTCCCTCGTAAAATAGCGACAGTAAAAGAGTTTCTGCCGCATCATCATGGTGATGACCGAGAGCAACTTTCCGACAGCCGATTTCTATTGCGGCATCGTGTAACGCACCTCTACGCATTTTTGCACATAGAGAACATGGATTAGACTCATTGCGAATGTCAAATATAATCTCTTTCATATTTGTACGCTTTATGGTATGGCGAACGCCAAGACTATCACACAACTTTGTTACAGGAGAGTAGTCAGTACCATCAAAACCCATATCGAGAGTTATAGCCTCGACCTCGTATGGATTAGGGTAAAATCTACGCATTTGTGCGAGAGTAACAAGGGCTGCAAGGGAATCTTTGCCACCGGATACGCCAACGGCAATTTTGTCACCTGGGTGTATCATATCGTAATCCTCGGCACATCTACGCACGAGGGATAGTAGTTCTTGAAGCAACGTTAATACTCCTTTCAATCACTTTACAAGTAATTATATCAGTTAAATTCTACTTCGGCAATGGAAATTTTGAAAATACCTAAAATTAGTACTTGACAAATTGAAATTAACATAGTATAATCAATTACACTGTTAAAAAACGGCTGCATAGCTCAGTTGGCTAGAGCATGCGGTTCATACCCGCAGTGTCGTTGGTTCAAATCCGACTGCAGCCACCAAAAGCGTTGCCCTTGTAGATACGAGGGCAACTTATAAGGCCCGTTGGTCAAGCGGTTAAGACACCGCCCTTTCACGGCGGTATCACGAGTTCGATTCTCGTACGGGTCACCAAAAATCGACAAGGTTCAACAGAATCTTGTCGATTTTACTTATTACCTCTTAACTCTTCACTTTTCCCTGAAAATCACCTTTGTCGATTTTGAAGTAATAAGTAATAGTGAATAGTGAAGAAGTAAGGTGCAAACTCGCTTTGGCGAGTTTGATTAAATTGAAGGAGAAAATCTATGGACAGTCCGTTGCTTGTTAAATCAAAACAGTTTGCTTTAGATATAATCAAAGTTTGTAATAAAGTAAAAGGAGAAAAAAGAGAAAGTGTACTTACAAATCAACTTATTCGCAGTGGAACAAGTATTGGAGCAAATATAAGGGAAGCCTTTTATGGGCACGGGAAGAATGATTTTATTGCCAAACTGCAAATTGCCTTAAAAGAATGTTCTGAAAGTGAATATTGGATTGAACTACTTATTGAAAGCGGATATTATGATGATAAAAAGATACTTGAGAATTGTATTGAAATAAAGAAGATACTTATTTCATCAATAAATACCGCAAAGAAGAACAATAATTAGTGTGCATCATTATTGCGTTTCTTTTTTCACTTTTCACTCTTCACAAAAACTGTCGTTTCCAGATAATAGATAAGAGAGAATAGAGAAGAAATAATATTTCTTTTCCATAATGACAAGCACAGAATGTCGAGGAGATGATTATGTGTATAAAAACAAAAATGCTGACGGACGGTTGAATATTAGTGGCAAGAAAATTTGTGAGTTTAGAAAGCAACTTGAACCGAAAGTATCACAAAGAGCCTTGGCAGATAAACTTCAGTTGCAAGGAATAGATTTAGATAAAAACGCAATACAGAGAATGGAAAGCGGAGAACGATTTATTACAGATATAGAACTAAAAGCCTTGGCAAAGGCTTTAGGTGTAACGGCAGACAATTTGCTTAATGATTAGTATAACTCACCACCTATATAAAAAGACGATTGCAAAGCAATCGTCTTTTTTTTATAACCGCCAAGAAATCTGCGAATTAACACACGAGGGGAGATACCTCTCTCTTTTGAGAATTGGCACTATTATGCGTGCAAGAAAAACATACATAATCGTTTCAAGTGGCAACATAATAAGATTCTTTGGCAGACGAGCCAGTACTAAAACGGCATAGGCGTTTATATCACCGCCTGCAAGTATTGTAGACCACAGGGCATTAAGCAACACGTTTGCAACGATGTTGATGGTTAATTTACAAAACACAAATCTCCAAACGCTAATTGGTTTTTTATATAAAAACAAGCCGTAGATAAAACCACTGACTATGGAGGTCAGAGTGTAGCCGAAAAAGTATGGCCCTGACGGGAACAGAATACAACTCACAATATCACTTAATCCACCGACAGTTGCACCCATAAGCGGACCATAGACCATGGCACCAATGCTGTATACGAGAAAAGAGAACATAATCCTCTGCTGACCCATGACAGGTAGCGGGATAAACAGACTTTTAACGACTGTACCGAGAGCGATAAACAACGCTCCGAATGCCAACATTCGTAAATCGCCGAATACGCTTACAGCACTTTTCCAGTATTCTTTTTTTAGTGGTGACCAAAATTTTTCCATAATAAATACCCCTTTCTATTTCGTCCGTAGTTAAGGGGTATATTTGCTACCCAAAACGCAGAAAATTACATCTTACGTTCAACTTAACAGCGGGATGCGAGTAAACGACCGCAACTTTCGCCTTCGTCTGCAGGGCAACTCCCCGTCTCTGCAGCACTTTACGCCGTTTACCCTACTCTGTAAACGCAATTATTCTACATCAAAACAGAGAAAAATACAAGGGCTTTTGAAAAAATCATTTTTTTAGATGCCGTTTGCCATTGACAACTGTCTCTTAAAAACCTATAATGGAAGTATCGCAGAGATAAATATTATATAAAGAGGGTATAACTATGAATTTTGAAGAAGCAAAAGTATATGCGGCAGAAAATGCCAAAAAGCGACCCTATGTAATGGGAAGACTTGGCGGTAAAGTTGCCATAGTAACAGGTGCGGCACAAGGCTTTGGACTTGGTATTGCACAGGAATTATATAATGAGGGAGCAAGTGTGGTAATTGCCGACTTGAACGCACCGCTTGCAGCAGAAGTTGCCAAGTCATTAGGTGAGCGTGCATATAGCGTAGCGGTTGACGTATCAAGTGACGAGAGCGTACAGAATATGGTTATCGCAACTGTTGAGAAGTTTGGCGGTATCGACTTGCTCGTATCAAATGCAGGCGTACTGAAAGCAGGCGGATTGAAAGAGATGGATCTTAAATCCTTTGACTTTGTAACAAAGATAAACTATACAGGCTACTTCTTGTGTGTCAAGTATGTGTCTCAGATTATGCAGGCACAGCATACAGCAAATCCAGATGAGTTTTACGATATTATCCAAATCAACTCAAAGTCCGGTCTTGAAGGTTCCAAGAAGAATTTTGCCTATGCAGGCGGTAAGTTTGGCGGTATCGGACTTACAGAGAGTTTTGCGTTGGAACTTGTAGGCGACAACATTAAAGTAAATGCGATTTGTCCCGGTAACTACTATGACGGTCCACTGTGGTCAGACCCTGAACGTGGCTTGTTCGTTCAGTACCTTAACGCAGGAAAAGTGCCGGGTGCAAAAACTGTTGAGGACGTAAAGGATTTCTATTTGTCCAAATCACCTATTCGTCGTGGCTGTACTCCGAACGATGTTGCAAAGGCAATTATGTACTGCGTTGAGCAGACCTTTGAAACAGGACAGGCTATTCCTGTTTCAGGCGGTCAATGTATGCTTCATTAAGGGGTAAATAAATGATTGACTCAAAAATTCTTGGTAAATTGAATGTAGACGGAATGGAGAATCGTCTGTCTGCATTAAAAGAGGAACTTGCTTGTGCCAATTTTCCGACACAAGACAGAAGATACATAAACAATCATATTCACACCTGTTACTCATTTTCACCCTATTCACCGACAGCGGCAGTATATGCGGCACGAGCAGAGGGACTTGTAACGGCAGGTATTATGGACCACGACTCTATTGCAGGTGCTAATGAGTTTATCCTTGCAGGCGAGATTATGGACTTCCCTGTAACTGTGGGTATGGAATGTCGTGTCCGAATGGACGGTACACCGTTTGAAAAACGCCGTACAAACAACCCCGACCAAGTCGGTGTAAGTTATATGGCGATCCATGGCGTACCACATGAAAATATCGACCGTTTACAATCAGCGTTTGAAAAACGTCGTGAATTGAGAAATGACCGCAATCGGCTGATGGTGTCAAATATCAATACACTTCTTGGGGAGTACGGCATTAACCTTGACTTTGACAGTGACGTACTGCCGCTAAGTATGTATAAAGACGGTGGTAGTGTAACTGAACGTCATTTGATGCTTGCTCTTGCAAAAGCGATTATCTCGAAGGCAAATGGTGACGTGCCTACATTCCTTGAAAAAATAGGAGTTTTGTTGTCGCCAAAACAAAAAGCACAACTGACAGACAAGACGAATCCACACAGTGAGTATGACTTGCTCGGTATACTCAAAGGAGCATTTGTACCAAAAATCTACGTTGATGCGACAACTGAGTGCCCGACTCTTGACGAGGCAGTTGCACTTGCAACAGACGTTGGCGGTGTACTTTGTTATGCATACTTAGGTGACGTGTCCGACAGCGTTACAGGTGACAAGAAAGCACAGAAGTTTGAGGACGACCACTTGGAAGAACTACTTAATGTTCTTAAAAGTCACGGAGTACGTGCCGTAACGTATATGCCCACAAGAAATACAAGTGAGCAACTGACACTGCTTCGTAGTTTGTGCGATAAAAACGGACTGTTTCAAATAAGCGGAGAGGATATAAACTCACCACGTCAATCCTTTGTAATTCGTGCAATGGAGCGAGAGGAGTTTGCAAATCTTATTGACAGTACATGGGCGATAATCGACCATGAACAAGGAGTAAAAAAACTCTACTAACCATACTTTACATAAAACGCCTGTCTTACAAAAAGATAGGCGTTCAGTCTGTCAAAAAAGTATTTTTTGACAGACTGGCAGAGGTCTAAGAAGCCACCAAGACAAGCAAACCGCACGTGTCGGCGTACATAGGTACGGTAGCGTGCGGTTTGTGCAGGAAGCCAAAATGTCTTGCGTAGCAAGCCTTTTGGGGGCTTTCGTGCGATGCTTCATCTTTGACTTCTTGATATGCTTGATCATCAAATGACCCAATCGGTATATTCTGCATTTTGGCGGTTGGGGGTTTCTTTGACACTCTGAACGCCTGTCTTACAAAAAGATAGGCGTTTTTTATGTAGACATATTGCAATTACGCTGTGGCTTTGATATACTGTAGTGTGTGACTATTTTAGAAAGGCATGATATAATTTGGAGCAAACGTCCGTCAAAGGAAAAACACAATTAAGAGGCGTACTGATGCTTTTATTGACATCACTAATTTGGGGCTCGTCATTCGTTGCCCAAAGTGTTGGAATGGAGTCTATTGAGGCTTTTACATTTAGCGGTGTGCGTATTTTAATGGGTGCATTTGCACTGCTCCCTGTTGTACTTTTCAGAAACGCACGGGCAAAAAGGAAACTTTGTGAAAAGGAATTGAAAATACATCGTAAAAAACTTCTCCGTACAGTATTGTGCGGATTGCCTGTTGGTATAGTGTTCTTTTTTGCGTGTAATTTCCAACAATTCGCATTTAATTACTCCACATCTGGAAAAATTGCATTTATCACGGCTTTGTATATGTTCTTTGTACCGATTTTTGGACTGTTTCTAAAAAAACGTGTACCTGCACTGACGTGGTTTTGCGTTGTGCTTGGTTTTATAGGACTTGGCTTTTTGTGCTTAAATCCAAATGAGTTAACGGCGATAAATACAGGTGACATATTGACGTTTGTCTGTGCTATATTTTATGCAATACATATTCTCTTGGTGGAAAGATATGCCGACAAAACAGACGGAGTAATGCTCTCCTGCGTTCAGTTTTTCGTTGGAGGTATCTTGTCGTTAATTGCGATGTTCATATTTGAAACACCGGATATTTTGGCAATTCGTACCGCCATAATACCTCTTCTTTATTCAGGCGTAATGAGTTGCGGCGTTGCATATACACTTCAAATTGTGGGACAAAAGTATACGGAAGCCACAGTCGCATCTCTTATCATGTGTCTTGAATCAGTGTTTGGAGTTTTGACAGGCGTTGTTGTGCTGAAAGAAACGCTGACAGTATCAGAGGGTATTGGCTGTGCCATTATGCTCGGTGCAATAGTGCTGTCCCAATGTAGCGAAAAAATAAGTGAATTTGTTTCTTCAAAGTGGCGAAAATCAAACCAAAATTGTGTTGAAGAGGCAAAAAAAATGTGATATACTGTAAAAAATATACATATCGAAACGGAGAAAAGATTATGTCAATAAATACATTGGTAGAGTCAATAAAAAAACTTAAAAATCCATCTGTAGCAGGACTCGATGCACGGCTTGAATATGTGCCTGAGCACGTCCGAGCAAAGCATTTTACAGACGGAGTGGATTTACTTTCTGCGGCGGCAAATGCTATTTTTGAATTTAACTGTGGGTTAATTGATGCATTGTGCGATATTGTGCCTGCGGTAAAACCCCAGTCAGCATACTACGAACTTTTCGGCCCTGCCGGTTCAATAATGCTTAAAAAGACTATAGACTACGCAAAAAGCCGAGGAATGTACGTTATTTTAGACGGCAAAAGAAACGATATTGGAGCAACTGCCGAGGCATACGCAGATGCATATTTGGGCAAGACCATGGTAAACGGAGTTGCCTGTGAAGTCTATGGTGCAGACTGCTTAACAGTCAATGCATATCTTGGTACAGACGGAATTAACCCATTCCTCAAACGCTGCGGAGAGAACAAGAAAGGTATTTTTGTACTGGTAAAAACCTCAAATCCCTCGTCAGGAGAGTTTCAAGACAGACTAATGGGCGACCGTAAATTGTGCGAGGAGATGGCAAAACGAGTAGGCGAGTGGGGCAGTGACCTTGTGACCGAATGCGGATACAGCGAAGTCGGTGCAGTTGTTGGTGCAACGTACCCGAAGGAGTTAAAGGAACTTCGAGCATATATGCCGAAAAACTATTTCTTAGTACCGGGCTATGGTGCACAAGGCGGCAAAGCAAGTGACGTTGCCAACGCTTTCAATGATGACGGTTTAGGTGCTATTGTCAATTCATCTCGTGGCATTATGTGTGCATGGAAAAAGACTGACGGAATTGGTAAAAACTACGCCCAAGACGCTCGTAATGAGGCAATTCGTATGCGTGACGAGATTGTAAGTTTTATTAAGTAAGGATTTTTGAAAGGCTGGACGAGGCTATGCAGGTAAACGATGCAAAGGTTATAAAAAATACTGAGATTGCACCGAATATTTACGATATGACTATCTACTGTCCTGTTTTGGCGGCTGCATGCAGACCAGGACAGTTTATCCATGTTAAATGCGGAGAGGCAAATATACTTCGTCGTCCTATCAGCGTGTGTGATGCAAATGCTGATACTGTGCGTATTGTCTATGAGGTCAAGGGCAAAGGCACTTTGTGGCTTGCAATGCAAAATGAAACGGCTACCCTTGACATTGTCGGCCCGTCAGGAAACGGATTCTCTGTCAACGAAAAGGGCAAGATTTTGTTAATTGGCGGTGGTATAGGTGTACCGCCTATGTTGTACACGGCGAAAAAATTAGACGCATCAGATATGATTTTAGGCTTTAGAAGTGAAAAGAATGTCATCTTGAAAGAAGAATTTGAAAAGGTGTGCGAGAATGTGTTAGTAACTACCGATGACGGCTCTTATGGTATTTGCGGTCATGTGGGAATTGCCGCCGAGAAACTTCTAAAAGAAAATGAATATACGGCAATTTACGCTTGCGGTCCAAAGGTGATGCTTCGTGCAGTTGCACGAATGGCAAGTGAAAGAAATATCCCATGCCTTGTATCTATGGAAGAACGTATGGGTTGTGGTGTCGGTGCGTGTCTTGTATGTGCGTGTAAGGCAGTAAGTCCAAATGAAGAAGGCTATACATACAAGCATGTTTGTAAAGACGGTCCTGTATTTAACGCAAAGGATGTGATATTCGATGATTGATTTGACGACAAATCTGTGTGGTGTAACTCTAAAAAACCCTGTCATTCCGGCATCTGGCACTTTTGGTTTTGGCCACGAATACAGCGAATATTATAACCTTAGTGAGTTAGGCGGTATCAGTGTTAAAGGATTGACACTCCATGAACGTCCCGGCAATAAACCACCACGAATTGCAGAAACACCGTCAGGTATGCTAAACAGTGTGGGACTTCAAAATCCGGGTGTCGATGCGTTTATACAAAATGAACTGCCGTATTTAAGGCAGTTTGATACGAAGATTATAGCAAATATTTCAGGCAATTCTGTCGAGGACTACTGTGTTATGACAGACAAACTGTGTGCAGCGGGAATTGATATGCTGGAAGTGAACGTATCATGCCCAAATGTTCGAGCAGGCGGTAAAGTGTTTGGCACAGACCCCGATATGGTAGCACAGATAACACAGGGCGTAAAAGCCCATACAAACTGTCCGTTTCTTGTTAAACTGTCACCGAACGTCACAGATATTGTCACTATTGCAAAGGCTGCAGAGCAGGCAGGTGCAGACGGAATTGCACTTATCAATACCATACTTGGTATGCGTATTGATATAAACACTCGCCGTCCGATTTTGGGAAATATTATGGGCGGTATGTCAGGCCCTGCCGTACTTCCCATTGCTGTGCGTATGGTGTATCAGGTGCGTCAGGCGGTATCTATACCAATTCTTGGTATGGGCGGTATTACAAGCGGAGAAGATGCAGTTGAAATGCTTATTGCAGGTGCAACTGCTGTAAGCGTTGGTACTGCGTGTATTATGGATCCCTACGCTCCTATTAAAATCCGTGACGGCATCTATAAGTATATGGAAAGCCACGGAATTGAAAAAATAAGTGAGTTAAGCGGTAGCGTAAAGGTATAGTGAAAGGTGAGTAAATGACAACTGTATATCTCATTCGTCACGCACAGGCGGAGGGTAATCTCTATCGAGTGTGTCAAGGTCAGTATGACGGACTGCTTACTGAAAATGCAACACATCAACTTAAATGCCTTGCAAATAGATTTATGTCGGTAGATATTGATACGGTATACTCAAGTGACTTGTATCGTGCGGCAATGACTGCAAAGGCAGTTGCCGATGTAAAGGGGTTGCAAGTACAATGTGACAGAGGCCTTCGTGAAATGAATTTTGGTGAATACGAGGGACTTTCGTGGGGTGAGATAAACTATATAGACCCTTCGTTTGAACTTGCTTGCAACAGTAAAACGTGTGATATAGTTACACCTAAAGGTGAATCACCAAGAGATGTGGGAGTACGTGTCTACAATGCAATTTCAAACATCGTAAAGGCGAATGTCGGAAAGACGATTTTAGTTGCATCTCATGGCGTTGCTGTTGCGTCCTTTGTGGCGTATGTTAAGAATAAGAGCATGGAATATTTTTCCATGAACAGTTATTTTGGCAATACGTCAGTTACGAAAATAAACGTATGTGACAACGGCACTATGGAAATTGAGTACGAAAACGACATGACACATCTTGACTCTTTACCAGAAAAGTATATTCGTGCAGAGCGTCCGAAGGCGTGGCACCCTGACGTAAAGCCTATAGGCAGATTTGGTTTCGATTTAAGGTATCGTGTGGCAGACTTGTGGAAAGATTTACCGAAAATACGCTCCTTTGGTGAAGATGCATGGCGTGCTGTGTATGGTACAACGGATAAATTTGATGCAGGCTTTTTTGTAAATAACACAAAGGGCATATATGAAAAAAGCCCTGACAGCGTTATTTTCGCAGTACATGGCGATAAAGATATAGGTCTTTTAATGCTTGATACACGTCAAAATGATGAGTATAAAGTGGGACATATAGCGTTTTTATATTTAATTGAGCCGTATCGTCGTATGGGTCTCGGAGCACAACTTGTCGGTAAGGCTATATTTTACTATCGTTTAAGAGATTGCGATACAATAAGGCTCAACGTGTCGAAAACAAATACATACGCAATAAAAATGTATGAGCGACTTGGATTTACAAAAGAGTTTCCGCAAAAGAAACGTCTTAGCGGTCAGTATGTTATGAAAAAAGATATTGCACAAAAGAAATTTACACAGTAAGGGGTAGATATTGTGAATTTTGAATATACCCTTGAAATAATCGCTATAGCGTCATTCGCCGTGTTTGGAGCAAGTGCGGCAATTGAAAACAGACTTGATATTTTTGGCGTTATTGTTATGGCATCAGTCACGGCAGTTGGAGGAGGTTTAATCCGTGACTTGATATTGAATGTTGAAGTACCTGTTATGTTTGCAACTCCAATGTACTGTATAGTAGCAAGCATAACGGCGGTTATAGTTATACTCGTTGAAAATTTTATGCGTATGCAACGGGTAAAGCAACGATTCGATACGGAAAAGAGCCGTGAAATAAAGGAACGATTTGACTATCTTGTTACCCTTTGCGACTCTATCGGTATGGGCTTTTTTGTAATAGCAGGTGTAAATATGTCTATTGCATACGGAAAAGGCGACAACGTATTCATGACTGTATTTTTAGGAGTTGTTTCAGGTACAGGCGGAGGCCTTTTACGTGATGTGATGATTGGAAAAAAGCCGATGATATTAAGACGTGAAATATACGCAACGGCGGCAATTTTTGGTGCGATTTTATACTACTACATCTTGCCGTATATGGATAAAACATTTGCAGTATACCTTTGCACAATAATTATTGCATGGATTAGAATGTACACAAGAAAGAAAAATATAAATATTCCTTCTCTATTTATTCAAAACAAAAAAAAGAATTGATATAAGGTGGGAGCAGGCATGAACAAGACGTTGATTTTTGTGTTGGGCATGCTTTGCACCACCTTTTTTCTTATACTTTTTGTGCCAAGTGAGTGGTATATAATATCTCTTACCATTGCCTTAATAATTGCAATTTGTCAAGGACTTTACCACTACTACCATGAACCGACTAACCTTTCAAAAATGCTCCTTTATATTGCCTGTGGCATACTGTTTGCATCTGTTTTAGTGACAACATGGACTATACGTGTCATAAAACCAATAGAGGCTTTTGACGGCAGTACAGAAAACATAGAATTGACGGTAATTGAAAAGCCAACGGTTTACGAGGGGTATATGTCATTTGACGCAAAGGTGAATCGTATCGGAGACAACAAGGAAAATTTTACAGTGAGAGTAACATCTAAGGAAATATTTGAGGCAGATATTGGTGATGTGCTGAAAGTGTTTGGTCAGTTTTCACTGCCACGACAGACACAGCGAGGATACGACCTTGCTCACGGTGTATGGATTAGAGTTCAATTAAGAGAAGTTACGCAGCATACTACTCCATCAAAAATTCCACATATGCTGTTTCCACGTTGTGTATCGCATAAAATTGAAAAAGAGTTTGAGAATGTAATGTCTGAGGAAAGTGCAGGTTTTATCTCAGCACTTTTGTTAGGAGCAAAAAGTTCAATGACGGCAACACAGAAACGCCAACTTCGACAGACAGGACTTAGTCACATTGTTGCCGTATCGGGATTTCACATATCCTTTCTCACAGGTTTGCTTATACAACTGTTTCGCAGAAGGCTTGGAATGACACTTGCAATCCCAATACTTTTGTTTTTTACTTTAATGACAGGAGCAACACCGTCAGTACTTCGTGCTGTTATAGTACAAATCGTGTGGATTTTCTCTTTTCCTGCTCATAGAGAGGCAGATACCCTTACCAGTATGGGCATTGCGGCGGTGTGTATTTTGTGTATGAATCCATATAGCGTACAGGACGTGGGACTGTGGCTGAGTTTTGGTTCATCTGCCGGTATCACCCTGTGGGGTACACGTCTTAAATATTTTATGTTAAACTCTCTACCGAGATACAAAGTTAAGATATTCAATAGTCTTTTAGAGGGTGTATGTGCCTCACTATCCACAACCATTTGTGCACAGATATTTATACTGCCGATTTTGGTAGTGTACTTTCAAGAGATGTCTTTCATTTCACCCATTGCAAACATTATGCTTTCAAGTTTAGTAGGAGTAATGTTTATGCTCAGTGTAGGGTGTGCAGTATTTGTTTTTATACTACCGAGTTTTCTGCCGCTACTTACATCAGTTACAGAGTGGGCGGTACGACTATTTTATAAAGCGGTTGAGATACTGTCAAATGTACCGTTTGCATATACTGCAAGTGATTTGTACTTGCTGTTTGCAATTTTAGGAGGATATATTCTTATACCACTTTCATTTTACGCAGTGAAGCGTGGTGCAAATGGCGGTAAGGCGGTACTGAAGTGTGTATATCTGCTTGTTGTGTTATGGACTGTATGCGGACTGCTTCGACTTAACAGCGATATGCGTATAGGTAGTGTGTTAGTACCACAAATGCGAGGCGGTCAAATGGTATCGGTAATTGCTGACGATGATTGCCTTTTAGTCAACTGTGGAGGATACGCAGACGTATATGAGGGGATGGAGGAATTACGACTCCATCGTGTAGACAATGTAGACCTGCTCGTATTCACTGACTACAACTCGGTTAGCGTAAACAGATACAAAAACTTCGCAGAAAAGATGGATGTTTCAAAGATTGTACTACCTGTACCATACGATGAGAAAAGTGCCAATACGGCAAAGGAAATAACTCAAACGGCACTTTTATACGGTACGAAAGTACAAATACTGTCGGAAAGTGAAATGATGTATGAGCGTACATACGAAGTTGGAAACATATCGGCGACTTTGGCGGTAGCAGGAAATTCTCTGACAGACAGAGGCAGATTGTGCGTATATGCCGTGTCAGGCGATATGTCACTTCTTGTAACGGGAAACGTAAAGACGGAAACACTAAAGGAAGCCACAGATAAATTGAACTTTTCACCGAATATTGTGGCGTTGTCCTCGTATTACGGGCAAAATCTTCTACCGGACAACGTACTTTCTCCTGACACTACCATTATCTGTACAGGTTATGACGGAGTAGATGAAAAGGTATGGGATAGTTTTGGCGAGAGAAATAACGTATATTTTCCAGACTATGAAAAAATCCTTGTGCAATTTACTTTGTAATTTCAAAAAAGTGTGATATACTTATAGAAGATGAAAGGAGGTGTCCGTCGTGGCAAAAAAAGCAAGTGAAGATGCGGTAGGCAGAGAGTGGATACACGCACTGTCAAAGAATGATATATTGCGTTTATATGTGTTTTACGGAGAGGAGAAGTATCGCCGTGACGCTGCGGTGGATATTCTCAAAAAGCGTATTGTGCCGTCAGGGTTAGAGGAATTTAATTATGTGGAGTTTGACGGCAAGGGCCTTTCAATCGCCGATTTAGACGAGGCAGTACAAAGTGTGCCTGTAATGAGCGATAAGAAACTTATCGTTATAAAAAACTTCGATATATTCAAAGAAACGTCGTCAGACCTTTTAACGCTCCTGTCAGATTTACCCCAAGAGGTGTGCCTCGTCTTTTTATACGACAACGTGGAATTTAAGCCTGACAGACGGACGAAGATGTATCAAGTAGTGTCGAAAGTTGGTGTAACAGCAAACTTTGTCCCTGCATCTGCAGTTGAACTTCGTGACTGGATACGCAGACGATTTGCAGACCTTAGAAAGAATATTGAAAACTCCGATATAGATTATCTTTCGTTCTACTGTGGTACGGATATGTATATGCTCCAAAATGAAATATCTAAAGTTGCCGCCTATGCACCATACGCAGTAGTACGCCGAGAGGATATAGAGGCGGTTGCCACTCGTGGCGTTGAATCGAGAGTATTTGATTTGTGCGATTACGTATCGTCAGGCAAATGCGTACAGGCAATGAACGAACTTGAAAAGATGATACTGTTAAGAGAACCGGCGGTACTTATCTGTGCTATGCTTGCAAGACAAATGCGTAGGCTGTATATTACAAAATGTGCATTAGAAAATGGCGAGGGAAAGGAATATATAAGTAAACTGTTTGGACTTGGCTATTCGTTCCAAGCAGATAATCTTGTATCGGCGGCACGTCGAAATTCTCTTCCTGCACTGAGAACCGGCACACTCCTTTGTGCCAATGCAGACAAGGCACTTAAATCATCACGACAAGAGGATTATGAGGTGATGAGAATACTTCTGCTCACCCTTATGGAAACGGTAGGTCGAGTATGATTAAAGTAAAAGAGGCTATTGTTGTGGAGGGAAAGTACGACAAGAATACCCTGTCACAGATTTTCGATGCCATAATTGTGGAAACAGGCGGATTTCGTATTTTTAAGGACAGGGATAAACTTGAATATTTACGACTCCTTGCCAAAACGAGAGGTCTTTTAATCTTGACCGACTCAGACAGAGCGGGATTTGTAATTCGTGGCCACTTAAAAGGTGCGATAGACCCAAAATACATAAAGCAAGCCTATATCCCCGACATATTCGGCAAGGAAAAGCGAAAGAGTGTCGGCTCAAAAGAGGGCAAGTTAGGTGTAGAGGGCATGGACAGACAGACTCTTGTAGATTGTCTGCGTAGAAGTGGAGCGACAATTGACGGAGATACTTTGGCAGGACATAACGGGCTGACGAAAGCACGTCTTTATGCAGACAGACTAAGCGGTACACCTGACAGCAGTATTCGCCGTGAGAAACTGCTAACAAAATTGGGACTTCCCACACGCCTGACAGGTAACGGCTTGTTAGATGCGTTGTCGGCGGTAGTGACTTTGGAGCAGTATGAAACGGCGGTGGCGGAACTTGACGATGGGAAAGAGTAGACAGACAAAACGGCTTGTTGGAGTAAAGGGCGAGCAAGGGATTGGAACGCTTAACGAGGGAAGTTTACATGGCAGCCTTAAAGCATACATAGATGAAAACCCGGATAATTGGGAAAAGCGAATCGGCAATTTGGTATGCGATATAGTCAACGACAATGGTATATTTGAGATACAGACGAGGAATTTTTTCTCACTAAAGAAAAAACTGTCTGTTTTGCTTGATAAAAACGTAGTAACAGTTGTGTATCCTATTGTAAAGGAGAAACACGTCTACTGGATTGAGCCTGATACAGGTGAGATAAGCGGTGGCAGACGCTCACCACGAAAGGGTAAATATTCAGATGTTTTACGTGAGTTAATTGGCTTAGGAGACCTTGCAGGTCATGAAAATTTAAGACTTCGTCTTATAACAGTTACCGCAGACGAGTACAAATATAAAAACGGTTGGAGCGAGGATAAAAAACGTGGAGCCACTCGAATGGATCGAGTTGTGACTGATATTTGTGGTGATTGTGTGTTTGCACCGTGGGAGTTTGTAAAATTACTTCCTGACGGACTTCCTGCCCAATTTACCGCTAAAGAAGCGGCAAAGCAGACAAATCTAAAGGCAAATATTATGTCATCTGCGTTGAGGCTTTTTTCAAATCTTTCACTTGTACGACGAGTCAGCCGTGATAAACGTGGATATATTTATGAGATAAAAAGATAGCACAAAAAATGCCGTGTATCGTTTTGATACACGGCAATGTTTTATATTTCCATAATAACAGGCAAAATCATAGGACTGCGTTTCGTCTTTTGATAAAGCATATTGGAAATTGCATTTTTAACCATACTCTTAATAGTTGACCAATCGGAAATATTGTCATCTATACACCTATCGAGCGTCTCAGCGGCGAGAATACGCATCTCCTCCATAAGATCCTCTGCTTCACGCACGTAAATGAAACCACGAGAAACAATATCAGGCCCTGCAATTACGGAGCCGTCCTCACTGCTAAGGGACATAACAACAACAATAAGACCGTCCTGTGCGAGATGCTTTCTGTCACGAAGAACAACACTTCCCACGTCACCGACACCGAGACCGTCAATTAACACTTTACCTGACGGAACTACAGACGCAAACTTTGCACTGTTTCTACTTAATTCAAGGGGCTTGCCAATATCGCCGATAAATATGTTTTTTGACTCCATGCCAATTTGACGAGCAAGATTTGCGTGACTCTTTAAGTGGCGGTGTTCACCATGGACAGGGAGGAAGAACTTTGGTTTTGTCAACGCAAGAATAATACGAAGTTCCTCCTGACAAGCGTGTCCGGAGACGTGAATATCCGCAAGACGCTCATATACAACCTCTGCACCCTTACGGACAAATTCGTTTATCATGCGATATACGCTCTTTTCGTTTCCGGGAATAGGCGATGCGGAAATAATTACTTTGTCGCCTGCACCAATATCAACTTGCTTGTGACCTGAAAAAGCCATACGATAAAGAGCACTCATAGTCTCGCCCTGACTACCTGTTGTTATAATACAAAGTTTATTTTTTGGATATCGGTTAATTGCCGTCAATTCAACGAGTACACCGTCAGGGATAGACAGATATCCAAGGTCAGTTGCGACAGAAATTATCGTTTCCATACTTCTGCCGGATACGGCAATATGCCTGCCATACTTTACCGCCGAGTCTATAATTTGCTGAATACGATGGACGTTTGATGCAAATGTTGCAATGATAATACGGCTGTCACAATTTTTGAACTGATAGTCAAGAGACTCGCCGACTTTCTTTTCACTCATTGCAAAGCCGGGCCGTTCAGCGTTTGTGGAGTCTGACATTAAAAGCAGAACACCTTTTTTGCCGTACTCACCAAAACGAGTCAAGTCAATCATCTCACCTGCAACGGGGGTAGCATCAATCTTAAAATCACCTGTCATAATTATTGTACCGACAGGCGTGTTTATAGCAAGTGCAACTGAGTCTGCAATAGAGTGGTTTGTGCGAATAAACTCAACGCTAAAACAACCGATTTTTCTTGTTTCACCTGCCGATACATTGACAAGTTCAACTGAGTCTAACATACGATGTTCTGCAAGACGAGTTTCAATAATTCCTAAAGTCAGTTTCGTGCCGTATACAGGAGCGTCAACATCACGAAGCACATAGGGGATAGCACCTATGTGATCTTCATGGCCGTGGGTGATAAGATAGCCACGTACTTTCTCTGCATTCTTTTGAAGATAGGTAATGTCAGGGATAACAAGGTCAACACCGAGCAACTCTTCGTCCGGAAATGCAATACCACAATCAACTACAATAATATCTTTACCGTACTCAATTACGGTCATATTCTTACCAATTTCATTCAAACCGCCAAGTGGTATAATTTTTAGTTTTTCTGCCATTTATAAACCTCTTTCTTTTATAAAATATTTTAGAGTATGTATTCATATAAGGAAAAAAGACGCACGAAAAATAAGCCTTTGCGGATATATTCCACAAAAGACGGTGTATTGTCAAATTACGGCGTCTTGTATTCGGGAAGCACAGCCCGACACTATTAGACGTCAAGTGATAAAACCGCCGTATACGAAAAACCATTTCGCATACCAAATTATTTACATTTATTATATCACAAAAATACGATTTGTACACCTACATTTTGAAAATTTTTATTTTCGTCTATTAAAATCGGAAAAAATATGGAAAAACAGATTGTAATATGGAACAAAATATGGGATAATAGTGGTATATAGCCAAATGATAGGCATAATAACCGATAGGATAGGTGATTTAGGCATGACGGAATTTGTCAACGCCGATACGATACGAGAATACGAGGATTTTATAGCAACCCACGAAAAAGGACATTTCATGCAGTCAAGACTGTGGGGCGATGTGAAAAACAACTGGAAGTGGGAGGGTATCCTCTGCCGTGACAATGAAGGGAAGATAAAAGGTGTAATGAGTGTACTTATACGCCGTGTGCCTGTGCTCCCGTTTACTCTCATGTACGGTTGCCGTGGACCCGTATGTGATATGCACGACAAAGACACAATAAAAGAACTTGTTGACGGTGCAAAGCGACTTGCAAAGAAGTATAAAAGTTATGAACTTAAACTTGACCCCGATGTACTTAAAGAAGATTTAGAGTCTGCCAAGATACTCAGTGAGTTAGGATTTTCTTCCACAGACCACGGCAAGAATTTCGAGGGAATTCAGCCGAAATTCGTATTTCGTTTGAATGTAGAGGGCAAGACGGAAGAAGAGGTTATGGCTCACATATCACAAAAGACGAGATATAACATTCGCCTTGCGGTGAAAAAGGGTGTTGAGGTCCGTCTGTGCGGCAAGGAAATGGTACCTGACTTTGCACGTATCATGCTTGAAACGGGACTTCGTGACGGCTTTGTAACGAGAAATCCTGAATACTTTGAAAAGATGCTGGATGCGTTAGGCGAACACGCAAGATTGTATATGGCGTTTTATGAGGGAAAGCCTGTTGCAGGCACTCTTGCAATATGGTATGGTGACAAGGTATGGTATCTCTATGGTGCTTCAAGCAACGAATACCGAAATGTAATGCCAAACTATCTGCTCCAATGGGAGATGATTCGTTGGGCAATTGAGAAGAATTGCCGTATCTACGATTTCAGAGGCGTTTCTGGCGACTTAAGTGAGGACAACCCATTATACGGACTTTATAGGTTCAAGAAAGGATTCAACGGCGATTTCTGTGAATTTGTCGGCGAATATGATTTAATACTAAGTAAGCCAATGTTCTGGCTCGTCAAAAACGGTGAGCATACTTACAGAAAACTCCGCAGACTTTTATTCTTGCGGAAAAATGCATCAAAATAGGATAAACCCTCTTGAGAAAGGCACAAAAGGTACAATATGAAAAAATTTATTGTAGATACCGACAAACTCAAGGCAAATATTGAAATTGTCAAGAAGAAAGCAGACGGACGGATAATTTATGGTGTTTTGAAAGGAAACGGATACGGTTTGGGACTTTTACCCCTTGCTCGTGTACTCCGTGATAGCGGCATAGACCGCTTTGCCGTAACTGAGCCGTCAGACGCTTTACGGCTTCGCATGGCAGGCTACATTGACGAGGAGATTTTAGTGCTTCGCTCCGTGTCCTCTGAGTCAGAGGTAGAGGAGATTATAGATGCAAAAGCAACGGCAACTATCGGTTCTTATGCAGATGCAATGCTTATCGGCGGTATCGCTGAAAAGAGAGGCGAAATTGTAGAGGCACATCTGAAACTCGATACAGGCATGGGTCGTTACGGATTTTTACCAAATGAGTATGAACGTATTGTGTCAATCTTTCGCTTTATGACAAAGGTGAGTATTACAGGCATCTATACCCATTTCGCCTGTGCATTTGGCGATGAGAAACGTACTCGCCGTCAACTTGATGAACTTCTAAAAACTGTTGACCGACTAAAATCGGCAGGTTATGACCCTGGTGTAGTCCATGCGGCAAACTCTCCGTATCTGTTCCGCTTTGACTTAAAAGGAACAGATGCGGTGCGTATAGGCAGTGCATTTACAGGTAGGGTAGGCGTGAAGAATACGGGTCTTAAACCTGTTGCACGTATCTGTTGTGAGGTGTGTCAAGTCCGTTGGCTGCCACGAGGTCATAGTATCGGATATGGCAGTGCATACATTACAAAAAAACCTACACGTATAGCGGTTGTGCCAATCGGCTATGCAGACGGATATCAACTTGCAAGACAGCGGGATATTTTCCGTTTCCGAGATAAACTCAGGTACTTGTGGGCAGACTTAAAACTCTTTGGCAGCAATAAATCTCTGTACGTCTTAATCGACGGCAAAAGGGCAAAGGTTTTGGGTCACGTTGGTATGCTCCATACTACCGTTGACGTGACAAATATTGACTGTACGGAAACGAGTGTGGCACAGTTTGACGTAAATCCTATTTTAGTACCGCAAACTTTGGAGCGTAGTTATGAGTAAAGTTACCGATGCCCCGCTTTATGAGGCACTAAAGCAGTATGCCAATGAGGGAAATCTACGGCTACACATGCCCGGGCATAAGGGTAAGAAGTTGCCTTTTTCTCTTGAGGAACAACTTTGCCGTATCGACTTTACTGAACTTGATAAAACAGGCAACTTGTACGAGGGAAAAGGCCCCATTGCTAATGCTGAAACTCGTGCCGCTATGTACTATGGCGGAAAAGACTGTGTGTTTTTAACAGGCGGTTCAACATTAGGAATACTGACAATGCTCGCTGAATTTGCAGGCAAGACGGTTGCCTTTGACAGAAACTGCCATAAAAGCGTTGTTTCTGCAATGGTACTTTACAATATTACTCCAGTGTGGATTGTACCGCCACGCCTTGACGGCTTTGACGTTACGACACGTATTTCTCCTGATATGCTTGCAGATACCCTTGAAAAACACCCTGACGTATCTGCTGTGTTTGTTACAAGCCCTACATACTATGGCATTATACAAGATATAACATCTTTGTCAAACGTATGCCATAAAATAAATATACCCCTACTTGTTGACGGTGCTCACGGAGCACATTTAACAGCGATAGGTATTAAAAATGCTATTGCCTGTGGTTGCGATATGGAAGTTTTATCAATGCATAAAACGACACGTGCCTTGGGACAAACGGCAATCCTTTTATCAAACCAAAAGTTTAGTTGCGATAAACTGCGTCGAATGGCAGCACTTACAGGAACATCAAGCCCCTCTTATGCATTGATGGCATCTATTGACTGTGCCCGTGCAGACCTTGAAAGAAATGGTGGCAGGTATTGTGACGTTGCCGAAAAAACGGAAAAGTTAAGAGATAAAATTGAAAAGGACACTCCATTTATCTGTTTGCGTAGTGGTGAGTATGATCCGTGCCGTTTGACGATACGCACATCACATACAGGTATGTCGGGACGAGAGACGGCAGATATTTTGTCGTCTGAATATGGTGTAGTTGTGGAGATGAGCGATACAAACAATATTGTGTCAATTATCACCGATGCAGATTGTGACGATACATTTAGCCGTCTGTATGACGCACTTGTTTCGATACAAAAAAAGAGAGCATCAGATAAAGTAGATAAAAGCATCAAACTACCTACATTACCTCATCAATACTGTCTGCCACGAGAGGCGTATTTTGCCGAAACTCAGATGGTTGCCGTATCGGAATGTGCCGGACGCATAGCAGCAGAAACTGTCACAATTTACCCTCCTGGAGTCGTTATTTTTGCACCGGGAGAAGAAATTGATAAAAAAACTATTGAGTATTTAATGAAAAATGGTTATAATGAGAGTGTGGGGGAGTATTTGTCCCACCCAATACGAGTCATAAATAAAAGTAATTGACGCTTAAAGATACCGACAAGTCAGTACAATAAAACCCACTTAGTGCTTATGTTAAATGGGAATTGATACATCTAAATAATTTATAAGGGAGCGATCAGTTATGAAAATGGTACTTGCGATTATCAATCAGGACGATGCAAGCATTGTTGTCGACAAATTGATGCATGATGGATTTTCCGTTACAAAACTGGCTACCACAGGAGGTTTTTTGAAAGCGGGAAACATGACTATTTTAGTAGGTGTAGATGATGATAAAGTTTCAGAAGTAATTGAAGTAATCCGCAAGCATTCCCACTCTCGCCGTCAGATAATTCCCACCTCCGGAGGAGTCGGTATGGGCTTTTACCCCTCAATGTCCGTTGAGGTAACAGTAGGCGGGGCTACTATCTTTGTACTTAATGTCGATGAGTTTGAAAGAGTATAACCTTGAGATTTGATTCATTTTACGGTAACAAATCACTTTTAAGTGCAGTTGCCCATGCTGTTGATACACATACGTTTCCTTCTGCTACTCTTATAAGTGGTGCACAGGGAACAGGTAAATTTACACTTGCAAAAATTATTGCTGCAGCACTTCTTTGCAGCGGTGATGACCGCCCATGCGGAAAATGCTCACATTGTATTAAGTCTTTAGTAAATGGACACCCGGATATAACGATACTTGATATGGGCGATAAAGAGGTAAGAGTAGACGTCGTACGTGAGATACGAAGTGACGTTTTCATTCGTCCAAACGAGGCAAACGGAAAAGTGGTAATTATCCGCCACGCACAGAATTTGAATACCGCCTCCCAAAATGCACTGTTAAAGGTGCTTGAAGAACCGCCTGCAAATGTATACTTTATACTGACGACGGAAAATCTGTATGCAATGCGAGAAACTGTGCGGTCACGATGCCTTAAACTGTCTGTGTCACCTCTTACAGATAGTGAAATGGAAACAGCACTTAAAAACCATGGTGTTTCTGACGATAGACGTAAAGAATTGATTAAAACGTGTCAGGGACGGCTTGGAGTTGCGTATTCCCTGTTTGAAGACGATACGGAAACACAAAGTCTATTTACGTCGGGAAAGATACGAGCAAGGGACTTTGTAGATGCAATGTGCGAGGGGACAGAATTTGCCCTTTCCTCATATACAGTGGGTCTTGAAAAATTAAAAAAGCAGGAAATGACAGTGTTTTTGAATGCACTTTGCAGTATTTTGCGAGATGCCCTCGTTATTTCTTGCGGCGTAACATCTACCGGTGAAGAATTTGACGAAAAAGCGTATATATTGAGCACACGTGTATCACGGGAAGGCCTTTTGAAAATGGCAGACCTTGTGGCACAATGTGAGGAATTGACAGAGATAAATGTCGGTACGCCTCATTTGTTGAGTATATTGTGTGCAGGATATTTTAATACGACAGTATAACATTGGAGGACTATTTTTTGGTTGAGATAATTGGAGTTCGTTTTAAGGAAATTGGGAAAATCTACTACTTTGACCCCTGTGGAATTAAAGTAAAGCAGGGAGATTACGTAGTTGTAGAAACGGCCCGTGGAGTAGAGTGCAGCGAAGTAATGCTGCCTAACAGAGAAATTGACGAATCAAAAATCGTTTCGCCGTTACGCAAGGTTTTGCGTATAGCGACAGAGGAAGATATTAAGATTCTTCATGAGAATGAAAAGAGAGCAAAAGAGGCATTTTCTATATGTGAAAGCAAAATAGCCGATCATAAGTTGGAAATGAAACTTATTGATGTAGAGTATGCCTTCGACAGAAGCAAGATACTGTTTTATTTTTCTGCCGAGGGACGAGTTGACTTCCGTGACCTTGTCAAAGACCTTGCAAGTGTGTTCAGAATGCGAATTGAACTACGTCAGATAGGAGTTCGAGACGAGGCAAAGATGTACGGTGGGCTTGGTATGTGTGGCAGACCGTTGTGTTGTGCGTCGTTTTTAGACGAATTCCAGCCTGTATCTATTAAAATGGCTAAGGAGCAGGGTCTATCCCTCAATCCTACAAAAATTTCAGGTACTTGTGGCAGATTGATGTGTTGCTTAAAGTATGAGCAGGAGGCTTATGAGGATCTTCTCCGCAATACACCAAAGGTCGATGCACGTGTAGAAACTCCTGACGGAATTGGTACAATAGTAGAGGTAAACTTACTTCGTGGTATGTGTAAGGTCAGTATGGAGAATGGACAAGACGCACCTAAAATATACCCCAAGTGTGAGTTGAAAGTTGTGGGAAGCGGCAAGACAGGGGCAAACGATGACGTAGCGGAAAAACCGAACGATAAGATGTTTGAAGAACCGGCGGCGGAACTTGTTGATATGATTGACGAAGATGAGAAAAAGGTTACTGTTGTAGTTTCTCGCCGTGAAAAGACGGAAAAGCAAGATGTAAAGAGTAACCATTATCAAAGACGTGACAACCGTCCACGCCCAACCGGTGATGTTGTTAGGAATATAGACAATGTAGCGAATGATGCAAAACCTGCCAATACACAAAAGGTTGAAAACAAGCCGAGAAATGAAAGGCCAAACAAAGATGTGAAAAAACATCAAAAACGCTATTACGGATATCGTGGCAAGGGCGGTAATAATTCTAAATCCCATGATAGACAGAAACCGTCAGAACCAAATGCGTAAAATATTTAATATGCTTGCAAAAAAATGCCATCTGTCTAAAACAGATGGCATTTTTCAGAGCGTCAAAGAACCCCCAACCGCCAAAATGCAGAATATACCGATTGGGACATTTGATCATCAAGCATATCACGAAGTCAAAGATGAAGCATCGCACGAAAGCCCCAAAAGGCTTGCTACGCAAGACATTTTGGCTTCCTGCACAAACCGCACGCTACCGTACCTATGTACGCCGACACGTGCGGTTTGCTTGTCTTGGAGGCTTCTTAGACCTCTGTCAATCTGTCAAAAATGCTTTTTTGACAGATTGAAAAATTGCCATCTGTAAAACAGATGGCAATTTTTGTTTATGTAATTTTATTTGCACAAACCGATGACGAAGTTGCTAATGTCATCGGTAGCCGTTGGCTTTGAATAGAGTTTAATACTTTCACTCATAAGTTCAAGTCGTTTCGTATCGTGGAATAAGAAATATAACGCATCACTTATGGGGAATGTCTTTGTTACAAGAAGAGCCATGCCGTTATTTAGCAAGAACTCAACATTACGCTCCTCGTGACCGGGGATTGGATTCATTAAAATCATCGGAAGCCCCTTTGCCAACGACTCACTTACTGTCAAACCGCCCGGCTTAGTTAAAATACAGTCGGCAGCGTCCATTAGTTCGTCAACGTTTTTTACAAATCCGTATGGGAACAACCACGGCAACTCACCCATTTCAAGTAGTTGCTCATATTGTGCCTTATTGTTTCCGCATACGGCAATGATTTGTAATGACTCATTCTCCTCGTGGATTTCAGTTACGAGTTTTGAAAGATTGCCATACCCCATACTGCCGCTCATAAGCAGAAGAACAGGTTTATAAAGGTCAAGCCCAAGCAGTGCACGTGCCTCTGCCTTTGGAATCTTATTTGCAAATTTAGGGTGGACAGGTATACCGAGCGGTAAAATGTGCTCTCTCGGAACGCCCTTTGTCACAGCACGATGAACGAGTAAGTCGCTTGCTATTGTAATATACTCAACTTCACACACGTCCTCCCAAAATGGGTGAATGGTATAGTCGGTGACTATACCAACAGTAGGAACAGGAAGTTTGTCACGGCGTTTTAACTCATTTACAATTTGTGCAGCGGTAATATGGGTACATACAATAGCGTCGGGGGCAGCGTCAAATATAAAATCTTCAAACTTAAATGCCATAAGAGCCGTTACAAGATTTGCTATGTTATATTTTGATGTTGTCTGCTCTTTACGTTCCAAGAAATTATATACAATGCGATATGCATTTTGCATACGCTTTACAGTCATAAGATAGCCACGGGCAACAAACTCCTGAAGCAGTTTGTTTATTTGCTCAAGTACGTCTACAACTTCAACCTCTGCTCCTTTTTGTCTGAGAGAGTCTGCTACGGCATTTGCAGTTGCGTGATGACCGTAACCTGCAGTAACCGTGAGGATCATAATTTTCAAAATAAATTCAACTCCTAATTGGGCTTTATTTTCCGATATACTTACGAATTATAGATTCGACCGTAGAGAAGTCGCCAAGTTTAGGTGCACGAACATCATCAATAATTTCCCACTTCTCAACATGAGTAAGTGTGTCGTTTGGTGCGACACTTACGAGAGGGCTTAAAGACTCCATTTCAAGCATCTGTTGACAAGTGTATGTTTCAAAGTTTGAACCATTGTCGGGATATATTGCACCGTCAATATATTCAAACCTCTTGACAAACATGGCATCTTTGAGAATATATGCACTCCAACCTCTGCGGTTGTCACAACCGATTTTGAAATTAGTATCTTCTTTTTTGTCCTGCTTTAACATCATCATATCAGTGGAAAATTCCACACGCTTGTCAGATAATGTAGCGTAGGGCCATAAAGAAAAAGACTTGTTATTAAGAAGGCCAGAGTCGTAGTCATTTAACGGTACAATCTCTATACCGCCCGGGGCGAGTACAGACAACGCCAATACAGAAAATTTTTGTGCATGGTCTGCGATATTCTTAATGCTGTTTTTAACGGTTACATCGCAACTATACTCATCAAGGGTGATTTCAAGAGTAACTTGTAAGCCGTTTTGACGCTGTGGAGGTGGTGTGAATACGACAGTGCGACCGCCGACAACATTATAAACTACACGTGAGTTGTCGGGAAAGTAGGTTTGAGGCAGGCGTTCAGGTGAAACCCAAATTCGATGTCCGCCGTAAATATACCAACATGAACCCTTTCCGTAATAGTCAGACAAATCTTTAGACTCGTGTTTAATCTTTCTTTGTTTATCCTCAAAGAAGAAGTTATCTCCGCCCTTAATGCTATATCTAATGATACGTGGACCGATGTCAACTGTGACTATAAGTTCTACAAAAGCATTTTCGATGCGGATACAGCGTCCGAAATTTTTATATTTAATTTCTGAGATCTTAACTGCCATAAAGACACCTCCGTATTATTGGTACAGGCAAGGGTATACATTCTTATTATCCCAAGTTTTAGGTGAAAAGTCAATGAATTTACAAAAGTTACAGAAAAATTTATAAATTGTCAGGTCGAATGACGTAGCGGGGAGAGGTTGTCCACTCACTTCCTGCACGTCTTAAATCGCAGGCGGGGCGGGCAAGAGAATAAATATCTGTACAAGTAGATTCAAATTGAAACATTTTCTTTGCTTGTTCGTCTAATTGATGTACACAGGAAGTTTTTGTTATAATAGGAATGCTTTCCGGGATATTTTTTAGAAGCGTTCTTCCTTTATCGGAGAATGCAAGTGCTCTGACATAAGGTATACCATTGTACAATTCAGAGGAAATACCTAAAAATGCCGACATATAAAGTCTGCGTATACGAGCGTATGAGTAACGCTTAGTCTTTGCAACGGCACAGGCATCGTCAAGGCAAGTTGTGCATTGCAAAGCGTCATACAGACGATTGTGAAGGCCCTCCGACACGTCAGGCAACTTGGAAAAATCATCTGGGGTCAATCGGCGAAGATGTGATAATATGGCTCTTTCCAAATTTTCGACAGTTACAGGGGCGTTGCCTCGGGCAACCTCACGTTGAAGTACGTCATAACTTTCGCAAGGCATAGCACATTTTGCGTTGGTTAAATTACCATTTGAAATGGCACTGCGAATAGCACTTGCACAGGAAAGATTTTTATTTTCGTTACTTTCCTCATCATGGCGTTGACCAAGTCTTTGTATGGTAACAGGTTGAATGTCACTGCCAAGACGTAAAAGTGCTTTACAATACTCAACACCGAGAGTATTGTTGGGTTGTGAAAGTATTTTTTCGAGGCTTGGAGAAAGTTTCTTTACCGCCTGCTGACGGGCAGATGCAAAGGACACACCTTTTGTCAGTTCTTCTTTGACGGCAGATGAAAACTCATCGCTTCGAAGGAGTTTTGCAGTAGCGGTTATTGAGTCTATATCTCCACATTCGCTGCCAAAACTTAATACATCGCAAAGATTAGTGGCCACAATAAGAGAAACGGCACCGTAGGCAAACACCTCTGCGGTTGCCATTGCGTATGGGGTGGGCAGTTCGATTACCAAGTCGGCACCGCATCGCACTGCCATTTCAGAGCGGGCGAATTTGTCGCATACAGCCACATCGCCACGCTGTACAAAATTGCCGCTCATAACACATAAAATTGCCGAGTCCTCATTAAATTTTTCACGGATAATTTCCCTCGTTTTTTCTATGTGGAGGCGGTGTCCGTTGTGAAATGGGTTATATTCGCAAATAATTGCTGCGGTTTTCATTAAATATTCTCCTGTTTTCACAAGATTTTTGGGAAAAATATGGTTGTGTATTTGTTCGTTATAGTGTAAAATAGTATTTGTACAGTCTACCTATATTGTAACGGTTTTGACTGAATTTGGCAAGTATTATTAAATCATTTCTATAACGGAGGGAAAAACCATGTACATTCTCGTAATCAACGCAGGAAGTTCGTCCTTAAAGTATCAACTTTTTGAAATGGAAAACCGCTCTGTACTTGCAAAAGGTCTTTGTGAGCGTATCGGCATTGACGGAAAACTGACTCACAAAGTTCCCGGTAAGGAGGACTTCCAAAAAGAGATTGCAATGCCCACTCATTCAGAGGCTATTGCATCTGTAATTGAAGCATTGACATCTTCCGAACACGGTGTAGTAGGAAGTTTGTCAGAAATCTCTGCAGTTGGACACCGTGTACTTCACGGCGGCTCAAAGTTCTCTGAAAGCGTTATCATTAACGACAAGGTTAAAGAGGCGATTGTTGAGTGTATCCCACTTGGACCACTTCACAACCCAGCAAACCTTATGGGCATTGACGCTTGTGAAAAGGTAATGCCCGGCGTACCGCAGGTTGCGGTATTCGATACGGCATTCCATCAGACAATGCCTGAAAAATCCTATATGTATGCTCTTCCCTATGAATACTATGAGAAGTACGGTGTTCGTAAATACGGCTTCCACGGTACATCTCACCGCTATGTAGCGGCTCGTACAGCAGAGTTTTTAGGCAAGAAACCGGAAGAACTCAACTTGATTACCTGCCACTTGGGTAACGGCTCATCAATCGCTGCTGTCAAGGGCGGTAAGTGCTTTGATACGACAATGGGCTTTACCCCTCTTGACGGTCTTATCATGGGTACGAGAAGCGGAACTATTGACCCTGCAATTATCGGCTTTATTTGCGAGAAAACCGGCATGAGTGCAGAAGATGCTGTTACCATGCTCAACAAGAAGTCAGGTTTCTTGGGCGTAACCGGTCTGTCAAGTGACTTGCGTGACGTATACGCAGCAGCAGACAACGGCGACGAGAAGGCAATTCTTGCAAGAGATATGCTTGATTATCAAGTAACCAAGTATATTGGCTCTTACGCAGCAGCAATGGGCGGTGTAGACGCAGTTGTATTTACAGCAGGTATCGGTGAGAACACCAAGGAGTTACGTGCTAATGTATCCAATGCTCTCAAATTCATGGGAATGGGCGTAGATGAAGAAAAGAATCAGTGCCGTGGCGTAGAAAGAGATATTTCCGCCGAGGGCTCAACCGTAAAAACGCTGATTATCCCCACCAACGAGGAACTTATGATTGCAATGGATACAATGGAACTTGTTGCAAACAAGTAATTCGTTTTAGGGCTATCGTTTATCGGGGAATGGATTCTTTTCATTCCCCGTATTTTTTTAATAAAGGAGCGACAATTATGAAAAGAATAGGCAGTATTATTCTTGCAGGTGCAATGCTTTTATCTCTTGTAGGTTGTGCTGTAGACACACCGCAAGACGAAATGAACACACCGCCTGTACAACAAGACACACTGACACTTTCTGATATCGCACCTTGTTTGACACAAGATGAGTATCCGAGAGTTGACGGCTCAACAGTAACGATACCCCTTTCTGAATACGTTTATTCCGTAACTTGCGGAGTCGATATGGACGAGGCACGGAAAAACGTACTCCATAACAAGACACACAACGCCTATGTCAATTTGATAGAGGGTAAGTCAGACATTATTTTCGTTACATATCCGTCAGCAGAGGAAATGCAAATGGCAAAGGATGCAGGAATAGAACTTGAAATAGTACCTGTTGTGAAAGATGCGTTTGTATTTTTACTCAACACGAAAAACCCTGTTGACACACTTACATCGGAAGAAATACAGATGATTTACGGAGGATACTATACTGACTGGTCGAGATTTGGCGGAAATCAAGCACCGATAATTCCGTACCAACGCCCCGTAAATTCAGGTTCACAATCAGGTATGCTTGCACTTGTAATGAATGGTAAGGAAATTATGGACGCTCCTATAGATATGCAAATTGGCGGTATGGGCGACTTGATTGAAACCATTGCAAGTTACGACAACGGTGAAAATGCTATTGGATATTCCTATTACTACTATGCCGAGGCAATGTATAGCCGTGACACGACAAAGTATGTGAAAGTAAACGGCGTAGAACCTAACAACACGACAATTTCAAACGGTACATATCCATACTGTACTGCATACTATGCCGTGATTAACAAGGCATCTGCAAAGGATAGTCCACAACGTAAATTGCTCGACTTTATTTTGTCAGACGAGGGACAATTTGTGGCAAAGGAGGCAGGTTATGTACCGCTTCGATAAGTTAAAATTCATATCACTTTGCCTTAGCCTTGCACTACTTGTCGGCTGTACAACGCCGTCAGATGTGGCGTCTTCTACCACTGCATCTCCACTTATTAAACAAACAGATGAATCTAATGGCGGAGAAAGTGAACCAATCGAAAGATTTCCATATAGGCAGATGGCATCAGGGGAGAAATATGACTACTCGTATGGAAAAGAGATAACCGAGCCTTCATTTCCATCTAACTACCACACAACCAATATACTTTACGAAAGTACAGAGTATACGAAATTACCTCAACTGCCCCACGAAGTAACGCTGTATTTGCCATTTAGCGAAAGCAGAGAAACACCGTATATTGTGGCAGATAAAGACGTATCCGACCGAATTATCGAGCGTATTACTAAAGAGGCACTTGCCGTTGTGGGTACAGGCTGTCCCGATATGCGTGGAAAGGCGAAATACGATGCCATGACGACTGTCGATGAGTATGTTGACGTTTACCAATTTGGCGTAATCAACAACGTTGTATCGTTTGAAATTTCAAGACGACTTCGATTTGAGACACTTGGAGAGGATAATATAAGTTGGGTACACGCAAGTACGTACATGGTGTTTGACTTGAATACAGGTGACCTTGTGCCACTATCTGCCGTATTTGTAGACGGATACGACTACAAGGCACGACTTAACGAAATTGTCAGAGAGCACATTCTTGAAAATGCAGGTGAATCGGAGCAAAATTATAGCGGTACATTCACTATGCTTGCACCTTTCTCAGGTATTCGTAACGACCAACCATTTTATCTGACGAGTGACCATTTAGTGCTTATTTTAGACTTTGAAAATCACGAGTTTGGAATAAATGACGCACAGTATGGCATAGTGATTCCTCTTTACGAACTGTCTGATTGTCTTGCGATTTTTGACAGGTACGATACTAAAAAGTCACTTTATGAAGATGAAAAGAAGTATGTACTGACAGGTATTGACGGCTACACAGATTCATCTTCTCTTGTGGAGGATTTTTCTCAACCTGAAAAGTATTTCTACAACATTTTAAGCCATGAAACACAGGAAATTCCGGAAAATGCAAAAACAGCATTTTCAAACTTCAAAAGACAGAATGTACTGTCAGTTGCAAACTTCAAAGTTGTGGCGGACACTGATATAAAGAATAGTCCGAGTGATGCTTGTCGTACCTATGAAGTCAACACATCTTCACGTCTAATCGGCGATTATGCCATATTGACAATAGGGGAAAGTTACACAGGATTTGCAAACGATAAGTCGGGGAAATTTGTACAACATACGTTTTGCTATAATATAAAGGAGGATCGTCCCGCCTCTATTGAAGATTACTTCAAAAACGGCTACAACTATGTTGACATGCTTGACAAATACTTTAGAAGTCAGACACATCTTGCGAAAGTGTTTGACTATATAAAAAGCACATCTGTACTCATAGATACTGACCCTCAATCCCCGGTGCGTCCCATACCAAACGATATGATTTGTCTTACTCCAGACAGACAAGGTTTCTCATTTACAATCAATCTGTCCCCTAACGGAGTGCTTGGTAAAATGTACGAGGATAATTATACATTGACAGGATATATCAGATACGAAAATATAGGGTATAATAATTTGACAATGTTTTCCTGATTAAGTGAAAAATTTCAAGTAAAAAACAGGTATGGTACGTAAAATTATGTACCATACCTGTTTTTTGGCATATTGCTGTGAAAAGAATTGAAAAAAACCTTGGAAATTTGCATTTGTACCCTTTACATAAAACGAAAATAGTGATAAAATTTATTGGATAGTAAATAGTATACCTATTATTAAAATATTCAAGGAGGATCATCATGGCAAGAAAGATGAAAACCATGGACGGTAACACAGCCGCAGCACACGTTGCGTATGCGTATACCGACGTAGCCGGAATTTACCCAATTACACCATCTTCCGTAATGGCGGAACTTTCCGATAAATGGGCAGCAACCGGCACAAAGAATATCTTCGGACAGCCCGTACAGGTTACCGAGATGCAGTCCGAGGCTGGTGCGGCAGGTGTTGTACATGGTTCTTTGGCAGCAGGTGCACTTACTACAACATTCACAGCATCACAGGGTCTGCTTCTTATGATTCCCAATATGTACAAGATTGCAGGTGAACTTCTTCCAGGTGTTATTCACGTTTCCGCACGTTGTGTAGCATCTCATGCACTTAACATCTTTGGCGACCATTCTGACGTTATGGCTTGCCGTCAGACAGGTTTTGCACTTCTTGCGGCTACAAACCCACAGGAAGTTATGGACCTTGCTGCTGTTGCACACCTTTCCGCTATTAAGGGACGTGTTCCTTTCCTTCATTTCTTTGACGGTTTCCGCACCTCCCACGAAATGCAGAACATTGAGGTTTGGGACTACAAGGACCTTGCTGAAATGATAGATATGGACGCTGTAAAGGCATTCCGTGAAAGAAGCCTTAATCCTGAGCATCCTGTACTTCGTGGTACTGCAGAAAACGGCGATATTTTCTTCCAGCATCGTGAGGCTTGTAACAAATACTACGATGCACTCCCTGCAGTAGTTGAGGAGTATATGGGCAAGGTTAACGCTAAGATTGGCACAAACTATCAGTTGTTTAACTACTACGGTGCTCCAGATGCAGAACACGTAATCGTTGCTATGGGTAGCGTATGTGACTGTGCAGAGGAAGTTATTGATTACCTTAACGCTAACGGTGAGAAGGTTGGTCTTATCAAGGTAAGACTTTATCGTCCATTCGTTACTGAGAAGTTCCTTGCTGCTATCCCTGCTACTTGTAAGACTATTGCAGTTTTGGACAGAACAAAGGAACCCGGTGCTCAGGGAGAGCCTTTGTACCAGGACGTAGTTACTGCTATTGCAGGTTCTGACAAGAATATCAAGATCTGCGGCGGTCGTTACGGTCTCGGTTCCAAGGATACCACTCCTGCTTGCATCTTCGCTGTTTACGACAACCTTAAGTCCGACAACATGAAGAAGATCTTCACCATCGGTATCGACGATGACGTTACAAACCTTTCCCTTCCTCTTACAAAGAACATCAACGTTACTTCTCCTGCTATCGTATCTTGTAAGTTCTGGGGTCTTGGCTCTGACGGTACTGTTGGTGCTAACAAAAACTCCATCAAGATTATCGGTGAGGTTAAGAAGTACGCTCAGGCTTACTTTGAGTACGACTCCAAGAAGTCCGGCGGTATTACTATTTCCCACCTTCGTTTCGGTGACGAGCCTATCAAGTCTACCTACTACGTAAGTGCGGCTGACTTCGTAGCATGTCACAATCCTGCTTACGTTAACAAGTATGAAATGGTACAGGACGTTAAGCCGGGCGGTAGTTTCCTTCTCAACACCCACTGGGGCGTTGAGGAACTTTCCAAGAATCTTCCTGCTGCTATGAAGCAGTATATCGCTAAAAACAACATCAAACTTTACACTATTGACGGTATTGGTCTTGGCCGTGAAATCGGTCTTGGTGGCCGTATCAATACAATTCTTCAGGCTGCATTCTTCAAGATTACAGGTATCGTTCCTCTTGAGCAGGCTGTTGAATCTATGAAGAAGTTCATTCAGATTTCCTATGGCAAGAAGGGCGAGAAGATCGTTAACATGAACTATGCTGCTGTTGATGCAGGCATTGCAAATGTAAACGTAATTGACGTTCCTGCTGATTGGGCAAACGCTGTTGATGCTGAAAAGGCTGAAAGAAAGTATGATAATTCCGACCGTCCTGAAATGGACAAGTTCATTAAGAACATCTTGAATCCTGTAAGCAGTCACTTGGGCGATCGTCTTCCTGTATCCACATTCGCTGATATGGCTGACGGTACATTCCCACAGGGTTCTGCTGCACACGAGAAGCGTGGTATCGCAGTTGACGTTCCTGTTTGGATTCCTGAAAACTGTATCCAGTGTAACCAGTGTTCTCTCGTATGTCCCCACGCTGTAATCCGTCCTTATGCTCTTAACGCTTCCGAGCAGGCTAATGCTCCCGAGGGTATGAAGATGACTAAGATGAACGGTAAGGGTTGCGAAGAGTATAAGTTTGCAATAGCAGTTTCCGTACTTGACTGTATGGGTTGCGGCCTTTGTGCTAACATCTGTCCTGCTAAGGAAAAGGCTCTCGTTATGAAGCCTCTTGAGGAAAACTACGCTGAACAGGAGTGCTATGATTACGCATTTGGGTCTGTATCCGAGAAGGAACTTCCCTTCGCAGTTGAATCTGTTAAGGGATCACAGTTTAAGCAGTCACTTCTTGAATTCTCCGGTGCTTGTGCCGGTTGTGGTGAGCCTGCTTACGCTAAACTCGTTACTCAACTCTTCGGTGACAGAATGTTCATTGCAAATGCTACCGGCTGTTCTTCTATCTGGGGCGGTTCTGCTCCCTCTACTCCTTACACCGTAAACAAGAAGGGACATGGTCCTGCTTGGGCTAACTCTCTGTTCGAGGATAACGCAGAGTTTGGTTACGGTATGTATCTTGCAGTTACTCAGCGTAGAAAGAAACTCGCTGCAGTTATGGAAGATATTGTTGCCAACGGTAAGGACGCAGACCTTAAGGCTGCTTGCGAAAACTGGCTCAAGGGAATGAATGAGGCTAAACTTTCTAAGGACGCTGCTGAGGCTGTTAAGGCTGCAATCGCTAAGGTTGGTTGCTGCTGCGATAACGTTAAGTTCATCAAGGAAAATGAAGACCTCCTCGTTAAGAAGTCCTTCTGGATCTTCGGCGGCGACGGTTGGGCATACGACATCGGTTTTGGCGGTCTTGACCACGTTCTTGCTTCCGGCGATGACGTAAATATCCTTGTATTCGATACAGAAGTTTACTCTAACACAGGTGGACAGGCTTCCAAGTCCTCACAAATCGGTCAGGTTGCACAGTTTGCAGCATCCGGTAAGAAGATTGCTAAGAAGAACCTTTGCGAGATTGCAATGTCCTACGGTTATGTATACACAGCACAGATTGGTCTTGGTGCAAACTACAATCAGGCTGTTAAGGCTATCGTAGAGGCTGAAAGTTACAACGGTCCTTCTCTCGTAGTTGCATACGCTCCTTGTATCAACCACGGTCTTAAGGGTGGCATGGGTAACTCTCAGGCAGAGGTTAAGGCTGCTGTTGAGGCTGGCTACTGGCATCTGTTCCGTTTCGATCCTCGTCTTAAGGACGCAGGAAAGAACCCATTCCAACTTGACTCTAAGGCTCCTACTGCTGCATACGTGGACTTCATCTCCAAGGAAACACGTTACAGTGCGTTGAAGTTGCAGTTCCCTGAAATTGCTGAAAATCTGTTTAACAATGCACAGAAGGCTGCTGCTGACAAGTGGAAGAAACTTGAGCGTCTTGCTAAACTTTATGACGCTGAGTAATTTACACTCTAAGTTGTAAGTGAATAACGAAATCCCACCGCATTTTATGTTGCGGTGGGATTTTTTCGCATTTGCAGTTTAATCTGAAGCAAAGATGTCAATACTCCTTTCATAAGATATTTGGGAGGATATAATTTGAAAAGTACATACGTAGCACTAAGAAAAATCGGACTCATATTTTTATGTGCATCAACAATCTGCGTGTATACCCTTGCTGTAGAGGTGCAACCACTTTATACATCACTTACACGACTCCACGTAGTTGCAAACTCTGACACTGCTTTTGACCAAGAATTAAAACTCAAAGTTCGTGATGCAGTGGTGGAAGAAGTGGCAAGAATGACTTGTAATACAAAAGACTCAGATGAAGCGTATAACTTACTAAAAGATAATCTGCCACATATAGAAAGGGTAGCACAAGAAATCGTATTTTCAGAGGGGTTTGACTATACAGTGACAGGTACAATTTGCCAGTCATACCCATTCCCACGTCGAACTTATGACACATTCACACTACCGGCAGGAAACTACCGCACACTTCGTATAGAGATAGGCGAGGCACGGGGACAAAACTGGTGGTGTGTTGTATTTCCACCTCTTTGCACATCGGCATCAATTAAAAGCAAAGAAATCTCGTCAGCCCTTACAGAAAATCAAATACGAATTATTACAGACGAAGGTATAACGTATGAATTGCGATTTTGGCTACTTGATTTTTTGGCAGGTATTTGATAATACTTGCAAAATCCACAAAAAGCGAGTATACTGGTAGGGTAATTGTCAATGAAAGGATTTACAATATGGAACCCCTATATCACCCGACAGTCACTCGTGACGAACTGCATAATTTTTCTGCACTTGCCCTTGCACATATAGGAGATGCAGTATACGAACTTATGGTAAGGTCAGAACTTTGTGCAAGGCATAATCTGACAAATAAGGCACTCCACCGCCGAACAGTTGAACTTGTGTGTGCTGTAAGTCAGTCAAAGGCGGCACATGCTGTAAAAGAGCAACTTACCGACGAGGAATTGGCGGTATTCCAACGGGGAAGAAACGCACGTACAAACAACATTCCAAAGGCGGCATCTCCTGCTGATTACAGTATGTCAACAGCACTTGAAGCGGTCTTTGGGTATTTGTATTTGACAGGACAAAACGAGCGAATAAACCAGTTGTTTGTGCTTTGTAAAGAAACATTTGAATAGACAGCCTGAAAAATATTTTCAGGCTGTTTTTGTCATGAAGTTCACCTTTCATTGCATGGGTAAAAAGGAAAATAATATTGCATTTTCTCTGTTACTATGATAAAATACGATATATACTGATATAATGGCGATAGAATGTAAAAATCCTACACTTACATATACAAGGAGTGTTAATAATGAACTACAAATTTTCAGACAGAATAGGTGCACTTAAGCCGTCTGCAATTCGTGAAATACTTAAAATATCAGACCCGTCTATTATTTCACTTGCCGCAGGCAATCCTGCACCTGATGCGTTCCCTGTTGATGATATGCAACGTATTGCCAACGATATTTTTACAAACAACGCCTCTGCTGCACTTCAGTACGGCACAAGTGAGGGTTACACCCCTTTGCGTGAGTCTACAGCGGAAAGACTTCATAATAAGTACGGTATCGGCGGTGAGAATGATGACCTTGTTATTATGTCAGGCGGACAGCAGGGAATGGAACTTTCCTGTAAATGCTTTGTAAATGAGGGAGACACAATTATCTGTGAAAGCCCAAGTTTTATCGGATCTCTCAACGCTTTCCGTTCATATCGTGCAAACCTCGTAGGTATTCCTGTAGAGGAGGATGGTATGAATATAGAGGCACTTGAAAACGCTCTAAAGACTGAGAAAAATGTGCGTCTTATATACGTTATCCCCACATTCCAAAATCCTACGGGACGTGTCACATCTCTTGAAAAGAGAAAGGCTATATACGCCCTTGCACAGAAATATGACGTAATGATTTTAGAGGATAACCCTTACTTTGAACTCCGTTACAGCGGAGAAAATGTACCTGCAATAAAGACTTTAGACACTGACGGACGTGTTATTTACGTAGGTAGTTATTCAAAGGTCTTGTCTCCCGGTATTCGTATTGGCTTTGTATGTGCCAACAAGGAGATAATACAGAAAATCGTTGTTGTAAAGCAGGTAAGTGACGTACATACCAACTTGTTCTTCCAGATGATTGCAGACCGAATTATCCGAGAGTGTGATATTGACGGACATATAGAACGTGTTCGTGGAATATATAAAGCAAAGCGTGACCGCATGGTAGAGGGAATTCGCCGTCACTTTGGCGAAAAGGTTAAGTATGAAGTCCCCGATGGCGGACTGTTTTTGTGGCTGACGCTCCCTGACGGTTACGATGGAGCAGAACTTTGTAAAATCTGTAAGACGATGGGCGTTGCAGCAGTACCGGGAAGTGCATTCCAAATTGACGAGAGAGCAATATCACCATGTGTACGCTTGAATTTCTCTCTGCCTACATTTGAGCAGATAGATAAGGGTACAGAACTTTTGGGCAAGGCGATTGTTCAATATGTCAAGTAAGGGAGATGCGACAATGGACGATAAAAAGACAATATTTTCAGGTATTAAGCCAAGCGGTAGTTTGACGCTCGGCTCATATATCGGAGCCATTAAAAACTGGGTAGATTTACAGGCCGATTACAACTGCCTTTACTGTATCGTTGATATGCACGCAATTACTGTACGTCAAAATCCGGCCGATTTGAGAAAGAGAAGTCTTGAACAACTTGCACAGTATATCGCTTGCGGAATTGACCCGGAAAAGAGTATATTATATATCCAAAGCCACGTGCCTGCCCATGCAGAACTTGGTTGGGTGCTTGGTTGCTATACGATGTTTGGTGAACTGTCAAGAATGACACAGTTTAAGGACAAATCTGCAAAAAATGCAGACAACATCAACGCAGGTCTGTTTACCTATCCTGTACTTATGGCATCGGATATTCTTCTCTATCAGGCTGATCTTGTTCCAGTTGGTGAGGATCAAAAACAGCACGTTGAGATTACTCGTGATATAGCAAAGAGATTTAACGGAGTCTATGGCGATACATTTACTATACCGGAGCCGTTTATTCCAAAGACAGGTGCTCGTGTAATGAGCCTTTCAGCACCTGAAAATAAGATGTCCAAGTCAGAGATTGAGGACGGCGGTTGTATCTGCCTGCTTGATAAACCGGAAGATATTATGCGTAGTTTCAAACGTGCGGTAACAGACAGCGATACAGTGGTGCGTTTCGATACAGAGAATAAAAAGGGTATTTCTAACCTTATGACCATATACTCCGTTGCAACAGGCAAGAGTTTTGAAGCGATTGAAGCGGAGTTTGAAGGACGAGGATACGGCGACTTCAAACTTACAGTAGGAGAGAGTGTTGTTGAAATGCTCCGCCCTGTTCGTGAACAAGCGGAGGAACTACTGAAAAACCGTGATTATCTTGAAAAAATCTATGCTGACGGTGCAATGAAGGCATCATATTTGGCAAGAAAGACACTTGATAAGGTATACAGAAAAGTTGGTTTTGTAAAGAAACCACGTTAATTTGCTCGAGGTGATTAGATGACAAACACATCTTATCTGATTATTGCTATAACATTTTTAGTTGCGGCATTAGTGTCTTTTTTCATGACACCGCCTGTTAAAAAGTTTGCCTATATTATCGGTGCTGTTGATGTACCACGTGATAGCCGACGTATGCATAAAAAACCTGTACCACGTCTTGGCGGTCTTGCAATTTTCGCCGGATTTTTAGTTGCGGTTCTTATCTTTGGTAAGATTGATCAAACTATGGTAGGTATTTTAGTAGGAGCGTTGATTTTGGTGACGCTTGGTATTATAGATGACGTTTTCGCATTGAAAGCATCTATAAAACTTGTAGTTCAAGTTGTGGCGTCACTATGGCCAGTACTTTATGGCGGATTGCAAATTGAAACATTTTCAAATTTTAATATGTTTAGCACAGAGCCGTATACCTATTTAGGTGTATTTAGCATACCATTGACTGTAATTTGGATTGTAGGACTTACAAATGCAGTAAATTTCATTGACGGTCTTGACGGCCTTGCGGCAGGTGTATCGTCTATTGCGGCGTTGTCTCTTCTTATAATTGCCTGTGTTTTAGGCGATCCAATAGTTGCGGTGATAATGGCATCTCTGTCAGGTGCGATTTTGGGATTTCTACCATACAACTTCAACCCTGCAAAGATTTTTATGGGCGATACAGGCTCCACTTTCTTAGGATATATCCTTGCGACAATGTCTATACAAGGTCTGTTTAAGTTTTACGCAGTAGTATCATTTGCAGTGCCGTTTCTCATTTTAGGACTTCCGCTGTTTGATATGATATGTGCTGTAGGACGCAGACTTCTTTCAGGAAGAAGTCCCGGTGCGGCTGACAGAGAGCACGTACATCACAAACTTATAGATATGGGCTTTAATCAGAAACAAGCCGTTGCGATACTCTACTCGTTAAGCGGAATCCTCGGTATTGTTGCAGTGGTTCTTGCTACAAGTGGCGAAATTAGGGCTATTTTACTGCTTCTTGCTATTATAATGGCATCTGTAATCGGATTCAAATTATTGCCGATAGGTGCAAAGCGAAAAATGCAACCGCAGGAAACACCTGAGCAGGAAGAAAAGTCTGAAGAAAACCAAGAGGATATAAAATCTTACGAAACACCCGATAAGGAGTGAACGTATGGCAAAGCAACGCAAGATACAAATTAGCATTATTGTTGTGATGCTTGTAATGGTGTCAGTATTTGCCCATATTTTATTGGGTGATTTTCGTGACGGTGAGCGAGATATAGCAATCTCTCTGCCGTCAAAAGTACAAGGCACAACAGTTCAAGACCCGGGCGGTGCTACACCACAGGTAAATACTGATCTTGAACAAATTGTTGTTACAAAGGAAAATGTGCAGGCTGTTATTGCGTCAATGTCACGGCCTTCCACATATCACATGACGATAAAATCAAAAAATCACTATGGCAAAGCCACTAAAAACCGTACCATTGATTATTGGGTAAAAGACGGCAACTCTCGTACACGTACAGTATCTGACGGCACGATACGAAATGAGGTGTACTGGAATGATAAAGCATATCTTTGGAACGAGGGTAGCACAACGTACGAAACGTATGCAAGAGGGTCTTTTTCCTCTGATGCATCGGCAGGTATATTGACTTACGAGGACGTGTTGGCACAAGACTCATCTCAAATAGTTGAGGCACGCTACGACACATACAACGAAATTCCGTGTATTTACGTGGCGGCACAAGATAAAAACTTAAAGTATTTGTATGAGTATTACGTATCTCTTGCAGAGGGCCTTTTAATTTATGGTGCCGTGACCAAGGAAACGACACCTATATTTACTTGTGATGTAGACTCTCTTACTGTTGGAGTCTATGACGAAACCGTATTTGCATTACCACCCGACTATACGATTTTAGGATAGTTAAACTAAGTAAATAATACTCTGAACGGACGGAAGAAATTTCCGTCCGTTATTTTCCTATTTTAACATATCATCTTGAAAATTTGTGGGTGTTTTTGAAAATTTTGTCATATTATTTGTAAAAACGCCTTTACAAATTTCCATATTTCTGTTATACTTGTTTGCAGAAAAGCCACGGCACATTGTGCCAAAAAAATTTTATAAAAATGAGGGGATCAGTCAATGAGCAAACAAAAACAAATTGTCGGCTATTTGCCCGACGAACGCCCAACCACATGGAAATTGTTTCTCTACGCAATTCAGCAAGTAATCGTTATGTTCCCTGCGACGGTAACAGTCGCACTCATCACCGGCTTCCAAGTTTCCACCACAATCTTCGCAAGTGGTCTTGCAACTCTTTGCTTTATCTTGATCACAGGCAAGAAAATCCCACTTTACTACGGTTCCAGTTTTGCATACCTAACCGCTATTGCAAGTATGTGTGCAGCAGAGGGATTTGAGAAAGTAAATGGAATTTTGCCTCCTGAAGCAATTCAGTACGCACAGTTTGGTATTATTCTTTCCGGTATTGTTTCCATTGTTGCCGGCTTAATTGTTAAGTTCTGTGGTGCAAAAGCAGTTGAGAAAATTCTACCTGCATCTATCACAGGCCCGGTTGCTATGATTATCGGTCTTACCCTTGCAGGCAACGCTCTTGGTGATGCAGTTAGTACCGCAGGCACACCAACAGAGAACAGTTTGTGGCTTTTGGTTGCACTTATTACTTTGTTCTCAACAGTTATCTACTCTCGCTACTTAAAGGGACTTTTAGGTCAGTTGCCTCTTCTTCTTGGTGCATTGACTGGCTGTTTAGCAGCAGGTATCATCTTGCTTTGCACAGACGTAAGTTTGTTCCGTGCAATGCCTCCTGAAGCACTTGAGGCTTCTCTCTGGAAACTTGGCGATGGCTCAATCTTCGCTATTCCTGCTTTCACATTCCCAAAGGTATCATGGACAGCAGCAATTGCAATTATGCCTATCGCTATTGCAACAATCCCGGAGTCCACAGCACATATGTATCAACTTGATATCTATGTAAACAACGTAGCAAAGAATAAGGGCAAGAGCCTTAAATATCGTATGATCGACTTGCTTGACCGCAACCTTATCGGTGACGGTATCTGTGATATGATTTCCGGCGTAGTTGGTGGCCCTGCTGGTACAAACTATGGTGAGAACATCTCCACAATGGCTATCACGAAAGTATTTAGCGTACCGGTAATCGCTGCTGCAGCAATTATCGCTATGATTATCTCCTTTTTCACACCCCTTATCGGTATCATCTACGGTATTCCTTTAGCAGTTATCGGCGGCCTTGAAATCTACCTTTTCGGTGCTATCGCTGCACAGGGTATCGCAATCATGATCGACCATAAGGTTGATATGTTCTCCGCTAAAAACATTGCAGTTATCGCATCTGTTATGGTACTTGGTATCGGCGGTAACTACGCATTCGGCGGCAACATTCCTTTCTTCGGTATGAATATTCCCTGTATCGCAGGTGCTGCAATCTTCGGTATCATTATGAACCTTATCCTTAGCATCGGCGAAAAGAAAAAAGTTGATACTGTAGAAGAAACAGCAGAATAATAAGCAAATAATTTATGCCGACAGGTCTAAAACCTGTCGGCATTTTTATATGCTTGTAAGCGAATTACAGTATCGACCTGCAAAGTGAGACACAAGGAAACCTATGGTAATATACAAAATACCGAAAAGTCCGTTTGACACAGACGCAAACAATTCTGTGGGCAAAACTGCTACCATACTTGCGGTAACGACACCTATAATTGCGTGAGAACATTGGCTGTGGTACTTATCAAACAGTGCGTTTACTCCTCTTGGGAGAAGTAAAATGCAAAGTAAAACGCCGATACCCAAGGGGAATAACACAGGGATTGACAGACGAGAAATTCCTTCAAGCATTGGCTGATACAGACCGAAGAAGATTAGTAGCGTGGAAGAACTAAGACCGGGCACTACAAAACTAAGACCCCACAAAATACCACACAGGAAAAATCCGCCAAATCCGGCCTCTATGACAAATCCACCGCCTGAGCGAAGTGTTAGGAGTATTGCTGAAAGGAATAGAAAACCGCAAAAGGCAAAGAAATATGAAGATACGGTTCGCTTTTTCTTACCTCCAGCCTCATTCCATAAGTCAGGCAGTGTACCTAAGATAAAGCCAATGAATACTAAAGTGACTGCAAAACTGTCGGCAGCCATAAGCATACTTGCAAGGCCTGACAGCCCTACAAAACCGAGTCCACCGCCAAGAATAAAGAAAAACAGCCGTATGCCGTCGGTTTTAAGTGTCTTAAATGGGTGGGAAAGTACGTTAAGTATAGGTTTGTACATTCCAAAGGCTACACATAGTGTACCACCGCTGATACCAGGCATAATAGCACCAAAACCGACTACAATACCTTTAAGTATGAGTAAAATATAATCTATCAGTTTTTGTCTATTCATCTCTTTTTCGTCCAATCTGATAATCTATTTGCCACAAGTAGAAAAGGAGCGAAAACCGCAGTTCTCGCTCCTTATATTTACTTAACTTATGCCTTGCCGTTACAACCGAGAACGTTGACAAGTTTATGGCGAACGATGTTCTTGATATTCTCACGAGCGGGCTTGAGATACTGTCTGGGGTCGAAGTGGTCGGGATGCTCGTTGAAGTGAGAACGAATGGAAGCAGTCATTGCAAGACGAAGGTCGGAGTCGATGTTGATCTTACAAACGGAAGAGGTAGCAGCCTTACGAAGTTGTTCTTCAGGGATACCAACTGCATCGGGCATCTTGCCGCCGTTTTCATTGATCATCTTTACGAAATCCTGAGGAACGGAAGAAGAACCGTGAAGAACAATGGGGAAGCCGGGGAGACGGCGTGAAACTTCTTCAAGAATGTCGAAACGAAGGGGAGGAGGAACCAAAACGCCCTTTTCGTTACGTGTGCACTGAGCAGCGGTAAACTTGTATGCACCGTGGCTTGTGCCAATAGCGATAGCAAGAGAGTCAACGCCTGTCTTAGTAACGAATTCTTCAACTTCTTCAGGACGAGTGTAGGAAGCATCTTCAGCAGATACGTTAACAGCGTCCTCGATACCTGCAAGGCGGCCAAGTTCACCCTCTACGGTTACGCCGTGAGCGTGAGCATACTCAACAACCTGCTTAGTAAGAGCGATATTGTCCTCAAAAGAATGGTGGCTACCGTCAATCATAACTGAGGTGAAACCGCCGTCAATACAAGACTTACAAAGTTCAAATGTGTCGCCGTGGTCAAGGTGGAGTGCAATTGGAAGATCGGTTTCGATAATTGCAGCCTCAACAAGTTTAACAAGATAGGTGTGGTTTGCGTATTTACGAGCACCTGCGGAAACCTGGAGGATAAGAGGTGCATTTTCTTCTTTAGCAGCCTCTGTGATACCCTGAATGATTTCCATGTTGTTTACGTTGAAAGCACCGATAGCGTAGCCGCCGTCGTATGCTTTCTTGAACATTTCTGTGGTGTTAACGAGTGCCATAACGATTCTCCTTTATAAATTGATTTGCCAAAAAGTACTTAAATATAGTACCGGCGAATACTTTTGATTTCTGTATTATAGTTTACCATAAATTCAAAATAAATCAAGAGTTTATGCAATAGTTTCTTTCAAAATAGCCGATTTTTCACAAAATACGTCAAACTGTTGAGAAATAACCGCCATTTTTTGGCTGTTTTGGTAAAACAACCGAAATGAAAGAAAAAAATTGATTTTCTATAGAAAATGTGATATATTATACTAAAAACATAAGCATACTTTTTACCCTTGGTGTAAGCGTGCGACATATAAATTAAAAACAAAAACAAACGGAGGTCATTTCAAATGAGTCAGTTAAAAGGTGCATGTATCATCGGACAGTCCGGAGGTCCTTCCGCAGTAATCAACGCAAGTGCATACGGTGCAATTAAAACAGCACTTGAAAATGAGAATATCACTCGTGTACTTGGTGCTTGTAACGGAATCAAGGGCGTATTAGATGATAATCTTATTGATATGGGTAAGGAAGATCCCACAGAACTTGCATTTATGAAGTATACCCCCTCATCTGCACTCGGTTCTTGCCGTTACAAACTCAAGGATAGTGCAGAAGACGAAACCGATTATAAGAGAATTTTAGAAATCTTTAAGAAGTATGACGTTCGTTATTTCTTCTACAACGGCGGTAACGACTCCATGGATACTTGTAACAAGATTTCCAAGTATATGCTTAAAAACGGATATGAGTGCCGCATCATGGGTATCCCAAAGACTATTGACAACGACCTTGCAGGAACTGACCATTGCCCCGGCTTTGCGTCTGCTGCTAAGTATATCGCTACTTCCTGTATGGAAGTTTACCACGATGCTCGTGTATACGATACAGGTATGATTACCGTTATCGAGTGCATGGGCCGTCACGCAGGTTGGCTTACCGCTGCTGCAGGTCTTGCATCTGCAACAGGTTGTGGTCCTGACCTTATCTACCTTCCCGAAGTTGACTTCGATATGGACAAATTCCTTGCAGATGTAGAGCGTATCTATGCTGCACAGAAGAAGTGTATCATCGCAGTTTCCGAGGGTATTCATGACAAAGATGGCAAGTTTATCACCGAGTACGGCTCTGACCTTTCCAAGACAAAGGACTCCTTTGGTCATGCACAACTTGGCGGTCTTGCTTCCTATCTTGCTAATGTAATTAAGGAGCGTACAGGTGCTAAGGTTCGTGGTATCGAACTTTCTCTGCTCCAGAGATGTGCAGCACACTGTGCTTCCCAGACTGACGTTGAGGAAAGTTTTGCTTCCGGTAAGGCGGCTGTTGAGAATGCAGTTGCAGGTGTTACCGATAAGATGGTTGGTTACGAGAGAAGTTATGTTGACGGCAAGTATGTGTGCAACATCAAACTCTTTGACCTTGACATCGTTGCAAACACCGAGAAGAAAGTACCGATAGAGTGGATTAACGAGGAAGGTAACGGCATGACACAGGCATTCATCGACTATGCACTTCCTCTCATTCAGGGCGAAACCCAACTTCCTCGTGAAAACGGCTTGCCCAGATTCGTTCGTCTCAAGAAGGTTAAAGCGTAAGATTTTTACGGACTACTATAGTCCGACTTTGAGCAAAACAGACTGTCGGACTTTGGTAGCGACAGTCTGTTTTCGCAGTTTTAATAAGACACATTTTCGTGAGAAAGAGGTAGACAAATGCTCAAAACCGACAAACGAATTACGATTTTTGCGGGCCATTACGGCAGCGGAAAGACGAATTTGGCGGTAAATTACGCACTTAATCTCCGCAAACAGTATGATAGAGTGATTTTGTGCGATGTGGATACTGTAAACCCATATTTTCGCACGAAAGACAGCGAGGACATTCTTGCAAAAGCAGGAGTTGAGTTGATTTCACCGGAGTTTGCAAATACAAACGTGGATTTACCGTCACTTCCTGCTACGGTTCAGTCTATTTTCACGCACCAAGATGCCCGTGTCGTTATTGATGTTGGAGGTGACGATGCAGGTGCTATTGCATTGGGACAGTACGCACAGCGTCTTGAAAATGCAGGCTATGATATGATTTTGGTAATCAATGCCTACCGCTATTTGACTCAAAGTGCCAAAGAGATACAGGGAATTATGGCGGAAATAGAGGCGGCATCACGCCTTTCGTTTACAGGCGTTGTAAATAACTCAAACTTAGGTAAGGAAACGACAGAGGAAACTATTGAAAAATCCTTGCCCTTTGCAAATGATGTTTGTCGCACCACGTCTTTACCGCTTCTTGCTACGTCACATAGACGAGATATTCCGTTTACTAAGACAGAGGCAAAACCGTGGGCGATTGATATTTATACGAAAGAAGCATGGCAGATATTCTGATTTTATTCGAAATGGAGGAATATAGAAATGGCAAAGGTAACATTTAAGGAGGATACCTGTAAAGGCTGCGGTCTTTGTGTAGAGGTGTGCCCCAAGAAGATAATCCAATTGTCAAAGACAAAATTCAACAAAAAAGGTTACAGTGCTGCTGAATGTACAGACCCCGACAAGTGCATTGGCTGTGCTATCTGTGCAACGATGTGTCCTGATGTGGCAATCGTTGTAGAGAAGTAAGGAGGTAATATTATGGCAGAGAAAGTATTGATGAAGGGAAACGAAGCCCTTGCAGAAGCAGCCATTCAGGCAGGCTGTCGTAATTTCTTTGGATATCCAATCACACCCCAAACTGAAGTTGCCGCATATATGGCAAAGCGTATGCCCAAGGTGGGCGGCACATATCTTCAGGCAGAGAGCGAAGTTGCGGCTATTAACATGGTATACGGTGCAGCAGCGGCCGGTCAGCGTGCTATGACTTCCTCATCTTCACCAGGTATATCCCTTAAGGCAGAGGGTATTTCCTACCTTGCAGGTGCGGATCTCCCTTGCGTTATTATTAACATTGTGCGTGGAGGCCCCGGTCTTGGCGGTATTCAGCCTGCTCAGTCTGACTATAATCAGGCTACTCATGGCCTTGCTCACGGTGACTTCCAACTTCTCGTATTTGCTCCTGCAAACATTCAGGAAATGTGCGACCTTGTTAAAGATGCATTCGACCTTGCTGACATCTATCGTATGCCTGCTATGATTTTAGGTGATGGTATGATAGGTCAGATGATGGAGCCTGTTGAATTTAAGGAGCATACTCCTCGTGAATTGCCACCAAAAACATGGGCAACAAACGGTACAAAACTTGAAAGAGAACATAATATTGTAAACTCTCTCTACTTAAAGCCTGAAATTCTTGAAAAGACTGTTATGGAACGCTATGAGCGTTACGCATACATTAAGGAACATGAGGCTCGTTGGGAAGAGTATATGTTAGACGATGCAGATATTGTAATTGTCGCTTACGGCACAACTGCTCGTATCTGTAAGAATGCTATCGCAGAAGCACGAGCAGAGGGCTTGAAAGTTGGTATGATTCGTCCCATCACCCTGTGGCCGTTCCCTGAGAAAGCACTCAAGGCAAAAGTACCTACTGCAAAGGCATTTGTTGCAGTTGAGCATAGCATGGGACAGATGATTGATGATGTTCGCCTTGCTATCGAATGTGCACGTCCTGTACTTCTTGCTAACCGCACAGGCGGTATCGTTATCACCCCTGAAGAAATTGTTGCAAAACTCCGTGAAGCCAACAATTTGTAAGACTTATGAAAGGTTAGGTTTTAGATATGAGCGTAGTATTTGACAGACCCCATGCACTGTGCGATGTACCAACCCACTATTGCCCTGGTTGTACCCACGGCATTATCCATCGTCTTGTTGCTGAGGTTATTGACGAGTTAGGCATCGAGGGCAAGACAATAGGTGTCGCACCTGTTGGTTGCAGCGTTATGGCATACGATTATTTCAACTGTGATATGATTGAGGCGGCACACGGCCGTGCACCTGCTGTCGCAACAGGTGTTAAGCGTTCTACTGAAGGCTCTGTCGTATTTACATACCAGGGCGATGGTGACTTGGCGGCAATCGGTACGGCAGAAACTGTACACGCTGCTACAAGAGGCGAGAACATCACCGTTATTTTTGTCAACAACGCAATTTACGGTATGACAGGTGGTCAGATGGCACCTACCACACTTCCCGGTCAGGTGACACAGACAACACCTTACGGACGTGATACAAAGATTAACGGATACCCCGTTCGTGTATGTGAGATGCTCTCTACACTTTCAGGTACAGCATACGCAGAGCGTGTTGCTGTTGACTGTCCAAAGAATGTCAATGCCGCAAAGAAGGCCATTAAGAAGGCATTCCAGTGTCAACTTGACGGCAAGGGCTTTTCTATCGTAGAAGTTCTTTCCACTTGTCCTACAAACTGGGGTCTTTCTCCTGTCAAGGCACTTGACTGGCTTAGAGAAAACATGATGCCCTACTATCCAATGGGCGTCTACAAGGACATAACAAAGGAATAAGGGAGGAAGACGGAAATGAGCATCAATCATAAAATCATCATCGCCGGCTTCGGCGGTCAGGGCATACTGTTCGCAGGTAAGTTTTTGACGTATGCAGGTATGTTGGAGGGTCTTGAGGTATCATGGCTTCCCTCTTACGGTCCTGAAATGCGTGGCGGTACGGCTTCTGTTGCCGTATCCATCAGCGACAGCCCAATCGGTTCTCCCGTTATCACAAAGCCAAACGCTATTGCCGTTATGAATTTGCCATCACTTGACAAGTATGAACCAATGCTTGAGGCAGGCGGTAAGGCATTTATCGACTCATCTATGATTGAGCGTAAGGCAGAGCGTGACGATATCGCATCTTTCTATGTACCCTCAACATCTATTGCACGTGACAATAACATGGTAAAACTTGCAAATATCGTACTGACAGGCAAAATTCTTCGTGAACTTGACTTCGTCAGCCGTGCAACTATTGAAACTGCAATGAAGAAGATAGTACCGGCAAATAAGCCTGAGATGTTTGAACTTAACATGAAGGCAATAAATCTTGGTATGGATATGTAAATTTTTGTAAGCAGGGGATACCCCCTGCTTACAAAGTGACATATAGACCTATTTTGTTTTGAAAGGAGCATAGACTATGTCTGTCCACAACAAAGAAATTGCGGAGCGTATGCGTGCTATTCGAGAACTGTCAGATATGACAGGTGCAGAACTTGCTGAAGCAATGGGTGTGCCTGCCGCTGAGTATAAAAAATATGAGTCGGGAGAAGTGGATATTCCAATCTCCGTGCTCTACGATATGTCCAACACCTTGAACGTCAGCATTTCAGAACTGATTACAGGTGATATTGCAAAACTCCATGTGTACAGCGTTACTCGAAAGAATAAGGGTGTGGAAGTGGAACGCTCAAGTGCTTATAAGTATACAGATTTAGCGGCAAATTTCGCAGATAGAAAGGTATCACCATTTCTCGTAACTATCGCACCGTCACAAGATGACGAGCCGTACCACGTCAACGTACATACCGGACATGAGTATCACTACTGCTTGTCAGGCTCATTCAAAATAATAATAGGTGAAAATGAACTGACTATCAATGAGGGCGATTCCCTGTATTTTGACTCAGGCAATCCCCACGGCATGAAAGCAATCGGCGGTACACCTGCCCAAGTGCTTATTGTCGTTATCTGAGGAGGAATATCGTGGGATTGATTGAAAAATATTGTAGGACTGAATATGAGTCCTATGAGGACTTTAAGAAAAATTTCACTATCAAAGTGCCGGAGAATTTCAACTTCGCCTATGATATTATAGACGAATGGGCGAAGATTTCTCCCGATAAACGTGCACTCGTTTGGTGTAATGACCGAGGTGACGAGCGTACTTTCACTTTCGGTGAATTAAAACGTCTTTCCGACAAGGCGGCAAATGCGTTAGTGGGACTTGGCATTAAAAAAGGTGACCGAGTCATGCTTACTCTAAAACGCCGTTTTGAGTTTTGGATTACTATACTTGCACTATGCAAAATAGGAGCAACTGCTATCCCGGCTACACATCAGTTGACAGCCAAGGATATTAAGTATCGTGTAGAAAAGGCAGAGGTAAAACTCCTTGTCACAGTATATGATGAGCAACTTTGCGGCTACATAAATGAGGCAGTAGGAGACAGTGTCCAAAAACTTATAGTTGACGGAAATTGTGAGGGATTTTTGGATTATACGGCACTAATGGACGACGCAAGTAACGTATTTGCTCGTCCAAAAGGGGATATGGCAACAAAAAATGAGGATATAATGCTCTGCTACTTTACAAGCGGAACAAGTGGTATGCCAAGTATGGTTACCCACAACTTTGTATATCCTTTAGGCCATATTCTTACGGCGAAGTTTTGGCAGGATCTTCGTGAGGACGATCTGCACCTGACAGTTGCCGATACAGGTTGGGCAAAGTGTGCGTGGGGTAAACTCTACGGACAGTGGATATGCGGTGCGGCAATTTTCGTATACGATTACGGCACTCGATTCCAGCCTCTTGACTTGTTACATCAAATTGAAAGTCATAACCTGACTACGTTCTGTGCACCACCTACCATATATCGTTTCTTCATTAAAGAGGACTTGTCCCAGTTCCACCTAACATCACTTCGTGCGTGCTATACGGCAGGTGAGCCACTTAACGCAGAAGTGTTCAATCGTTGGAAGGAATTTACAGGACTTGAAATTCGTGAGGGATTTGGTCAGACGGAAACTCCCGTTATGATTGCAACTCCCAAGTGGATAAAAGTAAAGGCAGGTTCTACCGGCAAGCCAATGCCATGGATTAACATTAAACTGTTAGACGAAAACGGTGACGAGTGTGAAGTCGGAGCAGAGGGCGAGATATGTATTCCAATAGCAGACGGCAGACCGGCAGGTCTGTTTGTAGAGTATTGGAAGAACGAAGAAAAGAACGCAAAGAGTTTCTACGGTGGATACTACCATACTGGAGATATGGCATGGAAAGACGAGGACGGCTATATTTGGTTCATTGGCAGAAATGATGATGTTATCAAATCTTCCGGCTATCGTATCGGCCCGTTTGAGGTAGAGAGTGCATTACTTACTCACCCAGCCGTACTTGAAACGGCAATTACTGCGGTACCTGACCCAAAGCGTGGTCAGATAGTAAAGGCTACAATAGTTTTGACAAAGAACTATAAGCCGTCCGATGAACTTGTTAAGGAGTTGCAAGATCACGTTAAGCATACGACAGCACCTTACAAGTATCCTCGTATAATTGAATTTGTTACAGAACTGCCAAAGACTATCAGCGGTAAAATCCGCCGTGTTGATATTCGTAAGCAGGACGAGAAATAGGAGAAAAGACAATGCTTACACCTGAAAAGAGAGCGTTTATTGAGTTTATGATGTCGGCAGACGTCCTTAGATTTGGAAACTTTACGACAAAAAGCGGTCGTCAGACTCCTTATTTTGTCAATACAGGCAACTATAAAACCGGTGCTCAAAGTGCAAAACTCGGTGAGTTTTATGCCGCAAAGATTATGGAAGTCTGTGGCGGTGACTTTGATGCAATGTTTGGCCCTGCTTACAAGGGAATCACCCTTGCAAACTCTGCCGCATCTGCACTGTACTTAAAGTACGGAATTGACAAGCCATTCTTCTATAATCGCAAAGAGGTTAAGGATCACGGCGAAGGCGGTTCAATAGTTGGATACAAGCCACAAGACGGTGAGAAAGTAATCATTATTGAGGACGTTATCACCGCAGGCACAGCCGTTCGTGAAACGATGCCTATTGTACGTGGCTGTGCTGATGTAACTGTTACGGATATGTTTATCTCCGTCAATCGTTGCGAGGTTGGACAGACTGCAGGCACAACAGCCATTATGGAAGTTGAAAAAGAGTATGGTATTCATGTACACTCCATTATTGATGTTCGTGACATATACGAATATCTTAAATCAGACGGCGGTTACACGCAAGTTTTCGAGGCAATGGAAAAGTACATGGACACATATTGCGTATTCTAAGTGAATTAAAGCCCCGATTTCATACGAAATCGGGGTTTTAGTATTTCACTTTGATTTACTTTGATTTACTTTGATTTTTAAGAAGTCTGCCAAAGAAATAACAGATAGCGGCAATAGAACCAAACTGAGCGACACGTAAAAGAACGAATGTAAAAAATGGTGCGGAGTTTGCCTGCGTATTATATATGGAATAATCTTGTGCTATTGACATACCAAGTCCTATAAGGGATAGCCAAGTCAACACATAAAGTACAATAGTCAAAAGTTTTACCTTTTCGGGTTTAGTCATAGGTAAATTCCTTTCTGTGTGAATATTAAAGAGGCAGTAAAATGCATACAGCGTGTGCCGATATGCCCTCGCCACGTCCTGTAAAGCCTAAATGTTCCTCTGTTGTCGCTTTAACATTGACGTTACAGGGGTCAGTACAAAGAATAGATGCAATATTTTCACGCATTTTAGGAATAAAAGTCGCAAGTTTCGGACGCTGTGCAATAACGGTTACATCGAGATTGCCGAGGCGATACCCCTCACTTTTTATAGAATCTGCAACACGTTCAAGGAGTATGGTACTTGCAATACCTTTATATTGATTGTCGGTGTCGGGGAAATGCTTTCCAATATCGCCTAAAGCGGCGGCACCTAACAAAGCGTCCATAACAGCGTGGAGAAGTACGTCAGCGTCAGAGTGACCGAGTAACCCTTTTTCGTAGGGAATATTTACACCGCCTAAAATCAAAGGGCGGTCATCAACCAACTTATGTACATCGTAGCCGTGTCCTATTCGCATGGTCTAAATCCTTTCTAATAACCGCCCGTAAGAATTGCCGTTGCGGCGGCAATATCTTCAGGTGTTGTGACTTTAATATTAGTATAGTCACCGTCAACTGTGTACACAGTAACGCCAAGAGCCTCTACCGCCGATGCATCGTCCGTCACTTGGATACCGGAAATTTGTGCGTTGTGGAGAGCACCTTTAATTAAGTCTATATCAAAAACTTGTGGAGTCTGTGCACCATAGAGTACGGCTCTATCAGGGGTCTGGGTAATAAACCCACGTTCCACTCTCTTTATCGTATCTTTCACAGGTACGACAGGAATTGCAGCATTTGTAGAAACTGCAAGGCGAATTACACGAGATATAAGTGCGGCAGTGGCAAGGGGTCTTGCTCCATCGTGCACGGCAACATGGGTTGTCTTATTTGAAGTGTTTGAAATACCTGCCACAACACTTTCAACACGATTACTTCCACCTTTTACTACTTGTGAGAGTTTTGTAATGCCGTAGGTGGTGGCAAGGTCGGCATAAACGACAATGTCTTCACTACGGCATACTAATACTATTTCGTGTACATCGTCACACGCCTCAAGACTCATAAGAGTACGGGCAAGGACAGGAATACCATTAAGGTCAAGTAGAAGTTTGTTCACACCCATACGTGATGAACTGCCTGCAGCGGCTACTACTGCACTACAGTAAAAATCTAAATTGCTTGACGGTTTTTTCTTCCTAAAAAGCATATTCTGACCTCCCAAAAAGGAGATTATTTTTCCAAACAGCGGCGGATGTGAGCATCCAACTCGCACTCGGAGCAGTTCATGGCAAGTTCAAGTTCTGAATAGAGAATTTGTTTTGCCGAGGACAGCATTTTTCGCTCACCTGTTGACAACGGCTTACGTAATTCACGTGCCGTCAGACTTTTGATAACACAGGCAACTTCCGTTAAGTTGCCGCTTTTTATATGGTCCATATTTTCACGATAACGCCTGTTCCAGTTAGACTCGTCCTCACATACGATACTGTCGATAGACGAAAGAAGAGTCTGAGCCTCATCTTTAGAAATTATCGGACGAATTCCGATTGACTCACAACTGGAAATAGGAATTAAGACGGTGACACTGCCGGTAGGCAGACGTAGGAGATAATACTCTCTCGTCGTGCCTGAAACATTTTTGGTGACAATATCATCAATAACACCTGCACCATGCATAGGATGCACGATTTTATCACCGATTTGATACATGGCAGACACACCTCCGTAAACTCAAAGTAACCATCAACTATGGAAAATGGCGAAATGAAATCGTGATTGGGATAAACAGACAGATATGGCTGTCCAAAAATCTTACACATATTTACAATTCCGTAACTCTATTATACGATATTTTTCTCAAAATTTCAAGGGTTTTGTCACATTTTAAGCGGAAGGAAGCAAGTTTACGGTAGTCGATGGACGTGTATGTTGAAATTTAGAACATATTGTGACATACAGATTAACAATTTTTTATGGAGTACTTGCAAAATCTGACAAAATATGCTATAATTTTCAACAAATATAGAGTGAACCCACTCGAAAGGAAGTGTCAAATGGATTATTCTTGGTTGTCAATTATTCCCCCAATCATTGCAATCGCACTTGCTCTTTTGACCAAAGAGGTCATCTCGTCACTGCTTATAGGTATTCTTTCAGGCGTGCTCATTTATAGTGGTGGCAATGTAATTAACGCTGTTGAGTCACTTTTCGTTATTATGGGTGACAAAATCGGCGGCAACGCATTTATCGTTTTGTTCTTATGTCTGCTTGGAGCACTTGTGGCAGTTGTTACAAAAGCAGGAGGCTCTTATGCTTATGGTAACTGGGCTGCCAACAAAATCAAGAAGCGTTCGGGAGCAATGCTTGCAACATCTGCTCTTGGTGCATTGATTTTCGTTGATGACTATTTTAACTGTCTTACAGTCGGTACTGTTATGCGTCCTGTAACAGATAAACATCGTATCTCACGTGAGAAACTTGCGTATATCATTGACGCAACGGCAGCACCTGTTTGTATTATTGCACCTATCTCCAGTTGGGCAGTATCTGTCGGCAGTACAATTCAAGATGCAGGTATTGCAGACGGTTTCGGTACTTTCCTTCAGACTATCCCATTTAACTTCTATGCAATTCTTACCTTAATAATGCTTACATTCTTATCTGTTAAGTTGTTTGACTTCGGCTCTATGAAGAAGTTTGAGCAGAAGGCTCAGGCAGAGGGCAGTGAGAATTCTGCAGTTGCAAACAACGCAGACACAGGTATGGAAATCTCCAAAAAAGGTAAAGTATACGACCTTATTATCCCAATTGTTTCTTTGATTGTTATTACAATTATTGCAATGCTTTACACCGGCGGTTTGTTTACCGGCGGAGCATCAAACATTCTTGAGGCATTTGGTAATACTGACGCTAACACGTCTCTTGTATGGGGTGGCTTTGCCTCCTTGATAGTTGCGTTCTTCCTGTTTGTTCCTCGTAAGGTATTGACTTTCAGAGGATTTATGGACGGTATCACAGACGGTATTAAGACCATGGTACCCTCTCTCATTATCCTTGTACTTGCTTGGACAATCAGCGGTGTTTGCGGTGCAGATTACTTAAATACAGGTGCATTTGTTGGCGGCCTTGTTGAAGCATCTAATATTTCAATAGAACTTCTCCCTGCAATCATCTTTATCATAGCAGGACTTCTTGCGTTTGCAACAGGTACATCTTGGGGTACATTTGGTATTCTTATTCCAATCGCTCTTGGTATCTGTGCAAGCATAGGCAGCGTTTCTCCTACACTTCAAATCATTATCATTTCCGCAACTCTTGCAGGTGCGGTGTATGGCGACCACATATCACCAATTTCTGATACTACTATTATGTCATCAACTGGTGCACAGTGTAACCATATTAACCACGTTTCAACACAACTTCCTTATGCAACGCTGGTTGCTGTATGCTGTGTCTTTGCGTACCTTATTGCAGGTTTCGTACAGAACGCTGCAATCTGTATCGTTGCATCTATTGCAATCCTTTCTGTCGCACTTTTCATTGTTTGGTTTTTAGATAAGAAGAAAAAAGCAGCGTAAATGTAATTGTGTTAAAATCCCCGAATCAAAGGATTCGGGGATTTTTCATATCAAAATATACCCATTACAAACAACGCAATTACTATCAGAATAATATCGTTATCATCATTGTCACGAAGAAGAAGCCATAAGATAGCAAGCAACAGCAAATCGTCTGTATCAAAGTGGATATTTTGCAGTATACTTGAAAGGTCAAGTTTAGACTTCTTTGGCGTCGACTCACCTTTACATTCTACTGCTGTGTCACTTTCACATGGAGTATTGTCACAAGACTCACATTCAGTTAAACTGACAGTATCATCATTGGGAGGCATGGTAGGTATGTATTCTCCTGAAAGATAGCGATTGTACATGGCATCGACTCCTTATATGGCGGATTTACACCGAAAGGAAGGACGTCAGTTGCCCTTCCCGTTTCCAGCAGAAAACAGATTAAGTGCGGTTTTTGCGGCGTATGCCGTTTCCAATGCGGAAAGAGCACGATCAATTTTACTTGCACGTTGGGGTTTCAAATATGGCTTTAATGCTCGCAAAAGTTGTGTCTTTTCGCTGCTTTTGGAACGAATTGGACTATTATTTTCACTTGTGGAAGATGTGCCTACATTTTGGTTTGTACCACCAAGCATTGACATAAGTGATGATAAATCACTGCCTTGCCCCAACGATGAAAGAATGGTCGGTGCTGCTTTCATTGCAACGTCAATAAGTGCCGATAAATCGGGCATATCTTCGCTACTACTTGAGTCAACAGTTACATTATCGGCAGTTATTTCATTTTCTACGTCTAAAACTTCTGTTTCCATATCGTCACCACCTTATTTATCTGCTATTGAGTTAATACTTCCATAAGTTTTGCGGCAAGTGCTGCCCCTTCTTTCGTGGAAAAGAGAGCCATAAGTGCTTGCTTTGCCGTATCCTTATCACCTGAAAGTGCTGCTTGTGCCGCTGTCTTTACTGACTCACTGCCACTTTGGGACAGCATAGTTAATATTTGTTTCCCCTCTGGTGTATTACCAAGTGTTACAAGACGTTCAAGTCCTTTGGCAATTTTGGGGGACGCTTTCCCACTCATGAGAGAACGTGCCAACGCTTCCAAGTCGTTTGTCATGTCATATCGCCTCCTGCGTCAGTTGTCAATATAGTATATGTGATATTGGCAAATAATGTGACAAAATGAAATAAACGCAAAAAAGCCGCCCTAATTTAGGCGGCTTTGGCTAAGCGGACGGACAGACAGAACGCAGACAACACTTGTCACAGTTGGGCTTTCGTGCTTGACATACTGCTCGACCATGAAGTACGAGTCGGTGACACCAATCAGATGATTCGCTTTGAGGGATAATGGCCTTTAACTGCATTTCCACCTTTTTAGGATCAGTTGAATTTGCAAGACCAAGTCTGTTTGAAAGACGAATACAATGAGTATCTGCAACGATAGCAGGCTTGTGGTACAAGTCACCTACAATGAGATTTGCCGTCTTTCTGCCAACGCCCGGGAGCGTGACAAGAGTATCAATATCATCAGGAATAATGCCGTCAAATTTAGAAAGAAGCATATTTGCACAGGCGATTATGTCCTTTGCTTTTGTATGGTAGAAACCACAAGGACGTATATACTCCTCTAACTCACATAAATCAGCAGTTGCAAAATCCGATAGAGAGGTGTATCGCTTGTACAAGTCACGAGTGACTATATTCACACGTGCGTCAGTACATTGAGCACTTAATCGTGTAGAGAATAAAAGTTCATGAGGTTGGCTATATTCTAAAGAGCAGACCGCATCGGGATACTCAGCCTTCAATGCGGATATGATAAAAGAAAGATTGTTGCTCATTACGTATCTCCTTTGTGAAGAATATTATAATTTCCACGATGTCCTTGAAAACATATTAAAATCAGTGTATAGTAACAGTATAGCATAAATTTAACGACAGGGCAATAAATAGGGAGGGAAAATATGAAACCTATTAAACGAATCGGCGTTCTTACAAGCGGTGGAGATGCCCCCGGAATGAATGCGGCAATAAGAAGTGTTGTGCGTACTGCTATGGGTCATGGTATTTCGTGCCTTGGTATACGCCGAGGATATAATGGACTTATTAACGGTGATGTTGTAGAACTTAACGCAAGAAGTGTTGACGGTATCGTGTTAAAGGGAGGTACAATGCTGTATACCGCTCGATGTGACGAATTTCGCACAGAGGAGGGCCAGCGTAAAGCGGCGGCAACGTGTAAGTACTTAGGTATTGACGGTGTCATTACGATTGGTGGAGATGGTACATTTAGAGGAGCGTTAGATTTGTCAAAGCATGGCATAAACACTATTGCTATCCCCGGTACGATAGACAACGATATTGCTTGCACAGATTATACGATAGGTTTTGATACGGCTTGCAATACTGCTCTTGAGGCAATTGACAAACTTCGTGATACGATGCAATCCCACGAGCGTTGCAGTGTTGTAGAGGTTATGGGCAGACATTCAGGAAATCTGGCAATGTATGTTGGTATCGCTTGCGGTGCAACGGCGACACTTGTGCCTGAGAAAGAACTTGATTTTGAAACTGAAGTGTTTGAGAAAATGCGTAACGGACGTATAAGCGGACGTAACCACCATATTATAATAGTTGCTGAGGGTTACGGTCATGCACAGACTATTGCTGATAAAATCCATGAGGAAACAGGCATGGAGGCTCGTGTTACTGTACTTGGCCATGTACAACGTGGCGGCAGACCGACTTGCCGTGACAGAGTAACTGCGTCACGACTTGGTTCTCATGCAGTTGATTTACTCATGGAGGGTAAGTCAAATCGTGTTGTAGTGTTCCGTCAAAACGAAGTGACCGATTTAGATATTGCCGAGGCTCTTAATATGGAGTCAACATTCCACTCAGAACTGTATGACGTAATGTGTCGAATTGCATTGTAGTTGAAATACAAAAGACGGATAAATCGTTTCGATTGTCCGTCTTTTATGGTAGATTGTTGAAAGTACCGAATTGAGCAAGGGAAATTTATAGAAATTCTACTTCTTTTGCCTCAATTCCACTTGCAAAAGGGGTAAAAAGTTAGTATAATCTATGTTGTGGGATTAAATCCCCTTACTAAGTCAATACAATTTACTATATAGGAGGCAGTTTATGTCCGGACATTCCAAATGGGCAAATATCAAACGCAAAAAAGAGGGTACTGACGCACAACGTGCGAAAATTTTTACCCAGATGGGACGTATGATTGCTATTGCAATTCGTGATGGCGGTCCAAATCCAGAATCAAACTCAAAACTTCGTGACGTTATCGCAAAAGCAAAAGCGTCTAACGTTCCAAACGATAATATCAATCGTATGCTTCAAAAGGCGTCAAGCACAGATACGTCAAATTACGACAGCGTAACGTACGAGGGCTACGGACCTAACGGTATTGCATTGATTGTTGAAGGATTGACCGACAATAAAAATCGTACATCTGCAGATATTAGACACTACTTCGACAAGTTTGGTCGTGGCATGGGAGCACAAGGTAGCGTTGCATGGCAGTTCGACCAGAAAGGTGTGCTTGTTGTAGAGCGAGAGGGCAGAGATGAGGACGAATTTATGATGGAAGCCCTTGACTGTGGTGCAGAGGACTTTACCGCAGAGGACGACGTTTTTGAAATATTAACTGACCCAGCAAACTTCAGCGAAGTACGTGAAGCACTTGAGGCAAAGGGCGTAAGTTTCGTCACTGCCGAGGTGCAGATGGTACCTCAGACGTATATTACACTTTCCTCAGAAGAGGACATTAAGAGCATGGAAAAACTTCTTGATGCGTTGGACGACAATGATGACGTCCAGAACGTCTGGCACAACTGGGAGCAGGGCGAATAAAATCACAAAGAACTTCCGAAAAATCGGAAGTTCTTTTTTGCAAAAAAGAGCCAAGGCTAAAAGCCTTGGCTCCGATTTTATATATGTTATTAGTCACGGAATGCTGCGTCAACCTTTGCGTAAGCATTAACAATCATTTCGATGTCGCTGTCAGTCCAGGACTCGTAAACGTAAAGGTTATAGAACAACTTTGTTGCTTCCTTAGCATTGGGAGTTTCAAATACACAACCCATGCCGTACTTACCTGTGTACTGAGGAGCAGACCAGGGGAATCCGTCATCACCGAATGCCACCTTATTCTTGAACCAGTCAAGTGTGTGTGGAAAAGCGAAAGAGTAGTCAGATATAAGCATAACACCTTCAGCCATAAGTGCATCGAGATACTCTTCTTTTGTGCAGGAAAGGCCATCAAAGTTGATGCCAAGACGCCACCACCAGTAAGAGTGTTCAGCACCTGCAGAAAGTTCAGGAATCTTAACAGAGGGGATATTCTTAAACGCCTCAGTAAGTTTTGCAACTACACGACGTCTACCCTCAACGAAACCGGGAAGTTTACGAAGTTGTACACGACCGATAGCCGCACCGATTTCAGAAAGGTTGGAGTTAATATTTGCACGGCAGTTGGTACTACCTGCAGGAAGACCGAAAGGTTTACCACGGTCAGCACATTGACGAGCACGCCAGTAAAGTTCTTCGTTGTCAGTGAATACGATGCCACCCTGACCGCCTGTGTTGTGGTGCTTACCAAACATTGTGGACATACCTGCAATGTCACCGAAAGTACCAACAAACTTGCCGTTGAGTTTTGCGTGGTGTGCCTGTGCACAGTCCTCTACAACCTTGAGGTCGTATTTCTTTGCAAGTTCCATAATCTCGACCATATCAGCAGGCTCGCCACCGATATGAGCAACTACAATTGCCTTTGTGAGAGGAGTGATCATCTTCTCGATTTCTTCTGCACAAGTGTTGTAAGAGCCCTTCTTGGTATCAGCAACAACAGGGATACAGCAACACATAACGATAGGCATGATTCCGCCGGGATCAGTTATTGCACTTACAATAACCTCGGAGAAAGGAGGCAAATTCAAAGCACGAAGTGCTACATAGACAGAGTTTGTACCGGAACTTACACCATCAGCATACTTAACGCCAATGTAGTTTGCAAATTCCTCACAAAGAGCCGCTTCTTCAGCACCATTATATCCGATTGCACTTCCTTCTGCAATTGCCTTGTCAAACAAAGCATCTACTGCAGCCTTCTCTCTGTGGTCCATAGAACCTCTTGAGGGAAGGGGGTGGGTGATTGCTTGGGGACCTCCATTGATAGCGAGCATTTTCTTATCGCCCATTTTTACACACTCCTTTTAATAAAACAATCTTGTAGGCACGAGAATATCTCTCGTACTCATAAAATAGTCTATCATACGGTTTTTGTAAAAACTGCGACTATTCGATTGCTTTTTTTGCATAAACGACAAAACACGAATTATTGTCCCAATGGTTCAAAGTCTGACGCTCCGTGTTTACATAATGGACAAACAAAATCTGCTGGAAGAGTGTCACCCTCATATACGTAACCGCATACAGTGCATACAAAACCTTTCTTTCCATCAGTATCGGGCTTTGGTTTGACGTTTGCCTGATAGTAAGCGTAGGTCATAGAGTCAATGTCAGAAATTACACGGGATTCTGTAATTGTACAGATAAACATTCCGTGGCTATCAAGATCCACATAGGACTCAACTTTAAGCGACATGAACGCATTTATAAAACGAGGCAGGAACGCAAGCCCGTTATCACTACGAAGAATTTCTGTATCGGCAAACTTGTCGGTATTTCTGCCACTGTGGAAACCAAAAGTTTCAAATACACGAAACGGTGCGTCTACTGACAGACAGTTGAGATTCATTTTTCCTGTCTGACGAATAACGTGGTGTGAGTAGTTAGATTTGTTTATGGTAACTGCAATACGATTAGGTGTACTTGTAACCTGAGAAACTGTATTTACAATCAATCCGTTGTCTTTCTTACCGTCATTTGATGTAACTACATAAAGACCATATCCGATTTTGAATAGTGCAGATAAGTTCTGCTTGTCAGCAGTCTCGTCTTTCTGTGCAAGATACTCCTGACAAAGTTCATCGCAAAGAGAAGAAAGGTCTGCACTGCTTGTAGCATCAAGTGCGGAATGAATAGTAACGACAGGCTCTGCGAAAGTGAGATTCTTACTGCCTTCCAAAATCTTTTGCATAGTTTTTGCCGCAAGAGGTGACCATGAGCCGTTTTCTATAAAGGAAACAATGCGGTTTTGATAGCCACGCTCTGTCAGTGCATGGAGAAAAGTTTCCATAAAGGGAAAAATTCCTGCGTTGTAGGTAGTAGTTGCAAGGACAAGTTTAGAATAGCGGAACGCATCGGCTACTGCAAGAGACATATCGCAACGAGCAAGGTCATGACATACCACTTGCGGACAGCCCTTTACTCTCAACTCGTCAGCAAGACGATGTACAGCCTTACGGGTATTGCCGTATACAGAAGTGTAGGCAATAACGATACCATCTGTTTCAGGAGTGTATGACGACCAAATATCGTATAGATTTATATAAGAGGAAAGGTTTTCTTTGAGCACAGTTCCATGAAGTGGGCAGATAGTGTTAACATCAAGAGTAGCAACCTTCTTCAAAAGACGCTGTACTTGTGCACCATACTTTCCGACAATACCAATATAGTATCGGCGTGCTTCATCTTGCCATGGCTCATCAACATCGGAAGCACCGAACTTGCCAAATCCGTCAGCAGAGAACAGTACCTTGTCAAAAGAATCATAAGTTACCATAACCTCCGGCCAATGTACCATAGGTGCGGCAACGAAAGAAAGATTGTGTTTACCTAAAGAAAGGTTGTCTCCATCTTTTATCACAATACGATTATCGGCAAAATCTATGTCAAAGAACTGATTCATCATTGCAAATGCCTTGGCACTTGATACAACGCAAGCATTTGGATATAGTTTCATAAAGGAAGATATGTTTGCAGAGTGGTCAGGCTCCATGTGCTGTATAATGAGATAGTCAGGCTTTCTATTACCTAAAATATGCTCCAAATTGTCAAGCCATTGGTGAGTAAAGGCGGCATCTACAGTATCAATTACGGCAATCTTTTCGTCAAGAATGACGTAGGAGTTGTAACTGATACCATTTGGAATTTTATACTGCCCTTCAAATAAATCTGTGACGTGGTCGTTTACGCCTGCATAGCGAATATCGTTTGTTATCGTCATGATGTATCTCCTTACGTAAAAAGTAATATAAATACTATGTGCAGTTTTCCGCCGTTTTACACGACAGAAACATAAAACAGAGTAAAAAACTCTGTTTTATAGTTTGCCTATTTTAATTTTCGTTTGGATCGTAATTTTCACCGAAGCGGAGATCGTTAAACTCAAATCTCGGCTTTGGAGTTAAAACGATAGTTTCCTCACCATCGTCGTCATAATTAGAAGGCTGTTTAGGCATAGCCGCACGGCGAGCAGCGACAACGTCCTCAATACGCCGTCTTGGCAGTTCACCATTTGACTCAGAGGAGTCAGTTTCATATACGCTCGTTCTTGATTGATATGAACGAACAGCCGATGGAGTAGCAGTGGGAACAGGAGGAAGGTCGGGAAGCGAAACTGTGTCGGGAATCATGTTACCACTTGCCTCATCGTCAGAACTTTCTGCATTTTCACTCTCTGTAACAGGCTCTGTTTGCGTAGTATCAGAAGTTGATGCTACATAGTTTGGTGATGCGATTTCGTAATTAAACTCCTGCTCACGTATTGTAGAAAGTCCGTCAAGTTCGCTGCGATAGAGTGCCATTGCCTTATCAATAAATGCCTGGACGTTAGTCTTTGCCGTTTCAAGTCGCATTTCCTCTGTGGCGATACGTTCCTTGAGTGCCGTGAGTTGAGCGTTAAGTTCACCCTCTGCTTTTTCTCGGCGGCGTTCAATCTCTGAATCTACCTCTGCCAAACGGCGATTCACCTCTGCCTCGGCTTGTGCAAGGCGAGTTTCTGCTTGTGACTGTGCATTATTAGTCATTTCTTCAGCGAGGGAACGAGCATTGAGTAATGCCTGACGCATTGACTCGTCAACTGCACGATACTCCTCAATTTTAGATACAAGGACTTTCATTTTGTTCTTTAGCGTGATGTTTTCCTTGTAAAGTTGGGCATAGTCGGAGGACACAGACTCGATGAAACTGTCTACAGCATTCAAGTCATAACCCCAGAGCATAACTTTGTCGAATTTTTTTTCCGCAATTTCGTTAGGCGTATGCATAACTTTCTCCATTTCCCGATATGAACGCATATCGTATAGATGTTATAAAAAGGATAGCAGAATTTCGATGATTAAGTACACTATAATAGTTGAAAAATCTATGGGAAACTGACGTAAGGACGGAAACCGAAACAGGAATTTTCGCACAGGCATTAAAAACGGCTCAGTGAAAAAGTACAGCAGTTCAAATAGTTTACCGCCTCTATTCATAGGAAACCAACTGAGTAAAGCACGAATGAAAAGTGTCAGTTGTATAAATCGAAGTATATATGATACGATGGCTGAAACGTATGCCGTCATAAACAGACAACCTCCGAATTAAAGATACAATCCGCTTATTTCAAGTTCATCAATAAGATCCCCTTGAATTGCAACACCGTTTGGTGTGATTATGTACGTGTTTGTGGAAACCATTTTAAGATCACCGTCAAGGGCGTATGCAACGCCGCTTAAAAAGTCAAGTACACGACGGGCAATGTCACGATCTGTTGTTTCAAGATTAAGCACAACAGAGTGACCACTGCGAAGATGTGCGGCAACTTCTGCAACATCTTCGTACCGTTCAGGCTTGAACAGTACAACACTAAGTTTAGATGAAGCGTTAAGATTTACCGTTTTGTCGCTACGTTTCGACTCCATTGAGAAGTTTGAAGAACCACGATTAAAAAACCTTGATGCAGGTTTCTCATCTGTAACGTCATTAGATGCTACAGACTCATCTGTATCGCTAACGTCAACTTCATTTTCTTCAAATTCATCTTCCTCGTAAGCGTTACCGAAAAATAATTTTTTAAGTCCACTTGAAATAGGCATTCCGTTCATCCTTTCCTATGTAAAGTAATAGTTTTTACAAATAATTTCTACTGCCGAAAATAGCAGTACCGATACGGATAATATTAGCACCACAGGCGATCGCCTCACGAAAATCTCCACTCATACCCATGGATAAATACTCCATACTTATATTATCATAGTTTTTTGCCTTTGTGTCAATATAAATTTGTTGCATTTTCTTCATATACATCATAGTTTGGTCTTTATCATTAGTAATTGGTGCAACTGTCATAAGTCCACGAACACGAATAGACGAAAGAGAGGCTATCTCAGGAAGTACATCGTAAAATTCCTCCGGAGAGAAACCATGCTTTGCCTCCTCACCGCCGATATTTATCTCTAAAAGCACATCTTGACAGATATTATCACGTAAACACAGTCTGTTTATTTCTTGTGCAAGACGAAGTGTATCGACAGATTCAATCAAATCCACTTTGCCAACAACATACTTTGCCTTGTTAGTCTGGAGATGACCGATAAAGTGGGTGGGCTTGCCGATATATGCACCTTGCGGATTCTTTTGAGTAAACTCCTGTACACGATTTTCTGCCGTTGCATCTACGCCGCCGGATATTGCCTCTTGTATTTCTGCTGCAGTACGAGTCTTTGTTGCCGCAACAAGAAGGACAGAATCACTACGTCCGACCGCGTTAAGTGCTTTTAGTATTTCTTTATTTATATTTTCAATATTTTTGGCTATCATGGGCGTTACCTCCGTGGGACTATAACACTTTCTTATGAGAAAGATTTTTGCCGTTAATTATAATTGTATCGTTGGCAAGAAGAGATTTTGTAGTAGTGGGGTCTGTTTCTACAATGTAGTAATCACGAGTTTCGTATAATGGCTTGATTTTCTTAAATTCAGCATATAGACCAGTAATAACGTAGACGCCAATATTACCCTCATCATCAACACGAAGTGCCGTTTTTGGAACTTTAAGTCCGTCATACGTTTCGCAGATGATAGTTGCCGCTTGTTTCCTCAACAAAATTAACTGGTCAAGATGCTTGTCACCTGTAAATACTACAACAGTTTCGTCTGCTGTTTTACTTTCTATATGGTGTACCTTTGCGTTTATAAGCAAATCGCCTGTTGCGTCAAACTGCATATTTACGGATTTTCCCTCAGAAAGATTTGAAACTTCCTCATTTCTGAGAGTACAGACGAAGTACCAATCAAATCCTGTTACGATTTTTCCTAATACGCCCTCATTTTTAGATGGAGTATGGTTGTCCAAAGCGTTAAAATCTTCCATAGTTAAATCGTCAAGTTTTGGGACGGTCAGTACATCCTCGTAGCCATCGGTATAACTAATGAAATAACCTGAGTATGGAGTATACAACACTTTTTCACGTTCGCCAAGTGACTCACGAAGTGCTGTACGCTGTGCTTTAAGTGCGTCAATATCTTTTTGAATTGACTCACTATCCGCAAAAGCAAACTCTCGATTGACAATAAGTGTTTTAAGAGAATCGGCAGGCTGGGAGAAAAGCGTATATGTACCCTCATCGGAAATTTCCGTAACATTGAGAAGTTGTTCAGATATACTCTTAGCAAGTTTTTCTGTACTTGTTGTATCACTACTTGCTTTTAGTGCAGATTCAAGGGATTTTATTCGACTGTCAATTTCAGCGGTTTTACTGTTGATTTCCAAGGCACTTTCGTCAGCATATACGGCGGCATACGGTGCAAATCTTGCCACCTTTGATCCGTCAGGGATAGTGTATTGCAAAATGCCATCGTAGTCAGTTTCTATAAGTTGTTCGCCACGCACGAAATAGCCTGCTACGGAATATTCGTCATTTACAGATGTACTAAGAGCAAGTACGGTTGTCATAGGTGAATTGAAAGCATAGAAGGCGGAGATGATGAAATAGACACCTAATATAAGAAACAACGCACCAAATACGATTTTGAACGGCACAACGAAAACACGGCTACGGTGTTGCCAAGCCTGCTTTTCCTTGTATGTACGAATTATTCGATTGACGTTGGAAGAATGTGATTTGTCGGACACGATTGCTCCTCCTCTGTGTGAGTTTGAAATAAAACCTTTACACTATATTATATCATGAATTTTGAGTAATTCCTTCGCTTTTTCTAAAAGAAAAGGAAATTTTACACTTTCGTCAAACATAAGCCATTGAATTTGGTTGTTTCGCCGAAACCACGTCAACTGACGCTTTGCATAGCGACGGGACTCTTGCTTAATGTCGGAAATTGCCTGTTCAATGGTACAGTTGCCGTCAAATGCTGAAAATAACTCTTTATAGCCGATTGCCTGACGTGCCGTTTGTCCCATTGGTTGAGTGTATAAAAACTTCGCCTCGTCTAAAAGTCCGTCATTTATCATATCGTCTACACGGCTGTCAATACGGTTATATAGAATTTCACGGCTTTTGGTGGTAAGTCCGATAGTCAAAGCGTCGTATCTTGGTGGCAGGCTCTTCGCTTTACGTATATGCTCCGTCATAGTATGTCCTGTCAATTCGTATACCTCAATGGCACGAATTACACGCTTTACGTTGTTTTTGTGGATAATTTCAGCACTTGCCTCGTCAATCTCTCGCAACTTATTATGGAGTGCGTCTGCACCGCATTGTTCATACATATTCCAAAGACGTTTGCGAATTTTCTCGTCACTGCCGGTGTCCTCATCAAAACGCAGACTGCCTATCAGTGAGTCAACGTATAGACCTGTTCCTCCAACTATAATAGGGAGTTTTCCTCGTGCGAGAATGCTGTCAACTATTACTGATGCATCATGTTGATACTCTGCAACGCTGTATTCAACATTTGGCTCAAGAATGTCCAGCATATAGTGGGGGATACCGCACCGCTCAGTCATAGACGGCTTTGCCGTACCAATATCCATGCCCTTATATAACTGCATTGAATCTGCAGAAACTATTTCGCCTCCTGTCAGTTGTGCCAACGCAATAGAAAGTTTCGTTTTACCCGATGCAGTTGGACCGACAATACATAAAATCTTACTCATTGGAAATCCTTTTATATTCGTTTGAAGTTCTTTTCAAAATCCGCTTTACTCATACAAACAGCAACAGGTCTGCCGTGGGGACAGTATCGCACGTCCTTTAGAGTAAGGACGTCACGTACAAGTTGAGAAATTTCATCACTACCGCTTTTTCTGCCTGCCTTGACAGCGGCTTTACAAGCCATAGTGTGAAGAATGTTGTCACGAGCAGTATTTCTATCTCCTGTAATATGTGAAAGATGTGACGCAATTTCAGATATAAGTTGAGAAATTCCGTCCTCGTCTATGTGGGCAGGGAGTCTGCGTACAATGACAGTGTTTTGTCCAAACTCCTCAATCTCCAAACCAATATCTGAGAGTAAATCCATATTCTCGTTGATTTTTGCAAGTTCCTCTTTCGATACGGAAATTACAGCAGGAGTCATAAGAATTTGTGATGCACTGTGTCTTTCGTTTGACAAAAGACGATTGTATATTATACGCTCATGGGCTGCGTGTTTGTCGATAAAAAGAGCCTCATTCCCAACTTCAACCACAATGAACGAGTCAAACAAATCACCTAAAATTTTATAGTTAGGGGTACTGTCTACAGTATCCGGTACTATTGGTGTTATAGTTAAATTGTCTGCCTCATAAGAAGTAGAGGAAGTTGCGGTTTGTATCGTAAGGTCAGGCAAATCACCGTTCCAAGTATTTGCGGGACTCTTTACAGGCGGTGTGTACGGCTGATGGACAACAGGCGTTGACACGTTGTAAACGGTAGGAGGAGAAAAAGTATCAACCTCTTTGCCTGACTTTGAAAACTCGGTAGGAGGTGTAGTAGGTGTAGCCATTACATTTTCTGTAAAGACTTTCTTTGCCTCGTTAGCAGGTTGCGTAGGTGTTTCTTTAGTGACAGTTGGAACCGCCATAGATGGATGTGAAATGCCTGTAACCGAGTTTTTAACGGCAAAGTAAACTGCCTCAAATGCACTACGATCATTTGCGAATTTAACCTCTGTCTTTGCAGGGTGTACATTACAGTCTACAAGTTCAGGGTCAATATCAATATACAAAACACAGCCTGGGAATTTGCCTACCATGATACTGTCACGATATGCCTCTTCCAATGCAGCACCCATTGTACGATTTTTAATACATCTGCCGTTTAGGAAGAAGTATTGCATATTGCGGTTAGGCCGTGATTTCTCAGGCTTCGTCACATAGCCACGCACATAAAATCCGGCAGGGGACAGATATTCAGGTACAGGGGTAAGTGTTTCTGAAAACTCTTTGCCGCAAACAGCGTGGATAGACGAAAATATCTTGTCGTCACCCGGCGTATGTAAAACTTCTTTTCCGTCCTTTATAAGACGAATTGCAATTTCAGGGTGACTCATTGCAATACGGTCAACAACTCCTGCAACGTACATACCCTCTGTGGAGTTCTTTTTAAGAAACTTCATACGAGCAGGAGTGTTAAAGAAAATGTTCGATACTGTGATAGTGGTACCAGTAGGAGCCCCCCAATCCTCGCAGGAAACAATCTCACCTGCCTCGGCAATTATACGAGTACCTACTGTCTCGTCCTTATGACGAGTAATCAATTCAACGTGTGACACGGCAGATATGGCGGCAAGAGCCTCACCACGAAAGCCGAGGGTAGATATTGCGTACAAGTCACTTTCCGTTGCAATTTTACTTGTGGCATGGCGAAAAAGGCACGTTAAGGCATCTTCTCTTGTCATACCTGAACCATTGTCACAGATACGAAGCATGGAAATACCGCCGTCACGCATTTCTACAGTTATATGGTCGGCATAAGCGTCAATGGAATTTTCCATCAACTCTTTGACGGCACTTGCAGGACGTTCAACAACTTCCCCTGCGGCAATTAAATTGGCAACGTGTGGTGACAGTTGATTGATGATACCCATAGTCGAGTCCTTTCATGTTTTTTACCGTACGTTACGGCAACTCTTTAGCAAGAATTTTAAGTTCGTAAAGTAGATTTAGTGCGTTCATAGGGGAGAGGTTGTCTAAATCAATATTGCGGATACGAGCAACAAGGTCGTTTGCACCCATATCGGCAAGGCTTGTCTGTTCTGAGTCTGATTTCTTTCGTCCAACTGGTTTGACAGTCTTTCCGTCCTCTAAAGAGGCGAGAATTTCCTTTGCACGAGAAATAATTATATTCGGAACACCTGCAAGTTTTGCAACCTCAATACCATAGGAGTCGTCAGCACTTACAGGGAGAATTCTACGTAAGAATGTAATGTCATCGCCACGCTTTTTAACGGCAGTAGAGAAGTTTTTTACACCTTGCATTTCATCTGCCATAGTTGTCAATTCGTGGTAATGGGTGGCAAAAAGAGTCTTTGCACCAATTTTTCGAGCCGCATACTCAAGTACGGCACGGGCAATACTCATGCCGTCGTAAGTTGACGTACCTCTGCCGATTTCATCTAAAATCAAAAGACTTTTAGACGTGGCATTTACGACAATGTCAGCAACTTCGCTCATCTCTACCATGAATGTAGATTGACCTGCCGACAAGTCATCAGACGCACCTACACGAGTAAATATACGATCTACAATACCAATCTTTGCCGAGCGGGCAGGTACGAAAGAACCAATTTGTGCAAGCAACGTAATAATTGCGACTTGTCGCATATATGTCGATTTACCTGCCATATTCGGTCCGGTAATAATGGCAACACGATTGTCACCGCAATCAAGAAGTGTATCGTTTGGTACGAAAGTGCCGATACCTTGTATTTTTTCAACTACAGGGTGGCGGCCGTCAGTAATATCAATAACCGAGTCGCAGTTGATTGTGGGCATGGCAAAATCGTTTTTCGCCGCCACTTCCGCAAATGAACGAAGTACGTCAAGTACGGCAACTGCGTGGGCGGTACGCTGCACACGGGCAATTTCAGAGGCAACTTTGTCACGGATTTGTGCGAATATCTCATACTCCAAACCGGTAATTCGCTCCTGAGCACCAAGGATTGTATTTTCAATAGTTTTGAGTTCCTCGGTAATGTATCGTTCACAGTTGACAAGAGTTTGTTTGCGAATATACGTATCAGGTACAAGTGGAAGATGAGATTTAGACACCTCGATATAATATCCAAATACCTTGTTGAAACCTATCTTTAAGTTCTTAATACCAGTTTTTTCACGCTCACTCGTTTCAAGTGCGGCAACGATACCCTTGCCACCATTCATTGCATCACGTAACGTATCGACTTCTTCATTAAAGCCGGGGCGAATTAAACCACCGTCACGGACGCTTATGGGAGGCTCATCGTCAATGGCACTTTCAATAAGTAAACGCAAATCGGCAAGTTCGTCAATCTCGGAATATAATGACTTTAGAAGTTGAGCATCGTATGGAGTCAGCAGTCTGCGAAGTTCAGGCAACGCCTCAGCACTTGCAGATACGGCACGAAGATCTCTTGCGTTCGCTGTACCCATAGCAATCTTACCTATAAGACGCTCCAAGTCAAACATACGACAAAGTTCATCTGACAACGCTTCTCTGCCCACAGCATCGTCAAACAATGCGGCAACAGCATTAAGACGACGAGTGATAGAGGCGGGACTTAACAGGGGCTTTTCAAGCCATTGTTTAAGTTTTCTTGCACCCATTGACGTTTTTGTCTTGTCAAGTACCCATACGAGAGAACCTTTCGTTTCATGGGTACGAAGCGTTTCAAACAACTCCAAATTACGCCGAGCATTTCGGTCAAGACACATATAAAGACCTTGTGTATACATCTCCAAAGTGTTCATGTGTGGAAGGGCATTTTTTTGTGTTTCAAACAGGTAGTTAAGAAGTCCGCCAATTGCCTTTATAGAAGCCTCGCCATACTCAGCGGCATCTGATAAGGCGGCGAGAGAAAACTGACTTGTAATATTGAGTCTTGCTCGGTCAATATCGAAACAGTCACTGCCGGGCTGTTCAACAGGAATATTCATTTTATCACGAAGATGACGGCAAAAACTCATCAATTCAAATGTGCTGTGAGACAACACCGCCTCTTTGGGAGAAAAGCGGGTACATTCGTTTATTAAAAGTTCTTCTGTCTGCTCGCTGCGGTCAAAACTTGTGGCACGAAACTCACCTGTTGAAATGTCGGCAAAAGCAATACCGACTTTCTTATCATCGGCACAAGCGGCAAAAATGTAGTTATTTGCACTTTCTGTCAGCATTGATGACTCAGTAACAGTACCTGGTGTAATAATACGCACAATGTCACGGCTGACAAGTCCTTTTGCAAGGGCAGGGTCCTCCGTCTGTTCGCAGATAGCAACCTTGTGGCCTTTAGCGATAAGACGTGCAATATATGATTCACTACTGTGAAACGGCACTCCGCACATTGGTGCACGTTGGTCGTTACCACACGCTCTGCTTGTTAAGGCTATGTCAAGTTCACGAGATGCAGTAATGGCATCATCGTAAAACATCTCGTAAAAGTCACCAAGGCGGTAGAATACGATGCAGTCCTCATGCTGCTCTTTTATTTCAAAATACTGTCGCATCATGGGCGTCAGTTCAGCCATGAAACGCATCTCCTTTCGGTTTAACTTTCAAGTTGGGAAAATAGAGAACCGGTTGTGTAGTCTGTAATTTTAACATTCACATACTTGCCGTACAGGTCAGAACTACCGTTTAAGTGGACAAGTCTGCCACCGTCAGTATGGGCGGAAAGGGAGTATTCGTCAAAATCACTTTCACCGTCTACAAGTACACGCATTGTGCGTCCCACATACGATTTCTGCAAGTTACGAGCGATGTCGTTTTGCACCTCCAAAAGACGCTCAAATCGAGCCTGTTTTTCCTCATCAGATGTGGGGTCGTCCATCTCGGCGGCAGGCGTACCGCTTCGCTTTGAGTAGATGAAACTGAATATAGCACTGTACTTGACCGTCTTTATAAGGGACAGAGTTTCTTCAAAATCCTCATTCGTCTCACCGGGAAATCCAACGATAATATCAGAGGATAAAGTCAGGTCTGGAATTTTATTCTTTGCATAGTCTATAAGGTCTAAGTACGTTTTCTTGTCGTAGTGACGATTCATCATTTTTAGTATTCGGTCAGATCCCGACTGTACAGGCAGATGGAGTTGATGGGCAATATGTCGGCTCTCTGCAATAACGTCAATAAGTTCATTTGTCGCATCTTTTGGGTGACTCGTCATAAATCTAACTGTAAATTCACCGTCAAGAGAATCAATCTGACGCAAAAGTTCAGGGAAACGAATACCGTCCTCTAAGTCTTTGCCGTAGGAGTTTACATTTTGCCCTAAAAGATTTATCTCACGGTACCCGTCTTTAATAAGTTGACGAATATCCGATAGAATACATTTCGCATCACGGCTCCGCTCTCTGCCTCGCACGTAAGGTACGATACAGTAGGTGCAAAAATTATTACAGCCGTACATAATGGATACCCAAGCCTTTATACGATTGTCACGTGAAATCGGAATATCCTCAGCAATTCGACCTTCCGTATCAGAAATTTCAAATACACGCTTTTTTTCAACGAATTTACGCCATAAAAGTTCAGGAAATCTCCAAAGTGCTTGAGGGCCAAAAACAATATCAACGTGTCTGAAACTTTTCTTTATCTTATCAGCAATATGAGGTTGCTGCACCATGCAACCGCAAACAGCGATAATACAGTTAGGCTCACGGCGTTTTTTATGGCATAATGCACCGATATTTCCAAATACACGTTTTTCTGCGTGTTCTCGTACAGCACAGGTGTTGATTATGATAAGGTCAGCGTCTTTCTCACTGTCGGCAATACCATAGCCCATAACGTCAAGCAGACCACGAAGGCTTTGACTGTCAGCCACATTTTGCTGACAACCGTAAGTATCAACGAATGCAAGAGGTCGTCTGCCAGACTCTGCTGTAATACGTGCGTTTTGAGTTTGAATTTTTAAGCAATATTCATCTTGAAGTGCCATTTCCTCACGGGAAACGACACGAACTTTTTTAGTGTTTTCCAAGCGGTTAGACCTCCAAAACGGGTATAGATATATACACTTTATCATTATACCATTTTACGCCGTATTTTGCAACGAATAAATGAGTATATTATAAATAAAATTTACGGAAAATGAAAAATACCTCTTGCAAATTATTGCAAAATGTGGTATAAAACTAATGATAATAATGATATATATGAAAAAAGCGATGATCAGGTACAATGCAACGTGATTTTGCAAGTAACAAAGGTGTTTTTACGCTACAGAAACAGACTGTCAATGGCTGAGAGCAGTTTGACGTAAACTAATGTGAATTTTCGCCTGTGAGCCTCCCTGCAGAGCGTGTATGCGTAAGGCAGGGACGTATCAACTGCGTTAAGGTTATGCCCAAAGTGCGTCGTGTAAAAATTTTATACGGCGAATCGGGGTGGTACCACGAGTTTAACCTCGTCCCCGTTATTTTTGCGTTAGCGTGAAAATGACGGTGACGAGGATTTTTTGTGTAAAGGGAATATTTCATTTTGAAAATGTTAAGAAAGGAACAACACCATGAAACAACAACTTGAAGACATCAAGGTTGCCGCTATAGCAGAACTTGCGGCGGTATCCGATAAGGCGGAACTTGAGGCTATTCGTGTCAAGTATTCAGGCAAGAAGGGTGCTTTGACAGCAATACTTAAAAGTATGGGCAAATTGAGTGCAGATGAACGTCCTGTTATGGGACAACTTGCAAACGAGGTTCGTGCCGCTATTGAGGAGGCGTATGCAACTCGTGCAAAAGAGGTAGACGCTGCCGCATTGAATGCACGGCTTGCACAAGAGGCAATAGATGTTACAATGCCCGGCATGACAAGAGAACTTGGACATCAGCACCCACTTACAACTGTAATAAATGAGGTGCGTTCAATCTTTGGTGCCATGGGCTTTGAAACTGTCGAAGGTCCTGAAATTGAGTACGACTACTATAACTTTGAGGCACTCAACACTCCTGAGGGACACCCTGCTCGTGATACACAGGATACATTCTACTTCTCACCGTCAATGCTTTTACGTACACAGACATCGTCTGTTCAGGTACGTGTTATGGAACATAGAAAACCACCTATTCGTGTAATTGCACCGGGCCGTGTATACAGAAGTGACGCAGTAGACGCTACCCACTCTCCTCAGTTCCATCAGATTGAGGGACTTATGGTTGATAAAAATGTAACTATGGCTGACCTTAAAGGCTCTCTTGAACTTTTTGCAAAGGGTATGTTTGGATCTGATACCGTGGTACGTTTCCGTCCCCACCACTTCCCGTTTACCGAGCCGTCTGCTGAAATGGACGTTGCGTGTCACGCTTGTGGCGGTGTTGGTTGCCGTCTGTGTAAGGGCGAGGGCTACATTGAAATTCTTGGCTGTGGTATGGTTCACCCCAATGTACTTCGTGGTTGCGGTATTGACCCTGAAGTGTATTCAGGTTTTGCTTTCGGTATGGGCGTTGAACGTGTCGCAATGCGTAGATATAAGATTGACGATTTGCGTCTGTTGTTTGAAAACGACGTTCGCTTCTTAAAGCAATTCTAAAGAGAGGAGAGAAAATTATGAAACTGTCAATGAATTGGCTCAATGACCTTATTAAAATAGATGCCGACAACAAGACTTTTATCGCTGATATGACAATGTCAGGTTCAAAAGTTGAAACTATTGATTATCTCGGTGCAGAGATTGAAAATGTTGTTGTAGGTAAACTCCTTGAAATTACACGTCACCCTGACGCAGACAAACTTGTTGTGTGTCAAGTAGATGTAGGTGCAAATGTGCGTCAGATTGTAACAGGTGCGTCAAACGTAAAAGTTGGCGATATTGTACCTGTTGCACTTGATGGTGCGAAACTCCCTGGCGGTATTGAGATTAAAAACGGTATGCTTCGTGGTGTGCCGAGTTTCGGTATGCTCTGCTCCCATGAGGAGTTGGGGTTGACAAACCATGATATTCCAAATGCTCCGGAACACGGCATTTTACTTCTCAATGAAATGGAAGGCTTGCCTGAGTTGACTCTCGGTATGGATATTCGCAAAGTGCTTGGCTTTGATGACTATGTCGTAGACTTTGAAATAACACCAAACCGCCCCGACTGCTTGAGCGTAATCGGTCTTGCAAGAGAAGCGGCGGCAACTTATGATATGAAGTATACTCCTGTTACTCCGGTTGTTAAGGGCGGTGCAGGCGATGTGTCAAAGGAGTTGTCTGTTACCATTGAAGATACAGACCTCTGCCCACGTTACAGTGCAAGGATTATTCGTAACGTAAAAATTGAACCATCTCCCAAGTGGATGCGTGACAGACTCCGTGCAAGCGGCGTTCGTCCCATCAACAATATAGTTGATATTACAAACTACGTTATGCTTGAATACGGTCAGCCACTCCATGCATTTGACAAGTCATGCCTTAGCGATAATCGTATTATTGTACGCCGAGCAAAAGCAGGTGAAATGCTTGATACTCTTGACGACCAGCCTCGTGCATTGGACGACAGTATGCTCGTTATCGCTGACGGAACTCGTCCCGTTGCAGTTGCAGGTGTAATGGGCGGAGCAAACAGCGAGATTACAGACAAGACAACTGACGTTGTATTTGAGTCTGCCAACTTCTCAGGCGTAAGTGTTCGTCTGACAGCAAAGAAACTTGGTATGCGTACCGAGTCATCTGCACGTTTTGAAAAGGGACTGGACGCACAAAATGTAATCGGTGCTGTCAATCGTGCTTGCGAACTTTGTGAACTTCTCGGTGCCGGCGAAGTATTTGACGGTATAATTGATATTGACTATACAGACAAGACACCACGAATTTTGAAACTTGAGCCTGAGCGTATAAATAAATTCATCGGTATTGACGTTGACCGTTCGCTTATGGTTAAGTACTTTGACAACCTGGGCTTTGGTGTAAATGGTGATGATTTAACCGTTCCGTCATGGCGAGCAGACGTTGAGCAGTTTGCAGACGTTGCAGAGGAAGTTGCACGTTTCTACGGCTACAACAATATCCCCACAACAGTGTACGCAGGTGCTACCGAGTATCGTGCGACTCCAAAAATCAGTTTCGAGGACGAACTCAAACGTATCTTGGCGGGTCTCGGCTTTAACGAGGCATTGACATATTCATTTATAAGCCCTAAAGGCTATGACCGTGTAGGAATCGCTCCCGACAGTCCTTTGCGTAACTCCATGGTTATCACAAACCCGTTAAGTGATGAGATGAGCACAATGCGTACAACAGTCCTTCCCTCTATCGTGGAAGTGTTGGCACGAAACTATAACGTAAAAAATCGTGATGTACGTATCTATGAACTTGGCAAGGTATATACACCTGTAACAAATAATGGAGTTATTGACTATACGAAACTTCCCCACGAGCGTAAAATTCTTACCTTTGGTGCATTTGGCAACGTGGACTTCTTTAGCATGAAGGGCGTTGTAGATATGGTAGCGTCAGCACTCCATATAAACAATTTGACATATACTGCAGAAAAGAACAACTCTTCTTACCACCCCGGCCGTTGTGCAAAGGTATGGCTTGGCGACAAGTATTTAGGTACTGTCGGACAAATTCACCCTGCTGTAATGGACGGATACAGTGTTAACGCTCCTGTATACGTTGCAGAGTTGGAGTGTGACGTACTGTTCGATAACTACGAAAAGATAACTCTTTATAAGCAACTCCCCAAATTCCCGGCAATAGAACGAGACCTTGCGGCAGTATGTGATGAGTCTGTTACAGCGGCAGATTTTGAGGCTTGTATTCGAGAGGGTATCGGCGAACTTCTTGACCACGTTACACTGTTTGACGTATATCGTGGTGCACAGGTAGGCGAGGGCAAAAAGAGTATGGCATACTCAATATTCATGCGAGCAAATGACCGCACATTGACAGATGCAGATGCAGATGGTGCAATGAATCGTGTTGTTGAACTTCTTCGCAATAGACTTGGTGCAATTTTGAGAGGATAATGTATTTATTGATGGATTTTCGTCAATAATTATAACCTCACCGAAATAAAAAATCGGTCCTGTTCGACAAAAATCGGGCAGGACCGTCTTTGTAAAAGGCTAAAATTTCGTTACATTTTTATAAAATTTTAGAAAAACACTTTACATTGGGGCAAAAATAGTATATTCTATATTTGTATCCACGGTAGAAGAGGTGAGGTAACGTGTTCGATAATACGATTAAATTCAAACTTGGCGGCGAAAACGAGATGGACATGCGTAAAATCCTTGTCACCGTTTACGATGCATTAGGTGAAAAGGGCTATGACCCCATCAATCAAATCGTTGGTTACATTCTCAGTGAGGATCCGACATATATCACAAACCATAAGAATGCACGATCACTCATACGACGCATTGACAGAGATGAACTATTGCAGGAACTTGTTCGTAACTACCTTGACGGCTGATACGGATTAGCCTGCTGTTTTGTGTTGCTTGAATGGACTCCCGTGCAGATTTTGTGCGGCGAGTCTGTGCTTTTTTATAGAGGTTTTGAGTTTAATATAGGTGCTAAGAACGTACTACCGAAAAAATAAAATGGTATTTAATTCCATTTTTGCACAAATAATAGGAAAATTACGTGTTTTTTGGCTGTGTTTGCTGAGAATTTGTATGTTATTTGAAAATAGGTATTTACAAATCAGTCGTAATGTGGTATATTTATTACAAATCGGTTACAATGCGACTGTCCTACGATACCATTACTTAGGAAAGGGTTGATCACATGACAAAACCGATACAGGAAGGTTTGACATTTAGAGGTCGTCCTCTTATTCGTCAAGATAAGACGCTGTACTACGGCAGTATGGCAGATAAGCAGATAACAATGCTTCAGGAACTTGATGTCAAAGATGAAAACGGTATCAAAGTCGGAACAAGAGTGACAGTTACGCTTATGCTTACAGATAATGACCTTCCTCCCAAAGACAGAATTATCAAAAAAGGCGAAAAGAGCGGTCTTTATGAGGCCATGGATCTTGCAACAGCATGGCTTGACCGTGCATCTGCCAGTAAGGAATAATATCTGTTCCTATATTTAAGGAGATTACAATCATGTCAGGACTTAAGTTCTTAGTGAGAAGAATATGTATAACTGCCGCTGTGTGTACACTACTTTGCAGTTTTACAAATGCACTTGATGCTACAGTTGATGCATCTGCACTTAATATCCGTAAAGAAACAAATACCGGTTGCGATGTAATTGCAAAGGTAAAAAACGGAACCGTTCTTAATGTTGTAGGTAAACTTGACGATTGGTATCGTGTTTCTTACGGCGATAAGTACGGATATGTGTCAGGTGAGTATATTAAATTTGATAAGGAAATTAGTGTTAAAAATACACTTGGTACGGTTACCGGTTCTACTGTCAATGTAAGAAGTGGAGCAGGCACTAAAAATTCCGTTGTTACAAAACTTATAAAAGATACATACGTCAAAGTGCTTGGCTGTCAAAACGGTTGGTATCGTGTATCTTATGGTGACTACACAGGCTATATCAGCGGAGATTATCTTCGCTTAAACGATATTTCCTATGAGCGTGTAGAGCCTAATACTGACACGAACAATGCAGCGGTTGAGTCCGTTTCGGCGAATACGACACCTGCAATATCCGATAAGAGAGAAGAAGTAATTGACTACGCAAAGCAGTTTTTAGGTGTTAAATATGCCTATGGCGGTGCGTCTCCCAAGGGATTTGACTGTTCAGGCTTTACTACCTACGTATTCAAAAACTTTGGTTACTCCCTCAATCGTTCTTCCTCCGCACAAACATCAAATGGTGTGAAGATATCAAAAGACGAACTTTTGCCCGGTGACTTGGTTTTCTTTACAAGAGGCGGAACATCAGTCGGTCACGTAGGAATTTATATTGGTGACAATAAATTCATTCACTCATCATCTCCCGGTGACGTGGTGAAAATTACTGACCTTGACGAAAGTTACTACGCAAAACGCTACGTCTGTTCAAGACGAGTATTAGAAGTGTAAATTAAAAATCTCTGATGCTATGCATTGGAGATTTTTTTATGTATAAAATAAAGTGCGTATAATTTACAAACTTGATACATAATTACTAAAAATTGGTTTGACAACGTGGGGGTAGGTTTACTATAATAGAAGTAGTCTATAAATGAGATGGAGTGTAATGACATGGGCGATGTTTTTCTTGAGTATATTGTAAAGCAAAAGGCAAACGGCAAGACGATGTTATATCGAATTGGTGTTGTAGTTGCGGTAATATTTTTGACATTCGTATTGCTGATGAGTTCAGGATATATATCAAAAATCCCGCTTATAGGAAATTTGTTGCCTGCACTCTTTATTGGTGTATGTTATGTTGCGTACAGGATAATATCGGGACTAAGTTATGAGTTTGAGTATATTGTAACAAACGGCGAACTTGACATTGACCGTATTGCTGCACGCCGTTCAAGAGTACGAGTATTTAACGCACGCCCCTCTGAAGTGGAAGTGCTTGCACCGTTAGATATAAAGTACAAAGATAAGTATGAAAGCGGTACATTTGCAAAGACAATAGATGCATCATCATCTAAGACGTCGGAGAACCGTTGGTTTATCATAACAAATACAACAAAGCACGGCCGTGTGAGAGTTATATTTGAGCCAACTGAAAAGATGGTTGAAAATATGCGTAGTTATATGCCTGACAAGGTGTTTAAGGCATGATAATTGGAATTGGCACGGATATTGTGGAAGTGTCACGATTTAATGAAAATATCTGTAATGATAATTTTATGAAGCGTGTATTTACATCTAACGAACGAAAATATATAGGTGACAAACCGTATCGGGCGGCAGGAATGTTTTGTGCCAAGGAGGCTTTTTCAAAAGCCGTTGGAACAGGACTTGTTGGCTTTTCACTTACGGAGGTAGAGGTGTGTCATGACGAAAAAGGCAAACCATATTACCGCCTTTACGCACGTGCGTTGGAAAAGTACGGAAATCTGACTTTCCAGTTATCAATATCCCACGAAAAAACATTTGCCGTAGCCTTTGCAACGGCGAGTATGGAGTGAAAGAAATGCGAATTTGCACAGCAGACGAAATGCGACGTCTTGATAGCCGTGCCATAGAAGAATACGGCATTTTAGGCACTACTTTGATGACTCGTGCAGGACTTACCGTATGTGACGTAATAGAAACGGCACTTGGTACGGTGGTAGGCAAGCGTTTTCGTGTGTTTTGCGGTGCCGGAAAAAACGGCGGCGACGGATTTGTTATTGCAAGGGAACTTTCCGCAAGAGGCGGTATGGTAGAAACGTACCTTACAGGGAATCGTGATAAGTTTGCCGATGATACGAGTGTTATGGCGTCACTATATGAGAAAAGCGGAGGAGTAATTCGCTCTCTGTCTACAGAAGAAGATATAGATAATACACCTTGCGATTGTATGGTAGACGCAATATTCGGCATTGGCTTTCACGGTGCGTTGAAAGATGCAGCACTTATTGCGTGTCAATACATGAATAAAACAGACGGGTTAACAGTTGCAGTTGACTTACCAAGCGGAGTTGAAACCGACTCAGCAGTAGCGTGTCAAGATGCGGTATGTGCAGATATTACGGTTACATTCACATATCCAAAGCCTGCCTGCTGTTTAACCCAAGGAGCAGTGTACTGCGGTGAACTTGTAGTGGCAGACATCGGTATCCCAACTACTGATTTTTTTACTAAAAAGGAAACTTTTATTGCAATAGACGAGACGTATCTTGACAGCCTTATTCCTATACGCAAACGAGTAAGTCACAAGGGCGATTATGGTAAACTTTTAATAGTTGGCGGACACGGACGATATCCGGGTGCGACATATTTTACGACACAGGCGGCCGTATATACAGGAGCAGGACTTGTAACAAGTGCTGTACCAAAAGAGATATATAATATATTAGCCTCAAAGTTAAACGAGGCTATGCCTTATGCACTACCGTCAAAAAACGGTGCGTTGACAAAAGATAGTATTTTAGAACTTATTCCGCTTCTTGCAGACAAGACAGCGTGTGCAGTAGGTATGGGTGTTTCACGAGAGGAAGAAACGTCTGAGGCGGTCAGAACTCTTGTAGACGTGGTGAAAATTCCAATAGTACTTGATGCAGACGGCATAAATGCTTTTTGTGGGCATATAGATAAACTCAAAGGGAAGAATGTTATACTGACTCCCCACGATGGAGAGGCTACTCGTCTGTTTGGTCAAGCACCGCCAAAAGACGGATATTCCCGTGCTGTATGGCTTCAAAATAAGGCAGAAGAACTTGGCGTAACGATACTGCTTAAAGGCTATCGTACCATTATTGCGTCACCGGACGGTCAACTTGCCGTCAATACAACAGGCAATCCCGGTATGGCAAAGGGCGGAAGTGGTGATATACTAAGCGGAATCATAACGGCACTCTTAGGATTTGGATTATCCCCATTTGATGCTGCTGCAAGTGGTGCATACATTCATGGTGCGGCGGGGGATTTATGTGCCGTTGAGTTAGGCGAGTATGGTATGACTCCAAGTGACATGCTAAAAAAAATACCTTTGGTGCTTAAAAAGTATACGAAAGAAACTATACTAAAATAGGTGTCAGAAAGGGGAAGTAACGTGAGGTATAGGGGATTTGTTGCCTCTGTACTGATGATGGCGTTAATTCTGTGCGGTTGCCAAAGTGGAGAAACGAGTGCGGCACGGAAAATCGCAGACTGTTACAAAAGAGCAGAGTCATGGCAAGCAAATGTGGCTGTGACGGTAGATTTAGGGGAACAGACAGCAGAATTTCTGCTTGGCTGGGACGTAGGTGAAGAGGGCAGTACAATCACTGTGCTAAAACCCTCGGAAATAGCAGGCATTTGCGTTGGCGTATCTAAAGACGGTCAAGAAATTGTATATGACGAGCAAGTAATTGCGTTGCCACGAACAGACGGCACAACTGCTCCAATGCCAACAGAGGCATTGTGTGTGCTGTATGAGTATTGGCGGTATGGTATTCAAAACTCCTTTGCAGTTGAGAAGCAAGGAGATAGAGAAGTGGTGTCTATCGACTACGTAAGCGGTGGCGATGACAATGTAGAGGTCCAAACGACCTTCGATATATTGACTATGTATCCCATAACGTCAGAGGTATACTATGACGGAGAACGGATAATACAGTGCGAATTTGAAACATTTGCATTTGACAAAACCAATTAAAAAGCAAGAGGCGATACGAATGACAGACTATATGAAGCGTACTTGGGTGGAAATTGATTTGTCCGCATTGGGCGATAATTTCCGTGCAATTAAGTCTATAGCAGGAAAACAGAGAGTAATGGCAATGGTCAAGGCAGATGCCTATGGTCATGGTGCTGTAGCAGTTGCAACTGAACTGTCACGACTTGGTGCAGACTTCTTTGGTGTTGCCACAATTGCTGAGGCTGTTGAACTTCGTAATGCAGGCATTAAAGAACAAATTCTCATTTTGGGATATACACCTGTTGAATATGCAAAAGATTTATTAAGGCATAATTTGACACAGACAGTAACTGACGAAGCGTATGCAAAAGAGTTGAACGATGCAGTATCCGGTATGGGTAAATCTTTGCGTATACATATAAAACTCGATACGGGAATGTGCCGTGAGGGTATTGTGTGTAGAGGTCGTATCAATGAGGCAGTTGATGAGGCATACAGAATTTGTTGTATGAGCAGGTTGTATGCGGAAGGAATATTTACCCATTTATGCGATGCAGAGAATGAAAATGGCGAGTATACATCAATGCAGATTAGTCTATTTTGTGAAGTTTTTGAGAAAATTGAGCAAAAAGGCATACATTTTGAAATTAAGCATTGCGCAAACAGTTCAACTGTGTTAAAATATCCTTGTGTACAGTTCGACATGATTCGCACAGGTATCTCTCTGTACGGATTGTCACCTGATTCATCGGTGCAACTCCCTGACGGCAGTCGTCCTGTTATGTCCCTTAAAACTGTAATAACGGAAATAAAGGACGTGGCAGAAGGAAGCGATGTGGGATATGGCCGAACGTACCGAACGTCACGAAAAACACGAATAGCGGTAATTCCAATAGGCTACGGAGACGGACTCATGCGTCTGTGCTCCAATCGTATCAAAGTTGGAATTGGCGGTGCAACTGCACCATTGGTAGGACGTGTATGTATGGATTTGTCCATGCTTGACATAACTGATTTACCTAACGTAAAACGTGGAGATGTAGTGACGATATTTGGTCATGACAACGATGCCACGTACCCTGCAGAGCATATTGCCGATGCGTGTATGACAATTAACTACGAGATAGTTACAAGCATAGGCAAACGTGTACCCAGAATATTCCTTCCTAAGAAGTAACGCACCCAACGTCCATGTAAGTCATATACTGATATTGGACGCAGAGTTTCCTTTGCGTATCCGAGGCAAAAGGGAAATTTTTAATCTGATGATTAAAAACCCCTGTTTTGTGGGAAAAATATAGACGGCACCCGAAAACATTTGCGGATGGTGACTATATTTCACGGAGCGTGAACAGCGTGGATTCTAATGTGAAGCGAGGAGACATCTATTTTGCCGACCTAAGTCCCGTGGTGGGAAGTGAGCAGGGCGGTGTCAGACCTGTTTTGATCGTACAAAATGATGTGGGCAACAGATACAGTCCCACAGTAATTGCAGCGGCAATTACGTCACAGATAAACAAAGCACGACTCCCGACACATATCGAACTGTCGGCTCGCTCCTTTGGATTGACTAAGGATTCCGTCATTCTCTTGGAGCAAATTCGTACCATTGACAAAAAACGGCTCAAGGAGCGAATGGGAAAATTAGATGACGGTGTAATGCACCTCGTTGACGAAGCCCTTGCCGTAAGTTTTGGCTTGGGAGAAAATACAGAAGAATAGGAGAATTACTATGTCTAAGAAAAAGTGGATTTTGACAACAAGTGCGTTTTTGATGGTGTTACTGTTGCTTACCGGCTATATGGCTATTGCGGCAGAGTTTGGTTCGCAGGACGATCCTGTTGTAGCACTTAGCTACATAACGGATGTTTTGGCTCCTGAAATCCTTGAAAACGTAAATGACAGCATCGAACTCAAGAGCAAAGAATTTTCAACCGAGATGAATCAGAAACTTACAGAGTATACGTCACAACTTGACGCAACAATTACCGAATTTGAGGAACGCAATCTCAATATTGCAACTGATGCTCAGTTTATCGATGCAGTCACTTCTCAGGTGCTTGCTCGTATGAACGGTACTTCCACTTCACCGTCCGGTATCGGCAGTAACGACTGGCGTCTTGTAGAGGTAAAGAAAGGTCAAACACTCATCTTTGATGTAGGCGGTATGATTTTACTTCGTATCGGTGATGCAACTTGTGTTGCTACCTCCGACCCCGGTCTTGTAAACCTTACAACTGCAACTGTTTTGTCAAACGGAAAGAACCTTGCACAGAACAATCTGTACATGGTAACTGTACAGGGCAGAGGATTTAAGGCAACAGGTGCTACTAATAAACTTCTTGTCAGCGGTAACTACACTATCTCATAGTAAAAGAAAAAATCAAGGTCGCAATTACTTTTGTAATTGCGACCTTTTCTCATCTATTTTTCCGTCTGCTCATTTTCTGATCTGCCATAGATAGACACGATATTTTTTGCAACAGCCAACGGATTTTCGTCACTGCGAAGTCTTAGGGATATATATGGCTTATCACCTGCATTCATCATAATTCTGCCCTTATATGCCCGTACAGCACAGAGTGCACTTATTTTTGCAAGGTCGGGCATTGCCATAAAGAACATAAGTGTATCTCCCTTTTGACGAATACCGATAATATCGGCACGTGACGCATCACCACGAAGTTGAGCAATGTCAATTAACATCATGACGCTGTGAGGTGGATCACCGTAGCGGTCACATAATTCATCAATTACATCGTCTGCATCATCATGATTTTTTATAAAGGCAATACGGCGATATACGTCCATACGCTCCTCTGTTACAGGGATATACGTGTTAGGAATATGTGCACTTACCGTCAATTCAGCCTCGCAATCAACACGATTTTCCGACTTCTCGCCACGCTCCTCTAAAACAGCCTCCTCAAGAAGTTTGAGATACATATCATAGCCGACACTAACCATGTTACCTGACTGTTCCGTACCTAAGATGTTGCCTGCACCACGTATTTCCAAGTCACGAAGAGCAATTTTGAAGCCTGAACCAAAGCCTGCAAACTCACGCATTGCACTCAGTCTCTTCATTCCTACTTCCGTCAACACCTTGCCTGTACGATATGTGAGATAGGCGTATGCATGACGTGGAGAACGGCCTACTCTACCTCTTATCTGGTGGAGTTGGGCAAGACCGAGTTTGTCTGCATCTTCAATTATAAGGGTGTTGACGTTTGGAATGTCAATGCCTGTTTCAATAATGGTGGTACACACAAGGACTTGAATTTCATTTTCACTCATACGATTCATTACAGAATTTAGTTGAGTTTCGTCCATCTGTCCGTGGGCAACAGCAACCTCCACATCGTCACCAAGCCGTGCTTTTAACCGAGCGGCAACTCTGTCGATGTTCTCAACACGATTGTGGATATAGTATACTTGACCACCACGAGATATTTCACGGCGGATTGCATCGCTTATGACAGACTCGTTATGTTCTAAAACGTAGGTTTGTACCGGGTGTCTGTCACGAGGTGCTTCCTCTAATACGGACATATCACGAATACCTGACAGAGCCATATTCAGAGTACGTGGGATAGGCGTTGCAGTCATTGTGAGTGTATCAACATTTTTGGCAATCTCTTTTAGCCGTTCCTTGTGGGTGACACCAAAACGCTGTTCCTCGTCAATGATTAAAAGTCCTAAATCGTGGAACTTTATATTTTTACCTAAAAGTTTATGTGTTCCAATGACGAAATCAATAAGACCGCTTGACAGTTTACGGAGAATCTCTTTCGTTTCCGTAGGCGTCTGAAATCTTGAAAGCAATGCAATTTTCACAGGATAGCCCGAAAATCTACGCAACGCTGTGAGATAGTGCTGACGTGCAAGAACTGTCGTTGGAACAAGAATTGCCGCCTGTTTATTAGATAAAATACACTTCATAACGGCACGAAGTGCAACCTCCGTCTTACCAAAACCAACATCACCGCACAAAAGGCGATCCATAGGCGTTGGGGCAATCATATCCTTCTTTATCTCCTGGGTGGAGCGAAGTTGAGCCTCAGTTTCCTCATATTCGAAAGACTCCTCAAACTCCTTTTGCCACTCGTCATCAGGGGCAAAGGAAAAACCTGGACGGCGTTTTCGCTCCGCATATATGGCAATAAGTTTTTTAGCCATATCTTTTGCCGCACCCTTTGCTCTCGATTTTGCCTTTTGCCATTCAGCACCGCCAAGGCGGTTGAGTTTGACAGGAGCATCTTCACCTGCACCGATATATTTTGATACTAAGTCAAGTTGTGTAGCAGGGACAAAGAGAGAGTCGGTACCTGCATATACGATTTTAATATAGTCACGCACAGCACCGTCTGTTTTGATTTTTTCGATACCTACAAACTGACCGATACCGTGGTGTTCGTGTACTACAAGGTCACCAACAGATAAGTCGGAGTATGACTGGATTTTCATTCTGTCCTTGTTGTCGGACTTGGATTTTGAACTCTTTTTACTTTTGTCGCCTGTAAACTGCCCCTCAGTTATAACGGCAATACGTGCTGACGGATATTCGATACCTGCTGACAGATTACCGACCGTTACGAATACGCTACCATTTGGCGGAAGTGTAGAGAGATGGTAGTCAAGAGCAGTGCTGTCAAGATGTTCTCCGCCTTTTGTCAGTAAGTCAAACAGATGTTGGGCACGCATGGGAGTAGAGGCGAGAATAACTGTGGAGTATCCGTTTTTACGATAGTGTGCCACGTCCTCGGCTGCCGTTTCAAAACTAAGACCGTAACTTGGCAACTGCTTTGCCGACATGGTGAGAATTTCCTTTGGACGAGGTTCAATACTGCCGGAAAGAAAACTTTCCAACTCAACGAGCGGGTTTTTTGATAGAAATGAGAAAAACCGCTCTTCTGTTTCCATAAATTCAGCCAGCGAGCCTGTTATAGTACCAGACTCTATCAAAGTTTTTGAGTCCTCGTTAGACTGCCATATACACGATTTAATTCGCTCACGTACCCTTGGCGTTTCACATACAAAAACGGCGGTATTGGGACTAATGTAGTCAATACCACAGGCAAAATCAGGATAAATAAGCGACATATATTTGTCGGCAGACGGCAAGTTGCCTGTCTGGGAAAGACGTTCTATATCACCACGAATGATTGCCAACGCTTCATCGGTATTTTTCTTCTTGGAAAGTCCGTTACAAAGGGACTCCATATCACGTAAAAGCCCCTCAACTCCGTTTGGTGCAAGGTGAGGTAACACCTCAGCGGCAGGGAGAATGTCGGCTGTATTTGTGTTTTCTATACGCCGTTGGGTAGTGGGATCAAAAAAGCCCATATTATCCACTTCGTCACCGAAGAAGTCAACACGAATGGGGCGGTCATGGGCAGGTGAAAAGAAATCTAAAATGCCGCCACGGACAGCAAACTGTCCGACACCCTCAACTCTATCACAGTAGACGTAACCGCAAGCCACAAGATGGGCACGGAGGTCAGAGAGTTTGTACTCTTTGCCCACTTGTATAGTCATGGCAGAGCCTTCAAGTACCGCCGGCGGCATGGTGCGGCGAAGAAGTGCGTCAGGGGTGGTGAGAAGAATAGGTGCTTTTTTGTCGGATATAGCACGTAATGTACGAAGTCTTAAAAGTTCCCATTCACGAGATACAGTATCAACTGAATAAAAAGTCAGTGAACGGTCGGGGAGTATAGTTATAGGCGTTTCACAAAAAGATGTGATGTCTGCACCGAGTTTACGCAACTGGACGTCATCACCACAGATGACAACGACAGGCTCGTTTGTCAAGCGGTGATATGCACCTATAATATGTGCTTTATGGATAGGAGAAAGACCTGCCACAGCAACAGGGCAGGCGGTGATATTGTTTCTGTGATCACAGATACAGCGGCTAAGAGAGGAAAACTCTTGAAATTCACTTAATGCCTTACATAGACCGAGCATTGAGCCATCTCCTTTATCAATTCATAACACTTAAAGGGGCAGTTTTCAAACTGCCCCACTGTAGTTATCTAAGTAAAACTTACGCTCTTCTCCATTTGACACCTTGTGCCGTGTCCTCTAAGATGATTCCCATCTCTTTGAGCGTATCACGGATACGGTCAGCCTCTTGGAAGTTTTTTGCTTTCTTTGCGGCTGTACGAGCCTCAATCATTGCCACAATCTCTGCGTCTTCCTCAGATGGTGCCGAATTTTGAGCCGCCCTTACTGCCTCGGCAGCAGAGAGTAGGTCGAGGGATAAAACAGTATCAAACTCACCGAGCAGTACGCACTTTTCACGATCACTCAAATTTGATTTAAGCAGGTCGTATACGGCGGTAATTGCAAGAGATGTGTTCAAATCGTTGTCCATTGCATCAATGAAATTCTGACGCAAAGGAGCCATAGCATCATCACGACATTCACCATTTTCCGGGTCAAGTGCGGCAATACGCTCAATTAGTTTGTTGTATGTTGTGGTTGCGTTGTCCAAAATCTCGTAGTTAAACTGTAACGGACGACGGTAATGGGACTGGAGGCAGAACAAACGATATGCAAGAGGGTTGTAGCCTTTGCTTTCAAGGAGTGAAACTGTCAAAAATTCGCCCTTTGACTTACTCATCTTGCCGTCACCTGTCAAAAGGTGCATAACATGGAACCAGTAGTTACACCATTTATGACCGATATACGCCTCACTTTGAGCAATTTCGTTTGTGTGGTGGGGGAATGCGTTGTCGATACCGCCACAGTGAATATCAAGAGTATCACCTAAATGTTTCATGCTGATGCCTGAACACTCAATATGCCAGCCAGGGTATCCGATACCCCAAGGACTATCCCATTTAAGTTCCTGGTCCTCAAACTTGGACTTTGTAAACCATAAAACGAAGTCCTCTTTGTTGCGTTTCGACAAATCTTCCTCAACGCCGTCACGAACGCCTGACATAAGGTTTTCCTTTTCGTGCTTGTTGAATACATAGTATTCGTCAAGTTTTGACGTGTCAAAATAGATGTTGCCCTCAGAGTGGTATGCGTAGCCTTTTTCAAGAAGTACGGTGATGAGATTTATATACTCATCAATACAATTTGTTGCAGGTTCAACTACGTCGGGACGGCGTATGTTTAACTTACGGCAATCCTCGAAAAATGCATCTGTGTAGAACTTGGCAATTTCCATGACTGTCTTTTTCTCACGGCGAGCACCCTTGAGCATTTTATCCTCACCTGTGTCCGAGTCACTTGAAAGATGACCTACGTCTGTAATATTCATAACACGCTTGACGTTGTAGCCTACATAACGCAGATATTTGTCAAGTACGTCCTCACAGATGTAGGTACGCAAATTGCCGATGTGGGCAAAGTGGTATACAGTAGGGCCACAAGTGTAGAGTTTAACTATATCGGGAGATATTGGAACAAATTCGTCCTTTGTGCGAGTTAAAGTATTGTACAGTTTCATTTTTTAGTCCTCCGTGGAGTAAAATATATCAAATGTTATTTTAGACTTGATTTAACAATCCCTTTGTTTGAAACAAAGTAGTCAATGCCTGACCAAATAGTAATTGCCGTTATAATCCACATAGCAGTTTGCTCTATGAAATAGGCAACACTTTGTGAAATAAACGGTAGATTGCCAATGTTTAGAAGCATCAGTATAACGTAAACTATCTGGGATACTGTTTTTATCTTGCCAGACATACCTGCCGCAATGACTTTTCCGTTACCTGCCGCAACGACACGAAGTGATGTAACGGCAAATTCACGAGCAAGAATAATCATAACGGGAATTGCACCCATACGGCCTTGGGCGATAAACACAAGAAATGCCGATGTGACAAGAAGTTTGTCTGCAAGAGGATCCATTATTTTGCCAAAGTTTGTGATAAGGTTGTATTTTCGTGCAATGTGACCGTCAATTTGGTCAGTAATTGCCGCCAAGACGAATATTAAAAGCGTGGTAATTTGAAATCCCAAGCCGTTCTTAAATCCGCACAGCATGAATATCGGAACGAGTGCTATTCTAAGAATTGTTAAAGCGTTAGGAAGATTCATACTTACTTAACCTCCACTTCACCAAGCAAATCACCATCTAAATCTTCAACAATACGTACAGGAACAAAGTCACCAACATTTGGACGAGGCTCGCAGGGCATAAAGAATATTTTTCCGTCAATGTCGGGGCTTTCAGCGAAACTTCTGCCGAAGAAACAGCCTGCGACACGGTCGTAACCCTCACAAAGTACGTCATACACTTTGCCGATACGAGATGCGTTGAATTTGTCCATGACACGAGATTGGACGTCAAGAAGTGTTTCCTGACGCTGTACTTTTACGTCCTCATCAATTTGGCAGGGCATCTCTCCGGCGACGGTACCTTCCTCTTGTGAGTAGGCAAATACACCGACACGCTCAAACTTCATCTTTGAGATAAAGTCGCACAACTCGGCAAACTGCTCTTTCGTTTCGCCGGGGAGACCAACAATTACAGTCGTGCGAATAACGATAGAGGGGATTTTTTTACGTAGTTTCTTTACAAGTGCTTCTAACTCCGCCTTTGAATAACGGCGATTCATAGATGAAAGCAAAGTGTCACTACAGTGCTGAATCGGCATATCAATATATTTAAGAATTTTTGGTTCAGTTGCAATAACGTCAATAAGTTCATCACCAAACTCGTCCGGGTAGAGATAGTGGAGTCTAATCCAATCAATACCATCAATCTTTGCAAGACTTCTTAAAAGAGACGGCAGACGATACATTCCGTATCTGTCAATACCGTATCGGGTGATGTCCTGTGCAACGATAATCAGTTCACGAACACCGGCGGCAGCAAGACCTTTTGCCTCTTCGATAATTGCCTCCTCGTCACGGCTGCGATAACAGCCACGAAGTGATGGAATAACACAGTATGCACAGTGGTTATCGCAACCCTCTGAAATTTTAAGATATGAGTAGAAAAACGGAGTCGTCTGTACTCTCGGATATTCAATACATTGAGCGTTTATATCACCGTATATTGACTGTTTTGTCATAGCACCATTATCGGCATCTGCCATGAGTTTGTCGCACAACTCTACAATTTGGTGATAACTGCCTGTGCCTAAAACAGCATCTACCTCAGGAATTTCGTTAAAAATATCGTCCTTGTAACGTTCTGCCATACAACCTGTTACGACGAGAGCCACCATCGCACCTGTGTTTTTACACTGTGCCAACTCCAAAATATTTTCAATGGATTCTTTTTTTGCATCTTCAATAAATGCACAAGTATTTATAATACCAATGTCTGCCTCATCAGGATCTTCACACAATGTATATCCCGCTTGTGTCAGACGTGCAAGCATCTGTTCGCTGTCTGTAAGATTCTTTGCACAGCCAAGAGATATCATATAAAACTTTTTATCCATGCTAAGTATCGTTCCTCCATAAACTTAACTGTTTATTCATCATCGGGGTAACCGTCAAAATCGTCAAGTGCGTCCACATTGTGTGCATATTCTGTATAAAGGGATAATGCATGACGAATTTCGTCAGATGAAAAACCTCTTCGGTATAAAAGTGCATTGCCTCGCTGGATCGTTTTGTAATCTGTTTCTCCACCTAATCGCAATACAAGCAGTTGACAAAGTTTCTCATAATCAGGCTCCCAATCGGCAAGTGCGATGCGAATATCATCGTCAGAAATGCCATGTGCTTTTAATCTCATGCGAATTGCCGTTTTACCGTGTAGTCGTGCACAATAGCGTCGTACAAGTGCTGTTGCGTACTCCACATCGTTTACAAGACCAAGTCGGCTAAATTCAGCAATCGTATCTGCAGCCGTTTCAGGTGAAATATTATGACCTATGAGGGCATTGTTTAACTCCTGACAAGACATACTACGCCGTGCAAGCAACTTGTTTGCAATAATTATTGCTTTGTCGGTTATCATATTGTTATCCAATCGGCTGTGCCGCCAAGTTCCTTTCTCTTGTTACGCTTCGTCATCTTCATCAAAGTCGTCTGCATCAATACGCATTGGAGCAGATGACGAAATGGTACGATCAACAGGGGGTGCAGATTTACGTGACGATTCTTGACGTTCCATACGTTCAGCGTATGCAACACGGATATTATTTTCAAGTTCTTTTGCAATGTCCGGATTTTCTTTGAAGAACATAATAGCCTTGTCACGACCTTGACCAAGGCGAGTTTCGCCCATGGCAAACCATGATCCGCTTTTTTGAACGAACTTATATTCGATACCCAAATCGACAAGTTCTGCAAATTTGGAAATACCTTCACCATACATAATATCAAATTCAGCAATTTTGAAAGGAGGAGCAAGTTTGTTTTTAACTACCTTGACCTTCGTTCTGTTGCCGACATTTTCAGTACCGTTTTTAACATATTCAATACGGCGAACATCAAGACGCACAGAGGAGTAGAATTTCAAAGCACGACCGCCTGTTGTGGTTTCAGAAGGGCCGTAACCCATACCGCCAATCTTTTCACGAAGTTGGTTTATAAAGATAACTGTACAGTTAGTCTTTGCAATAGCACCTGCCAATTTACGCAACGCCTGTGACATAAGACGAGCCTGAAGACCAACAACAGAATCACCCATAACACCCTCAATTTCTGCACGAGGAACGAGGGCGGCAACTGAGTCAACAACAATAACGTCAATAGCACCGCTTCGTACAAGTGCCTCTGTGATTTCAAGAGCCTGCTCGCCATTGTCAGGCTGTGATACGAGCAGTGAGTCAATGTCTACACCAAGAGCACGAGCGTATACAGGGTCGAGGGCGTGCTCCGCATCAATGAATGCCGCCTCACCATCTGTCTTTTGTGCCGCAGCGATAATATGGAGTGCAAGAGTTGTTTTACCTGATGATTCAGGTCCGTATATTTCAATAATACGTCCTCTCGGCACACCGCCAATACCGAGTGCCATATCCAAAGTCAATGAGCCTGTTGAAATGGAGTCTACATTCATGTGAAGATTTTCGCTAAGACGCATAATTGCACCTTTGCCGAAATCCTTTTCAATCTGTGCAAGGACAGTATCCATTGCCTTTTGACGATCTCCGACTTGTGTGTAAACTATCTCACCCATTTTTTTATTGTTAGCCATTTAACATACCTCCTGACAGCCACGATACTTACCTGACACAACTCTCTCGTTGTCGGCAAGGTCACGAACTGTTTCTATATCATAAAATCCGTGTTTTTCCATTAGTTTTGAAACTTCGTATGCTTGCTCATATCCAACCTCAAATATTAAGACGCCGTCTTTCTTTAACGTCCTTGCGAAGTTGGCACAGATGTTGCGATAGAAATTAAGACCATCGCTACCGCCGTAGAGTGCAAGTTCAGGCTCAAAGCCGGACACAGACACGTCAAGACACGCCATTTCATCAGACGTAATGTAGGGAGGATTTGATACTATCATATCAAGACCGTGAAGAGTGGGTGGCGGTTCGTCTAACGCATCCATCTCCATTACAACGGCACGACTGGAAAGATTGTGCTTTTTTATGTTCGATGCACTTACTTGTAATGCGGATTTTGAAATATCGGAAAGGATACCGATAGAGCGTTCATACTCACTTAAAATGGCAATACCAATACAGCCGCTTCCGCAACATAAATCGAGGAATTTTGCATTCTCACCGTTATTTACAAGTCCTCTGTTGTTAAGATACTCTAAAGCGTGTTCAACAAGAGTTTCAGTATCTGCACGAGGGATAAGTACGTCAGGGGTAACGTCAAGAGTAAGACCGTAAAAATCCCACTCACCCAAAATATATGCAAGAGGTTCTCCTCCAAGACGTCTGACAAGGAGTGAGTCTAAAATTTCATCAGCAACGGCAGGAGCAAATCTGTCAAGACGAGATAAGAATTGGTCACGGGAAAAATGAACGCCTGACATATCTACCGCCTTATATGCAAGTTCTCTTGCCTCAAGGTCAGCCATAGACAGTACCATAGGGGCAAGTTCAGACTTTGCACGTTGCATTAGTTCACGATATGTGCTCACCAGGTATCACTTCCTTTTTCTTCAGGAATTACGTTAGTCAATGCCTCAATGGCAACTTCAATCATTGTATCATCAGGCTCAAAAGTGGTAAGTTTTTGCATCCACATACCAGGTGCACGTAAAAGACGAGTAACTATGTTGTCGTGTCTACCTACAAACCGATTAAATTCATAACTAAGTGCTACAACAAGTGGGAGGAGAGCAAGACGAAGTACAATACGAATAATGAGATTTGACCACGTCACAACGGAAAAGAGAAGTATGCTTATAATCATTACCACAAATAAGAAACTTGTACCGCAACGAGGATGTTCCTTTGGCTGTGTGCGGACATTTTCAACTGTCAAAGGCAGACCGGCCTCGTAACAGTATATCGTCTTATGTTCTGCACCATGGTACATAAATGTACGCTGAATATCTTTCATACGAGATACGGAGAAGAGGAATACGAGGAACAAAAAGATACGAATTAAACCCTCTGCAAGATTGCGTAAGATACCTGAACCGATGTAACGGTCAAGAACACCTGTAAGGAGTGTTGGGAGAATAAAAAATAAAACCACAGGTAACGCTACGCCAAACACAAGAGAGATGGCTGTATAGACTTTGTTTGCACGGTCTTTTCCCAACTTCTTTTCGAGAAATCCGGGGGCTTCTTCCTCAATGCCGTCAAATGCAATATCGGCAGAATATGTCAATGCTTTCATGCCTACCGCCATGCTGTCAACGAAGTTGATAAAACCACGTATAACGGGTATACCCCACAGTTTATTTTTCTTTGCACGAGGGATATAAGACTCAGTTTTAACCTCAAGGGACTTGTCCTCACGGCGTACAACAATGCACGTCTTTTCAGGACCACGCATCATTATTCCCTCTATAAGTGCCTGTCCGCCGATAGTCGTGCGAAAGCAGGCTTTTTGCTGTGTATTTTCAGTCATATTGTTGTCCTTTCTCATGGTAAAACGTCCATACATCTTATTATAACAAAACTTTATGATTTTTGCAACAAAAATAACACAATAAATCAAACAAACTGAAACGCCTGTTCGTATAATACTCCAACGGATAGGGAAAATTCCTTATCGAAACATACGTTTAGGGCATGATTTTCAAAAGATACGGTAAGAAGCCCTAATTTTTGTGATAAAAAATTGAAAATTTGTGAAAAAAACACTTGCAACTAAGAAGATATTGTGGTAGAATACTAAGGCTGTATGTGGATACATTGACACGAACATACATATACGGATAGTCCTCTGTCGTAATAAGCCATTGTTTTTGGCTCGTATCGGCATGAACGTCTGAGATGAAGGGAGGAAAAATTGACATGGATTTGATCAAGGCTATTTCTCAGGATCAGATTAAGGAAATTCCTGTATTTGGAATTGGTGATACCGTTAAGGTACACGCAAAAATCAAAGAGGGAACCCGTGAGCGTATTCAGATCTTTGAAGGAACTGTAATCGCAAAGAAACACGGCGGCATCAGTGAAACATTCACTGTAAGACGTATTTCTTACGGCATCGGCGTTGAAAAGACGTTCCCCATCCATTCTCCCAATGTTGCCCGCATTGAGGTTGTCAGAAAGGGTAAAGTTCGCCGTGCGAAACTTTACTATCTGCGTGGCAGAGTCGGCAAGGCTGCTAAGGTTAAGCAGGATATCTAAGTTTATTTGGTTTGCTTATGCAAAACAAAGATACTTTGGGCGTAAAAGTAGGGAAGGAGGACGGTCAGTCCTCCTTCTTGCTTTTTTATTGCGGAACACAACAAGGTTCCCAGGTACCTAACAGCAATCTTTGATTGCGTTGTTGGGTGGGATTCTTATTATTTTCATATTTAACACATATACTATCGGTAGGTTTTACGAAAGGACTTGACTCCGATGAATGAGATAAATACTCCGAATAACGGAGATGAAATAGAGATAGTTGAAAAACAAGAACAAGATGGTGACACATCACCAAAAAAATCTAACTCAAAAGAAGCAGACGTAAATCGTGAACTGTTTGACTGGGCATCGTCTCTTGTGACGGCACTTATTATTTTAACGATTACCTTTGCGTTTCTGTTCCGTCTTGTGGGTGTATCAGGCGGTTCTATGGAGCATACACTCCACGGCAACGATTTTTTGATTATATCCGACCTGTTTTACGAACCGAAAGCAGGAGATATTGTAGTTATGACGAAAAAGACGTTTTCGCCAGACTCCTTCGTAAAGCGAATTATCGCTACTGAGGGACAGACGGTGGATATTGACTACGACAGCGGTGTTGTGTACGTTGACGGTGTTAAACTTGACGAGCCGTACACAAAGACACCTACAACACGGCGAGGCGATGTGATGTTCCCTGTGACAGTCCCACCGGGACATATATTCGTCATGGGTGACAACAGAAACGGAAGCACTGACAGCCGTGTATCGCTTATAGGTATGGTGGACGAAAGACATATTTTAGGCAGAGTTTTACTCCGTGTATTCCCCTTTAATAAGTTTGGAATTGTAGAATAAATATAGTAGTAAGGAAAGAAGATAAAAATGACGATACATTGGTATCCCGGTCACATGACAAAGACAAGACGAATGATGGAGGATATGCTTAAACAGGTAGACGGTGTCTGCGAGATAGTAGATGCAAGAATACCACGTTCAAGCCGTAACCCCGACATTGATACCCTTGCGGCAAATCTGCCACGACTTATTGTGCTTAACAGATGTGATCAGGCAGACCCAAATCTAACTGCTCGTTGGCGAAAATATTTTGAGTCTTGCGGTTATCAAGTGCTTGAAACCGATTGTAAAAATGGTGGCGGTATCAAACAGTTTCCAACTGCAATTCGCACTCTCCTTGCGGAGAAACTACGCCGTTATGAAGAAAAGGGACAGATTGGCAGAAGTGTACGTCTTATGATAGTCGGTATTCCCAACGTAGGTAAATCGACTTTAATAAATCGTATTTCAGGAAGAAAGGCGGCAAAAACTGAGGATAGACCGGGTGTAACGAGAGCAAAACAGTGGTTTACTCTGTGTAAGGGCATAGAGGCACTTGACACCCCCGGTATTTTGTGGCCGAAAATTGATGATGAAGTAGTAGGACAGCACCTTGCGTTTACAGGTGCTATCCGTGACGAAATTCTTGATATTGAGGAACTTGCGTCAAAACTGCTGGAATGTTTGCATAAAACAGCACCAAATGCTGTGGAACAGAGATATAAATTCTCCTCTACAGGAAACGGCTATGAGGATTTGTGTACAGCAGGCCGCAAACGAGGCTTTTTAATATCAGGCGGTGAGGTTGACACAGAGCGTATGTCAAAAATTCTCCTTGACGAGTATCGTGAGGGAAAACTCGGACGTATCACCCTTGAATTGCCGGAGGATACTGACCGTGGATAAAAATACGATGTATGATTATGAGGCACAGGGTATTGCCGATGGCTATACCTTAATTTGCGGAGTAGACGAGGCAGGTCGTGGACCGCTTGCAGGTCCTGTATTTGCTGCCGCAGTTATTTTGCCGATGGGACTCATAATTGACGGACTTGACGATTCAAAAAAATTAACTGAAAAGAAACGTGATTTCCTATTCGATGTAATTTGCCAAAAGGCAGTTTCATACTGTATTAAAAGTGCTTCCCCTGAGGAAATTGACGAGATGAACATATTAAATGCCACAATGCTTGCCATGAGTCGTGCAGTTAATGGACTTACCACTACCCCGGACCTTGCACTTGTGGACGGAAACTTATGTCGAAATTTCCCTGTAACAGCACGATGTATCGTAAAAGGAGATGCCCACAGTGCATCTATTGCGGCGGCATCTATACTTGCAAAAGTTAGCCGTGACAGATATATGTGTGAAATGGCAAACGTCTATCCTGAATATGAGTTTGCACGTCACAAAGGCTATCCTACAAAACTTCACTATGAGAAAATTGCGCAGTTTGGAATAAGTGACATACACAGACGCAGTTTTCTAAAGAACATAAAATGAAAAGTAAAACGACAAAAGCCGTAGGCTTTGATGGCGAAAAACGTGCCTGTCGGTACTTAAAATGGCACGGATATTCTATTTTGGAGCAGAATTTCACCGTTCGCTTTGGCGAAATTGATATTGTTGCAAAGAAACGTGATACAGTCGTATTTGTAGAGGTAAAGACACGAAAAGATGCGTCTTTTGGCCGTGCCTGCGAAGCGGTGAATATACAGAAACAGAAACGGCTCATTTCTGCGGCGAAACTGTGGCTTGCAAAAACACAGTTTGACGGCCCCACACGTTTCGATGTTATCGAAGTTTACTTAAACGGACAACTGAATCATATAGAAAACGCATTTTGGTGTGAGGAGTGACACGATGGTTTTATTTGATGCTCACTGTGATACACTCGATAAGCCTGATGATATATACGCAGGCAATACACATATAAACTTAGCCAAAGCCAAAAACCTTTCTGCCTATGCACAATTTTTCGCAATGTGGACAGGAAATGGTGAAAAAGGTAAATTTGCAACTCATGATGAAAAACTCACTGCACTTCGTAGTGACTATGACCGCATGAAGAAAAAGTACGATAATATGCTCTCCCACTACCCGACACTCGTTATGGAGTGTAAAAGTTATGCCGACTTGTGTATGGCACGAAAAAAAGGGAAAATCGCAGCATTTTTAAGCGTAGAGGGCGGTGAGTTGACTCTCGTTCGCCCAATTGATATGATGTATGCTGATGGTGTGCGAATGTTGACACTTACGTGGAACCATAAAAACCACTTGGGTGGCACGAATGTTACAGGTGGCGGTTTGACAGATGACGGCAAAGACCTTGTGGCAAAGGCACAGAATTTAGGTATAATAGTAGACGTTTCCCACGGCTCCGAGGAGTTATTTTGGGACGTAATAAAAATTGCGAAAAAACCTATTGTAGCAAGTCATTCCAACGCTCGTGCATTGTGTCGACACAGAAGAAATTTAACTGACGAGCAGTTTACGGCACTTTCCCGTACAGGTGGTGTAGCAGGAATAAATCTTTATGACTTGTTCGTTAAAGACGGCGGTGGTTCAAACTGTGATGACGTATGCCGTCACATTGAACATTTTATATCCCTTGGCGGTGAAAATCATATAGCAATGGGATTTGACCTTGACGGCTGTGACGTACTGCCACAAGGAATTTCGGATATTCGTGATACGGAGAAAATTAAGAACGCTTTGTACACACGAGGTATTGATGAGAAAACTATTGAAAAAATATTTTGGGGCAATCTTGAACGAGTTGTTAAAGAGTGTCTGTAATATAAAGATACGCACAAGAGAGTGCGGAAAGGATTATACATTATGAATTATGTAAGCACAAGAGATAACGGCAAAAAGGTGACATCTGCCCATGCAATAGCAACGGGAATTGCTCCGGACGGAGGTTTGTTTACTCCGTCATCGTTGCCCACATTGACAAAAGACACTATTCTTTCCCTGACGAAACTATCATACGCAGAGCGTGCAGCGGAAATACTGTCAATGTTTTTGACAGACTTCACTAAAGAGGAACTTTTAGATTATGCCAATAAAGCGTATTCTAAGGAAAAATTCCGCTATGCAGACGGATACAAGACCGACGTACCTCTTGACGGCGTTGCACTTAAAAAACTAAATGATAGTGAATTTGTTTTAGAGTTGTTCAGAGGTCCTACTTGTGCATTTAAGGATATGGCATTACAAATGCTTCCTCACCTTTTGACCGCATCACTTCGTAAGTGCGGAGAAACTCGCCGTGCTTGTATTCTCGTTGCTACATCAGGTGATACAGGAAAAGCAGCACTTGAAGGATTTCGTGATGTAGACGGTACTGCAATCACAGTATTTTATCCGGTTGACGGTGTCAGCGATGTGCAGAAACTCCAAATGGTAACTCAAGAGGGAAACAATGTAGGCGTATGTGCAGTATACGGTAACTTTGACGATGCACAGACAGGTGTTAAGAAAATATTTGCCGATGAGTCTATTCGTGAAGCGATGGACAAAAACAACAGTTTCCTCTCCTCTGCAAACTCTATCAACTGGGGCAGACTTGCACCGCAGATTGTCTACTACATCTCCGCTTACTGTGACATGGTAGCACGAAATGAAGTTAAACTTGGTGACATGGTAAACATCTGTGTTCCAACAGGTAACTATGGTAATATTCTTGCCGCATATCTTGCAAAGCACATGGGACTTCCTGTTAAAAAACTCCTGTGTGCATCAAATGCAAATAACGTACTGACTGAATTTATCACAGACGGCGTATATGACCGCCGCCGCCACTTCTATCAGACGTTATCTCCCTCTATGGATATTCTTATCTCCTCAAACGTCGAGCGTCTTTTATACTATATATCTGACGGCAACGATTCATTTGTCGCTGAGAAGATGGCACAACTGTCTAATGAAGGTAAGTATACTTTGGAGGGTAAACCTCTTGAAAGACTTCGTGCAGACTTCTATGGTGCATACTGTGATGACGTTTTAACAAAGGAAACTATCAAGGCTGTATTTGACGAATCAGGTTATCTCATTGATACCCATACAGCAGTTGCAATTCACACAGCGAGAAAGTATCGCAGTGAAACCGGCGATAATACCAAGTGTATCGTAGCCTCTACCGCAAGTGCGTTCAAGTTTGCAAAGGGTGTCTATGAAGCACTTGGCGGCAGAAGTGACGATTGTGGTGACGTTGAACTTTTACAACGTCTTGCAGAGCGTACAGGCGAACCTGTACCTGCACCACTTTGTGGTCTTGACAAGCGTGTACGCCGTTTTGACGGAGTAACTGAAAAAGAAGAAATGTCAAGTGCTGTATTTAGTCTTTTAGGTTTGACTCAGTAAAGTGGTAGTAACTTGCACATACAGTATCCGTAATGTCACTTGCATATTCCGTACCAACATATATTTGTTTTGCGGTACAGCATAAATCCTTGTTGTATCCACAAGTCAGTACATTGCAAGTGATTTTAGTTAAGTTGCTTTTATCCATACTAAACGCTCCTTCTACATTATTGTCTGTAAGGAGCAGGTATTCTATTCATTCGGGGGTGTTTCATGGCACTGTATGCATTGGCAGATTTACATCTTTCACTGGGCGTTGATAAACCTATGGATATATTCGGCGGTGCGTGGCAAGGTTATGAGGCTAAACTCCGTCAAGGTCTGTCCGTGCTGTCTGACGAGGATGTGCTGATTATCCCAGGTGATGTATCGTGGGGACTTAATTTACAAGAGGCACTTAACGACTTTTTATTCCTTGACTCATTTCGTGGAAAGAAATATATCGTCAAAGGCAACCACGATTTATGGTGGGATACGGTGACAAAGATGAAACGCTTTTTCGACCAACACGATATTACGACTATTGATTTTCTGTTTAACAATGCAGTTACCTATGAACATGAAAGGCGAGGCAAACTTGCATTGTGCGGTACACGAGGTTGGTTTTTCGAGGAGGAGCGAAGCAGTGAGCATGACGAAAAGATGCTCAATCGAGAGTTAATTCGTCTGAAAGCGTCACTTGAGGCAGGAAAAAAGGAAAATCCGGATGAACTGATATGCTTTCTCCACTATCCACCAATTTATGGAAATTACGACTGTATACCTATCCGTACATTGCTTGAAGAATACAAAGTTAGTCAGTGCTTTTACGGTCATTTACACAGCGAAAGTTGCAAAATGGCGTTTAGCGGTGTAAAAAATGGTGTAAAGTATCGTCTTATATCAGGCGATTATGTTAATTTTTTACCAATTTTGATAGATTAGCAAAATAAGTATGGAAAACTTGAGAAAAGTGTAGTATAATATTGCAGATAGATTTAGATACATATTTTTGTACCTAAAGAGAATGAAATAAAAAATACTTGTGTATAATTTACAGGAGGAAAATATATGGAACTTCTAAAAAACGAAAAGACAGGCACAAATACCGTTGAACTTGAAATCAAGGTCGGTGCAGAGGCATTTGAGGCGGCTTGTCAGGCGGCTTACAAAAAGACAGGAAAAAACATCACAGTTCCCGGCTTCCGTAAGGGCAAGGCTCCCAGAAAGATGATCGAGAAAATGTATGGTGAGAGTGTATTCTATGAGGATGCAATCAACGAGTCCTACGGCGAAGCATATTCTGCAGCAGTTAAGGAATCAGGAATCTCTCCAGTTGCACACCCTGAACTTGAGATTTTGTCTATTGACGGCAAGGAAGGCTATACATTCAAGGCAACTGTTACAGTAAAGCCTGAGGTTACTCTCGGTGACTACAAGGAAATCAAGGTAGAGAAAGTAATTGACGAAGTAACAGACGATGAAGTAATGTCTGATATTAAGATGATGGCACAGCGTAACGCTCGTATTGAAACAGTAGAGCGTGAGGCAAAAGAAGGAGACATCGCAGTAATTGACTATGATGGCTATCTTGACGGCGTACAGTTTGACGGCGGCAAGGCAGAGGGTCATGAGTTGAAACTCGGCTCCGGTCAGTTTATTCCGGGCTTTGAGGAGCAAGTTGCAGGTCATAAGGCAGGCGAGGAGTTTGACGTAAACGTATCCTTCCCTGAGAAGTACCATGCAGAAGACCTTGCAGGCAAGGCCGTAGTATTTAAGTGTAAACTCCACGAAGTCAAGGAAAGCATTCTTCCTGAGATTGATGACGAGTTTGCAAAAGACGTTTCCGAGTTTGACACTCTTGAGGCACTCAAGGAGAACACTCGTGAAAAACTTGTAAAGACAAAGGAAAACGTAGCAGAGCAGGCATTTGAAAGTGCAGTTATTGAAAAACTTTGCGATTTGATGACAGTAGAAATTCCCGATGCTATGATTGAGTCAAAGACCGACTCTCTTGTAGAGGATTTTGCATATCGTCTTCAGATGCAGGGTATCGAACTTTCCCAGTATCTTAAGATGACAGGAACAGAGATGGAAGACTTTAGAAAGAACTTCTCTGAGCGTGCATCTCAGCAGGTAAAGGTAACTTTGGCACTTGAGAAACTTGCTGAACTTGAAGCAGTAGAAGTATCCGATGAGGATATTGAGGCAGAGTACAAGAAACTTGCAGGCGAGCATATGAGCGTTGAGCAGGTTAAGACATACATCAATGAGGATAATATGCGTTCTGATCTTAGAATTGAGAAGGCACTTACAAACCTCAAGGCAATGGCAGTTAAGTAATCTACATAGCAAAGCATAACCCCAGTCTTTGCTATTCGTTGCAAAAGGAGTGAATGGCATGAGTTTAGTACCAATGGTAGTGGAACAGACAAACCGAGGCGAGCGTTCCTACGACATTTTTTCCCGTCTGCTCAATGACAGAATTATATTCTTAAGTGATGAAGTCAATGACGCAACGGCGAGTCTTGTTGTAGCACAACTTCTGTACCTTGAAGCACAAGACCCCGACAAAGATATTATGTTTTACATCAACAGTCCCGGCGGTTCAATTACTGCAGGTATGGCGATTTATGACACCATGCAGTATATTAAACCAGACGTATCCACCATCTGTATCGGTATGGCGGCAAGTATGGGTGCGTTTCTCTTGTCTGCCGGAGCAAAGGGTAAACGTCTTGCGTTACCCAACAGCGAAATTATGATCCACCAGCCGTTAGGCGGTATGCAGGGTCAGGCGACAGACATGGCAATTCATGCTAAGCGTATTATCGACATTAAGAAGAAACTCAACGAGATCCTTGCCAACGCAACAGGTCAGTCAATCGAAGTTATTGAGCGTGATACTGAGCGAGACAATTTCATGTCGGCGCAGCAGGCGTTGGAGTATGGCATTGTCGATAAGGTAATCGAGAAGCGTCAGTAAAAATTCAGCTGCCTGTGTACTATATTTGTATACAGGCGGCATCTGTTATTGAGGTATTTTATGTCAAAAAACGAAACGAATGGTATCGTTACCTGTTCTTTCTGCGGGAAACCGCAAGATCAAGTAGGCCGCTTGATTGCAGGCCCCAATGCGTATATCTGTGACGAGTGTATTCGTCTGTGTTCCGAAATTTTAGAGGACAACGGACTGTTAGCACCTGAAAAAGAGCAAAGCGGATATGAGCCGGGGAATTTAAGCGTTCCCACATTATTGAAACCAAAGGAAATAAAGGCAGTCCTTGACGAGTATGTCATCGGTCAAGACAGGGCGAAAATTGCTTTGGCTGTTGCTGTATACAACCACTATAAGCGAGTCTTTTTTGCACCTGAGGAGGACGAGAATGGCGTTGACATTCAAAAGAGCAACGTACTTTTACTTGGCCCGACAGGTTCAGGTAAGACATTCCTTGCCCAAACTCTTGCACGAATCCTTGACGTACCATTTGCCATAGCCGATGCAACAACATTGACAGAGGCAGGCTACGTTGGAGATGACGTAGAGAACATACTTCTTCGACTTATCCAAGCGGCAGATTTTGATATTGAGCGTGCCGAGCGTGGCATTATATTTGTTGATGAGATAGATAAAATCGCTCGAAAGAGTGAGAACACATCAATTACCCGTGACGTAAGCGGCGAGGGCGTTCAGCAAGCACTGCTAAAGATAATTGAGGGTACGGTTGCAAGCGTACCACCGGGCGGTGGACGTAAGCACCCGCAGGCAGAATTTATCCAAATCAACACATCTCAAATCCTATTTATATGTGGCGGTGCATTTGACGGTCTGGATAAGATTATATTAAATCGTACTAAAAAGAGCAGTCTTGGCTTTGGTGCAGATATTAAGACTAAAGAGGAAAAAAGCAAAATTGATATTTTAAGGGATATTGAACCCCACGATATTTTGAAATTTGGCTTAATTCCTGAACTTGTAGGTCGTTTACCTGTTATCACTACGACAGAACCGCTGACGAGGGAAATGCTTGTTCGTATTCTTACGGAACCGAAAAATGCATTTGTCCGTCAATATAAGAAACTAATGGAACTTGATGGCGTTGACCTTTCATTTGAGAAAGAGGCACTTGAATATATTGCCGAATGTGCCGTTGAGAGAAATACCGGTGCAAGAGGACTTCGTGCAATTATTGAGGATATTATGTCGGAGATAATGTTTGAGGTTCCGTCCGATCCTGCAATTAGCAGTGTAACGATAACAAAGGAATGTGCACAGAAGAAAGAACCACCCATTCTTGTCTATGACCCGGAGCGTATGGAAGAATTACCGGAGTTGACGAGTGCGGATGCGTCTTAGGTAGATAATGACGCACGTATACGGTGCTATACCGCCATGCGTGCGTTTTTGGCATTTTTACTTTTGAGAGGAAAACTTATGAATTACAGCGAAATCGTGTCAGCACCATTGATTGCACTTCGAGGACTGACACTCTATCCGAAAATGATACTCCACTTTGACGCAGGCAGAAACCGTAGTGTCAAGGCGATTGAGTATGCCATGAAACATAAAACACAGATTTTTCTTGTTACCCAGAAGGATATTCGTGTTGATGAGCCAAAACCTGAAGATTTATACGAGATAGGTACAATGGCTCATGTACGGCAGATATTGAGACTGCCACACAATGGAATACGTGTCCTTGTTGAGGGTGTAGAGAGAGCAAGACTCGTTGGAATAAAGGAACAAAATCCGTTTTTACTTGCAGATGTTGACGTTATTCCAAAACAGGAAGTGTTCCCTGACAATGCAAAGCACGAGGCATTGCTCCGCTCCGTACAGGAATTGTTTGAGGAGTACGCCTCTCTTGCACCACAACTTGCAGAGGATGTACCTCTTGGGGTACTAAGTGCAGGTGAACTGGGATATTTGGCTGATTTTATCGCACAAAATATCTTTTTTACACCTGAAAAGAAACAAAAAGTGTTGGAAACACTACACCCAATGCGACGCTTAGAACTGATTTTACAGTATTTGTACTCTGAAATAGAGGTTCTTCGCATTACGTCGAACCTTCATTCTCGTGTCAAAGAGCGTATTGACCGCAATCAAAAGGAGTATATTTTAAGAGAACAACTTAAAGTAATACAAGAGGAACTTGGTGACGAGGACGAAGTTAGCGAGGCACAGAAATATACAGATGAAATTGAGGCACTTGGATTACCTGAAGAACATACAACAAAACTTTTAAGTGAAGTGAAACGTCTGTCGAAAATGCAGTCTAACTCACCTGAAAGCGGAGTAATACGTACATATCTTGATACGGTACTTGAACTGCCTTGGAATACATCTACAAAGGAACGATTGAGCGTAGAGAGTGCAAGAAAAATTCTCGACCGAGACCATTACGGACTTGAAAAAGTCAAGGAACGTATTTTAGAGTTTGTGGCTGTGCGAAAAATGAAACCGGACGCAAAGGGACAAGTTCTTTGTCTTGTAGGCCCTCCCGGCGTAGGTAAAACGTCCGTTGGTATGTCTATTGCTAACGCACTTAACCGCAAGTTTGCACGCCTATCTCTCGGCGGTGTACGAGATGAGGCTGATATTCGAGGTCATAGAAAGACGTATATCGGTGCAATGCCCGGTCGTATTATAAACGCTTTACGTCAGGCAGGAAGCAGTAATGCACTTATACTACTTGATGAGGTTGATAAACTTGGCAATGATATGCGTGGCGATCCGTCAAGTGCACTTCTTGAAGTGTTAGATGCGGAGCAAAACCATTCGTTCCGTGACCATTACATTGAACTGCCTTTTGACATTTCAAATGTGCTGTTTGTAGTTACGGCAAACACCTTGTCCACTATTCCACGTCCGTTACTTGACCGTATGGAAGTTATTGAACTGTCAAGTTATACCGACTGTGAGAAGGTAGAGATTGCTCGCAGACATCTTGTGCCGAAACAGTTACTTCGTCATGGTCTTAAAAAGAGTCAATTTAAGATAGATGACTCTGCCCTTAGCCGTATCATTTCCGAGTACACTAAGGAGTCAGGTGTAAGAAATCTTGAAAGAGAACTTGCAAAGGCGTGTCGAAAGGCGGCAATGTGCTTTGCAAGTGATGAAAATACAAAGCGTATTGTAATGAAAGCAGACGATGTACCTGAGTTTTTAGGTGTACAGAAGTACAAACGTGACAACGTGCAAAAGACTGACGAGGTCGGTGTAGTCAACGGACTTGCATGGACGAGTGTAGGCGGTGAATTGCTTCAAGCAGAGGTAAACGTCACAGAGGGAACAGGAAAGTTGGAACTTACAGGCAATCTTGGTCAGGTAATGAAAGAGTCGGCACAAGCCGCTTTGAGTTACATACGCTCTAAGGCTGACTTCTATGGCCTTTCGTCAGACTTTTATAAAACGTTGGATATGCATATCCACTTCCCAGAGGGAGCAGTACCCAAAGACGGCCCATCGGCAGGTATTGCAATAACGACAGCACTGTTGTCGGCATTGACCGGTGCTCCTGTTTGGCACGATGTGGCGATGACAGGCGAGGTTACATTACGAGGTCGTGTTCTGCCAATCGGCGGATTGAAAGAAAAGACTATGGCGGCATATCGTGCAGGTATCAAGAAAGTAATTATTCCTGACGACAATGTATGTGACTTAGAGGAAATTGACCAAACAGTACGTAACTCTCTGACGTTTATAAGCGTAAGTCATGTTGATACAGTTATTAAAAATGCGTTGGATTTCTCCCGTGCAACACCGACCAAAATCAAGTCCTGTGATGAGATGGAGCGAGTTGTAACGGTGGAGCCAATAAAAAATGAAACGAGGATAGGTGCAATAAATTGATAAATCTACACAACGCAAAATTCTTTCGTTCTGCCGCATCTCCGTCCGACTTTCCAAACAATCAAATACCACATATTACATTTGCAGGACGTTCAAATGTAGGTAAATCTTCAATAATAAACTGTATATTAAATCGCAAGGATATTGCACGTGTCAGCGGAACACCGGGAAAGACAGCACACGTTAATTTATTTGACATAGACGGCAAAATGTACCTTGCGGATTTGCCCGGTTATGGGTTTGCAAAGGTGTCCGATGCAGAGAAAAAGCGTTGGGGAACACTTATTGAAACCTACTTTGACGTATGTGGTGTAAAGCAGGACTTAATCAAACTTGGAGTATCAATCGTAGATATTCGCCATACACCTACCGAGGACGATATTGGTATGGTAAACTACTTTAAGCACTACGCTATACCATTTGTAGTTGTGGCAAACAAGAGCGACAAACTTTCTAATTCAAAGATTGAGCCTGCTGTAGAGCATATCTGCGACACTCTCAACATTGAACGTGAGGATTTGGTCGTATTTTCCGCAGAAAAGCGTGTGGGTAAGGACGAACTGCTAAAGCGTATTTTTGAAAGTCTGTAAATCTTCTTTGTAAGGAGGATATGAGATGAAATATGTCCGTATTATGTTTGACGGCACACCCGTCTGGGGCGAACTGGAGGATAAAACTGTCTATGTGCTGACTGATGCACCGTATAATAACGGTAAGCGAAGCGGTAAGACGGCGGATTTTGACTCTGCGACACTACTTGCACCCTGTGAACCGTCAAAGATAGTGTGTGTTGGCAAAAACTACTATGATCATATAATGGAGTTTGGTGAGAAGTCAGAAGTACCTAAAAATCCGATACTTTTCATAAAGCCGACAACGGCGATAAATAATCCAGAGGGAGATATTGTTCACCCAAACAACTCGGAACGTGTAGACCACGAGTGCGAACTTGCATTTGTAATTAAGAAACAGGCGAAAAATGTGTCTGCTAAAGATGCGTTTGACTACATTCTCGGCTACACCTGCTTAAATGACGTGACTGCCCGTGACATTCAATATAGTGACGGACAATGGACGAGAGGCAAGTGCTTTGACGGCTTTGCTCCAATTGGTCCAATAGTTACTGACGAGGTAGATGTGTCAGACTTACATATTCAGACGAAAGTCAACGGCGAAATGCGTCAGGACGGCAGAACAAGTCAGTTTATGTGGAAAATCCCAGAACTTATGGAGTTTATTACTTCTTCCATGACACTTCTACCTGGCGACGTTGTGACGACCGGCACACCATGCGGAATTTCAAAAATGAATCGTGGAGACGTGTGCGAGGTAGAAATTGAGGGAATTGGTATATTGAGAAACAGAATTGTGTAATAAAAATCTGATAAAGAGTCCGAAAAACAGTTAACCCGACCTATGATTTTCAATCACAGGTCGGGTTCTGCTTATTATTTCAAAGAAACAGTATCCGAGGTGCGGTGCGGGAATAAATTAAAGTGAATGTTTAATCCCATTTGTTTGAAGATGTTCTGTTAAAAGGTCTATTATCTCACGGTTTATAGGATGGTAAATACGTAATCCGGATTTGCCGCCACCGGAAACTGCAACAATACTTTTGCTCAAAAACTGAATCTGAATATATTCATCTTTTTGGTTTCCTGTGTATAAGTATACTGTTATAATTCGACCATCGTAGTTTTTATCTGCATCTACATAGTCCAAGTCCCACGGCAACAAATTGCGAAAATCCTGTCGGTAGTCAGATGAAGATAGAATTTCCATAATTTCGTTGGGTACATTGTCTTTTAACTCGGTGGTTTCTATTCGATATGTGTCGGTATGGGACTGTCCGTTTTCAAGATGTTTGACCATTGCAGCGACCGAATAACTGACAATAGAGTTTTCGTCAACAGATATTACATCGGAGAATGACTGCGGCCAAAACCGCCACCACAGTAGGCAAATAACGAGTGCGATTACGATAACTGCCACAATTCGCCTTTTCATATTTACACCTCAAAATCAAATGCCACACGGGCGGAGCGAACTTTTGATACCAGTTCACGTACTTTCAAATGTTCAGGGTGCGTCTGATACGCTTTGAGATGCTCCATAGAGTCAAACTCGGAGTAAAGGCACAGGTCGTAGTCACCGCCATTTAAGTTTGTACCTACCTGAGCAGCACGGAGTCCGTCTACGATACCTACAAGACGTTCAAGTCCTGCCTTTATGAGTTTTGCGTTCTCCTCACGGCTTCTGCCGTCAGCCTCTTCAAGAAGTGACCAAAAAACGATATGCTTTACCATAACGACGCTCCTTTTATTCTTCACTCTGCTTACGGAAATTCTTTGCGACTTTTTCCGTTGCCTCGTCAAATAATACTTGTAATTTGTCTTGACCGAATGAGTAGATACGGTCACAGAACTGACAGGTAACTTTTACAGTTTCCTTTTCTTCCATAAGTGAATGGAGTTCGTGGGCACCCATGCTTAAAAGTGCACGGCTGACACGTTCTTCCGAACAGTTACAACGATACTCAGGGGTGCTATCCTCTAAGAACTCGATTTGAAATCCGTATAAAACTTCACCGAGCATATCACGTAACGTAAGTCCGTCATGGAGCATTACTGTAACAGGCGGAATTTGACGGAGATTATCCTCAATAAGAGCAATATCATCTTCCGTTGCGTCAGGGAGTAAGGATACGATAAAACCGCCAGCGTGCATAACCGTACAGTCAGTATCGACAAGTACGCCTAATGCACAAACTGATGGGATTTGCTCACTTTCAGCAAGATACAAAGTTACGTCCTCAGCAATTTCACCGCTGACAAGTTTAACGCTACCGATAAACGGCTCTCGCATACCTAAATCTTTTATAACTGTTAACTGTCCATTTGTGCCGACACCGCCACCAACGTCAAGTTTACCGTTTTCTTTAAGTGGAAGATTTACTGACGGGTCTTGAAGATAACCACGCACGTTACCTGACGAGTCAGACACGGCAGTAATAGTGCCAAGCGGTCCGCCACCTTTGATTTGAAGTGTAAGGGAAGCGTTATCACCCTTTAACTCTGCACCAAGCATACTTGCACCGATAAGTGTACGACCAAGTGCAGCGGTGGCAAGAGGGGAACAGTTGTGGATTTCTCTTGCTCTCTCAACTATATCCGTTGCGTCAATGGCGATTGCCTTGACACCTGCGTTTTTACAAATTGCTCTTAGCATAGTAGCCATAATTTATACCAAATCCTTTATTTAGGTTTTCTTGCAATAAAAAATACTCGACTTTCGTTTTCGTCAGCCGACTCAAATGAAAATTCACGACATGCTTCAATTCTGTCAAACCCGGCCTCTAAAAGCATCTGGGTAAGTTCCGATATGGTATACCCTCGCTGTGTGTGATATTCTGTTACACGGCGGTACGTTTGCCCACATTTTTCGAAAATATCTACTGTGTGGGTACATATACGCTCCTCATAGTCAAGTTGATATACGCAAAATGTATTTTCATTTTCACGAGTGTATGCTGTACCGTCAAGAGATAGATATTTTTTATCAGTGTTCGCATCAAAGATGAAAATACCGTCAGGCTCTAAAAACAGAGATACCTTTTTGAATGAACGTAGAAGTTCGTCAGGGTCAGTGACATAGTTTACACTGTCAAGAGTACAGACAACTACATTGACAGTGCCGTATAAGTCAAGTTCGTCCATACGCTGATTGATAAATACAGGCGGTATGTTGGCAGAACTTACCTTTGAATATGCCTCCATAAGCATTTCAGGCGATGCATCTACACCGATAACCTCATATCCGTCCTGGGCAAGTATATGGGATATAGTGCCTGTACCGCAGGCAAGGTCAAGGATTAAAGTTGGTGTAATGTTGGCACGTTGCCACGCATCTTTGAAGTATTTGACAAACAACGAGTAGTCAACGTCACCTGTGAAGCCGTCATAGTGGGCGGCAAGGGATTCGTATGCCACGTTATTTACCTCCGTCTTTGATACGCTCAATGGCTGTTTTGTAGCCGTCATTACCATAGTGCAAACATCTGTTTACACGGCTGATTGTAGCAGTAGATGCTCTCGTTTCCCGAACAACTTCACTGTAAACATGACGATTTTCAAGCATCATGGCAACCTTAAATCGCTGTGCCATTGCTTTAAGTTCTGAAATGGTGCACAAGTCATCAAAAAAGTCGTAACACTCATCAATAGACTCAAGAGTAAGTATTGCCTTAAACAGATCGTCCATCATTTCGTCACGCAGTTTTTCATTCATTGGGAAACCTCCTTTTTCGTATATGTTTAGTATATTTATATATTAACACATTAAAAAGTGAAAGTAAACTATGTAATTGCTTTTTTACAAATATTATATAGAAAAACTGAAAAAATACGATTTTCAAAAAGCGTGAACTATAGATATTTTTTGAAAATTTATCGAAAAATTGCGAAAAAATGTATTGTAGCAAGGATTTTGCTGGGGTTGACATTTTGAAAAAGTCGTATTATAGTAGCCGTGAAGATAAATTTTTCAAACTAAAATGTGACAACTAACTTTAATACAAATATTTTCATTCGGAGGGCAGTACAAAATGTACCGCAGATTTACTATTATAGACGCTCATGCACACATTTTCCCTGAAAAAATCGCAAGAAAAGCAACTGACGCTATTGGCAAATTCTATGATATATCAATGGATTGTCCGGAGGGATTGTCAAATCGGCTACTTGAGTCAGGCAAAAAGATAGAGGTATCACGATACCTTGTAAGTTCTGCCGCAACAACACCTGCACAGGTTCAATCGATAAACGAATTTATATATTCTGAAACGAAGTTGCACCCAGAGTTTTTAGGATTTGGCACGCTTCATCCGTATATGGAAAACATAGAAGAGGAGATTGAACGGATTTTATCCTTTGGTCTGCGAGGAGTAAAATTTCACCCGGACTTTCAGAAATTTAATATTGATGACCCAATGGCAATCGATGTGTATAAACTGATTGCTAAGGCAAAACTACCTGTGCTTTTCCACACAGGCGATGACAGATATGACTATTCTGCTCCTACACGTTTACGCAAAGTAATGGAGATGGTAGACGGTTTCGTTGCCATTGCCGCCCACTTTGGCGGATACAGACGATGGGCGGAGGCTATGAGGGTACTTGATATTGAAAACGTATATTTCGATACATCAAGTGCATTATTTGCTCTTAATAAAAATGAGGCGGCTGATATGATTCATCGTTTTGGTGCAGATAAATTCATGTTTGGTGTTGATTTCCCAATGTGGAACCACGACGAGGAGTTTTTACGATTTATGGAACTGCCTCTTACAGATGATGAGCGGGAGCAGATTTTTTCAAAGACATTTATTTCACTTTTTGGTAATTAAGTAAAATAATTGCTATCATATTTTGTGGCAAAATTCATTTTTCCACTTGCAATGTTTTTAATGAAGTGTTATAATGACCTGTATAAGGGGGTAGTGTACCCTTTTGAAATTTGATTACCGAAAGATGCGTTGTTGTAACTATTATTTTTATGACGATGCAATACTTTTATAAAATAATCTGAAAGGTATGAATGTTACAGTGAACGAAAGAACAAATGCTTTTGAAATAAATTTTCAAGAACTATTTGGTATATACATAAGAAAATGGTGGCAGATTGTTATATGTGCTATATTGGCGGCAAGTATCAGTTTAGGATATACTTATTATTTCGTTACACCAATGTATCAGGCAGACATATCTATATACGTAAACAACAATCGCTCTACCGAAGATATGGAGTATCTATCTAACGCTGACGTTTATGCGGCACAAAGACTTGTTAATACTTACGTGAATATCGTAAAGAGTGACCGTGTACTTGATAAAGTGGCACAGCGACTTGGTGGTGAATATACGGCGGATTCTCTATATTCCGTTATCACAGCAGAGCCACTTGAATCGACAGGTATTTTTTATGTATATGCCATTGACGATGATCCCAAAGAGGCTGCACGTATTGCAAATGCTGTGGCTGAGGTTGCACCTGTTGAAATTTCCGAATTGATTGATGCTACATCTGCACGAGTTATTGATACAGCAAAAGTGCCTAAAAGTTGTTACTCTCCCAATTATATAAATGCAACATTTTTAGGTGGAATTGTTGGAGCACTTCTTTGTATTGCATCAATTACAATTGTATTTATTACAGATACTCGCATCAAGGATGAAAATGACTTGACATTTATCAGTGATTTACCAATCCTCGGTAGAATTCCAAACTTTGAGCGAGTTGAAATTGGTAGTTCAAGTTATGGATATCATTCCAACGAAGAGAATAAGAAGGAGGTATCCAAATGAGTCTTTTTAAGGGAAAAAGCAAGGTTGACCAACATCAAAGAAAAATTGCACGAATAAATGAGGAAAGAAAAAATATCCTCTCATCGAAAAGCGGATTTTATCAGAGAGAGGCGTATAAGACTCTCCGTACTAATGTAAATTTTGCACTTACTGACGTAGAGGGTTGTAAGACGATTATTGTCACATCTGCTATGCAGAGTGAAGGTAAGAGCCTTACCGCACTGAATTTGGCTATATCTCTTGCACAGACTGACAACAAGGTAGTTATTATTGACTGTGACCTGCGTCGTCCAAAACTTGGACGTTTGCTTAATGTTTCATCACAAATCGGTTTAAGCAATATTCTTATGAAGCCAGAGGGATTGGAAGAAGCATTGCTTCACTCAAAGGAGCATGGTATTGATGCTATCTTGGCAGGTGATATTCCTCCAAACCCATCAGAACTTTTGGCATCTGTTCGTATGCAGAATCTGCTTGATGCATTACGTGGTAGTTATGACTACATAATTGTTGATACACCGCCTGTTGACATGGTAATTGATGCGGTCGTATTAGCACCATTAACAGACGGAATTTTGTTTGTCGTGCGTGCAAACCAGTCAGAACGTGGTGCTATTATTCATGCTATGGAACAACTTGAATATGCAAAGGCTAGGGTTCTTGGATTTGTACTCAACGGCATGGATGAGGACTCCGGTGTTGGCTACGGCAAATACCGCTATAGCAAGTACGGTCGTTATGGATACGGTCGTTACGGCCGATATGGATATTATGGTAAATATGGTTACGGCTACAAATTCGGCTATGGTTACGGCTACGGTCACGGACCAAAAGTTGATGCAGAGGCTCAAGAAGATGTCTCTAAAAAGCCATGATTGATTTACATACTCATATTTTGCCTGATATGGACGACGGAGCACCGGATGTAGAAACTGCCGTTGCAATGCTACGTATGGAAAAAGAGCAAGGTGTTGACGCTGTTGCACTGACACCACATTTCTATCGTAACCGTGAGGATATCAGCGATTTTTTAAGCCGACGCAGTGTGGCATTAGAGAAACTTAAAAGCCACATATCTGATGAAGACGATTTACCTCGTCTGATTATCGGTGCTGAAGTGGCTTGGACGGCAGGTATAGAAGATTTACCTGACCTGCGTTCTCTGTGTTATGAAAATTCAGAGTATCTGTTAATTGAACTTCCATCTGCACCATGGACAGATGATTTGTTTAGGCGACTTTATAACCTTATGAGCCGTACGGCAATTACACCTGTTATTGCCCATGTTGAAAGGTATTTTAACTGCCAAAAGAAATCACAAATGGTTGAACTGTTGGAGATGGGACTTCCATTGCAAGTAAGTGCTGCTCCTATATTAAGCCTATTATATCGAGGAAAGGCAATCAAACTTCTAAAAGAGTACGATGCCCTTCTTATTTCAGATTGTCACAACTGTACGACTCGTTCCCCTAATATTGGCACGGCACTGTCTGTACTGGAAAGGAAATTGTCAAAAAAGACAGCAGAGGAAATTGCTCAACGGACTGATCTTCTTTTGGAAGAGGGGGAATAGAAAAATGATACACAGAAAGCAAATACTTTTTATTGTACTTGCTACTATACTCTCTCTTTTAATTCTTATAGCGTATCAACAAAGAAACAACCTAAAAGCACTTTGGATCTATCTTACTATGGATAGCACGACTGTTTCTCAGCAGATTGATGAAAGTAGAGAGCAATTACAAGAAAAATTGGAGAAAGAAAACTCCGTTACTATTAAAGCACCTTCTCGTGAAGATAACGAAGCATTACTTAATGGCAAAGTGAGTCCGGAGGAAGTTAAGCAAGCCATTGGTATTCCAAAAATTCCGCAAAATGCAGATGACTCTGAATCAAAACAGACTACTCCAAAAACGACTACTACAACTACAACTTCCAAAAACAATGGAACAACCGGAACTACCTCGTCAACGACAAGTGAGATACCAAAACCACCGGAAAAGACGGCTGATGACATTGTAAACGAGTGTGTTGCAGAACTTTACGCTTGCCAAGTAGATTTAATGGGACAACTTGGTAAAATGAAGCAGACGTATTCTGCTAAATGGAGTCAACTGCCACCGTCACAACGTACCAATAAAAAGAAAATTGAGTTGGGTATGGAAGGACTAAATCAATGCTACGGTCTTGAAATTGATATAGATAACAAAGTACAGGGGATTTTGGATAAGTACGAACCGAAACTAAAGGAGATTGGTGCGGATACTGACGTACTTGATACCCTTTGGGATTACTATTGCGAGGTAAAAGCCTCTGAAAAGGCGTATTATTTAGATAAATATTTGTAATTGACAGGAGGATTAACATGAAAAAGAACCTTTCCCGTCTGCTTGCACTTGTACTGGCAATCAGTATGTGTTTAGCAATGACAACAACCGTATCTGCAGCGTCAATACCTGACCCCGGCAACATTGATTTGAGCCTAAGAATAACACAGCAGGCTGATGGTACATACAAAGCCGCATACGTTGCTCAAATGGTTATGATTGAGGAGATTGCAAAGGTAGCAACAATTTATCGTTCCCATGAACTTATGGACGACTTACGTTTTGTATGTACATTGGACGATAGCATTATAAGAAGACACGTTATTGGCAGTGAGGAGTCCTTCTCTTTCGAGAGTGCAAAGTGGAAAGGCGTTAGCGATATTTTCTTGTTTGAAAAAGCAGAGATTGTTGACACCGGATTGAAAATGACATACAAACTCAATCCTACCGTTATTTACGATTGGTTCAATGCAAAAACAATAGACGTTAAGAATGCGTTGATGCAGCCTATGGCTATGTTTGCAACCCTTAACATTACAGCCGAGCAGGCAGAACTTGTACAGTCTGATTTTGTTACTACCGGAAAGGTAGAAATTAAGGGTGCAGGTATCAATAAATACTATGGCAATTACTCAATTCTTGCAGCAATTGGTCAGTTGGTATCCACAGAGGGCGGAGAAATTGGTGGACTTGATGATTGTCCACGCAACCAAATCTGTCCTGCATGGCCTTTTACTGACCTTGACCTTCAACTTTGGTATCACGACGGTATCCACTATTGCGTAGAACATGGCCTTATGGAAGGTTTCCCCAACAATTTGTTTATGCCTCATGGGGATACTACTCGTGCACAGATAGTCACTATACTTTACCGTCTTGAAGGCAAACCTGCTGTAAACGGCACACAGGTATTTGATGATGTTACGCTTGGTAAGTGGTATACAGAGGCTATAGAGTGGGCAAACGCTTGTGGCGTTGTTGAAGGTTACGGCAATGGCGAATTTAAGCCAGATACACCTATTTCTCGTGAGCAGATGGCGGCTATCCTTTACCGTTATGCAAACACTAAGGGCTATGACGTATCTGCAAAGGCGGATCTTTCATCCTTTACAGATGCATCTACAATCAGCACATGGGCAGTAGACGCTATGATGTGGGCAAATGCATCAGGTCTTATAAACGGCATGGGCGATGGAACACTTAATCCTCTTGGCAACACTGAGCGTTGTCAGGCTGCCGCACTTCTCCAGCGTTTTTGCATGAATATTGTCAAATAGTTGTCCGATATTTATTGTGATTTAAGATAATAACCATCTGCGGTTTTAGCAGATGGTTATTTTTATCAATCTAATAAAAATAACATTATTACAAGGTTGACAAAACGCCTTAATAAAATTAAAATGTATATGGGGAATTATTTACAATGAATTTAATATACGAAACTCTTTAGCGTGGTATATATTACACATATAGATTGTATATTTTGGAAACACTAAATCTTAAGGAGAATAAAAAGAATGAGACATTCAGTTAAGAGAGTTATTGCATTGTTGTTTTGTCTTATGATGGCATCGATAGTGTTACCTGTAGGCGTATTTATAGCAGATGCTATAGATATGTACAACTATACAGAAGAATCAAGTTTAGAAAATGAATATATTGATGGTTACTCACTTGGTGTAGCAAGCACAAACACGTATAATATCAGTTTTGGTACGCCCCAAAATGGCTCTTACGTAGTTGGTCATCCTGTTGAAATCACCGTAAATAAGAATACTCTCCTTTCTGAAGTGGCACTTCCCGCTTATACCGCATCTGTTGGTTACAAATTTAAGGCGTGGACTGCAAACGGCATTGAAATAAATTTAACGTCCTATTATGTAACAAGCGACATTGTTTTGACTCCAGTGTTTACAGTTTCAGAAAGTGAAGGAAGTCTTGCATTCAATTCCTCTTTTGAAATCAGAGACAGTATGCCAACAGGCTGGGTTGAAGCGTCAGGTACTGCTTATCGTGATGCATCTGTATATCGTGACGGCGGTGCATCGCTACTTTTGTCAGGAGCCAATTCCGTAGCCCGTCAGAGATATATCCCTGTTGTTGGCGGAAAGACATACACAATCAGTGCATGGTTCAAAGTAAATGATATTTCTGCATGTCCACGAATTGAAGTTTCATCATATAAAGGAACATCAAGGATTGGAAATGATGAATCTACCGATGGCACACAAAAGTTTACTACTGATGGCTGGACTCAAATGACCTTAACATACACACCTATTGCGGAAGCGAACTTTATGCAGGTTGCATTTAACAGCGGTTCTACTGTGGCAGATGTGTGGGTCGACTGCGTAACAATTTCAGGCGATACTGACTTCACCGATTTTAATGGAAACTATATTAAAAATGGAAACTTAGCGGAAGATTTATCTAACTGGGAGATCGTTAGCAATTCTGATTACGCAGACATAGTTTATGACAATTCAACCGGTTATCCAAGTAGTGGTTCTGTGCACCTTACAAGTGGAGTGCAAAATCCCTGTCTTGGAGGTACAGGAGTAGCACAACTTATCCCTGTTGAGCCGGGTAAGACATACGATGTAAGTGTGTACTTTAAGTCAGACGTTCCAGATGCACGCCCACAATTACAACTCACAAATTATGTTGGTGGCGGTGAAATTTCATCGGTAGGCGATACACTGACTATGACTGCTGGAACATCTAATGACACGTGGACAGAGTTTTTAACTACATATACAGCACCAGAAACTGTAACGGCAGTAAGTGTTTTATTCACTGCTGAAAACCTCTCTGCAAAAGGTGGTAACGTATGGTTTGATGCTATAAGTGTTGTTGAGGCAGTAGTTGAGGAGCACACGCACAATTATGAAGCAGTAGTAACAGCCGCTACATGTACAGAGGCAGGTTACACAACCTACACATGTACAGTTTGTGGTGATAGTTACACAGGAGACGAAGTAGCAGCAACAGGCACACACGTCGATGATAATAACGACGGCGTTTGTGACTACTGTAGTGAAGCAATAAACCTAGTTTATAACCCCGGTTTTGAGGCCGGCGTTGGATACTGGCAGACATCGACTGGAGGTTGGCCCACTCGTGACGCTACCTTTGGCCACAACAGTAGCGGTTCCGTAAAAGCCGCAAGTAATGTATACGTTCAGACAGCAAAGGCTAATTTAATACCTGTTGAGGAAGGCAAGAAGTATGACTTTTCCGCTTACTTCTATACAGACGACCCCGAAGCAAAAGTTACAGTTGATTTCTACGGTTTGAAACTCGATGGTTCTACCGTTCAAAATGGTGGCGTTGTTTCCAAAACTACTCTACCGACAAGTGATTGGACAAAACTGTCGGGTACATTCGAAATTCCTGAAGGTGTAGAGGCAATAAGATTGTCTATTACAATCAATCGCACTACTGGTACAGTATGGATGGACGACGTAAGTCTTATCGTGGCAAAAGAAGTTGAGGAACACGAGCACTCTATGACCTATGTTGAAGGTCAAGACGCTACCTGTATTTCAGAAGGTTTTGAAGGCTACTATGTATGTTCTGCTTGTGGCAAGATGTACAGCGATGCTGAAGGAAATACCGAAATTACAGGACCTGTAGTAATCCCGGCAACAGGCGAACACAACTACGTTGATGGAGTTTGTACCGGTTGTGGAGCAATTGAAGAGGTACATGAACACAATTATGAAGCAGTAGTAACAGCCCCCACATGTACAAAAAATGGTTATACAACTTACACATGTACTTCTTGTGGAGACCGTTATATAGGCGACGAAGTTGAGGCACTTGGTCACTCTTATGAATCTGTAGTAACAGCCCCCACATGTACAATGCCAGGTTACACAACCTACACATGTACAGTTTGTGGTGACAGTTACACAGAGGAAATAGCAGCACTTGGTCACTCTTATGCGACAGTAGTAACACCACCTACATGTACAATGCCAGGTTACACAACCTACACATGTACAGTTTGTGGTGACAGTTACACAGAGGAAATAGCAGCACTTGATCACTCTTATGCGACAGT
>JAZUCL010000013.1:0-5013 GCA_045639125.1 Eubacteriales bacterium | reverse complement strand
GCAAACATGGTCAATGTCATTGCCAATGCCAATACAAGTGCGAGAACCTTCTTAAAGTTTCTCATGAGGTTTGCCTCCCTTAAATAATTTTTTGGGGTTTTGGTATCCAAATGTAGACACCTCCACCTCTATTTACATGGTAATAATAATATATAGCGGAAATAAAGTCAATATTTTCCGCCGCTTTGTAACATAGATGTAACAATGCAAAGTAAATTTTCTAAAATTACAAAAAATTACCCGCCAGTTTTTAATCCTGACGGGCATAAATCCTTAGTTCTTTAGTTCAATTACTGGTACTTTCAATGTTTTCTTTTCACCATTACGCATTACCTCAACTTCTGCTGTATCACCAACTGACAACTTCTTAATCGCACTAACAAGTGATCCATAGTCGCCTATCTCCTCACCATCTATCGTTACAATCAAGTCTCCTGACTCAAATCCATTGTCAGGATTTGTAGATTTAGATACATATACGCCAAGGTAGTTAACTCGATACATCATTGCATAAGTCGGTGAAGTTATCGAAATAACCTCAATACCAAATGCTGGTCTGCCACGTACATAACCAAAGTCAATTAAATCGTTAATGACTTTCATTGTCTCATTTATCGGGATTGCATATCCAAGACCCTCTACATTCGTATTTGCAGTCTTTGCAAATATTATGCCAACTAATTCACCGCTTTCGTTGAGTAACGCACCACCTGAATTACCAGGGTTTACAGCCGCATCAGTTTGTATGACACTCATTGTCACTCCTGTCGATTCGTCAATAGTCAACTCTCGACGAAGTGCAGAAACGTATCCAACTGTCAGCGTACCGCTTAACTTGCCTAACGGATTACCAATAACGCAAACACGATCACCTACACGAAGATCATCAGAGTCGCCAATCGGGGTAGAAACAAGATTTTTAGCGTCTATCTTTATAAGTGCTACATCAGTTTCTTCATCAGCACCAATTACAGTTGCCACGTACTCTTCTCCATTTTGTAGACAGACACGAATTTTTGTGGCTCCCTCAATAACATGATTGTTTGTTGCAATATATCCGTCAGCAGAAATTATAACACCACTTCCGGCACTCTCTTGAGTGTACGTCTGCTGCTGACCATAATAATAGTATCCGGAATTTACTGTCGTCTCAACGTAAATTGACACAACCGCATTAGAATAAGTTGCATAAATGTCCTGTACACTCATAGCACCTGCATCAGTTGTTGAAGTGACAAGATTTGGTTTATTCAATGAAGGATTAGAGTTAGGGTTGTTATCACTGTTATCGTTAAATTTGTCATTGGAGTCTTGGTCACCACCCAACTGTGGAAAAAGAGGCTTAGATGGTGATTGTTGCTGTGTAGCAGAATCTTTAAAACCACCGCCAAGGGCATAACCTGCAATACCACCGCCTGCGACGCCTAAGACAAGAACAAATACACACAAAACTGCCATTAAACTATACATGGATCGTTTGAACTTTTTCAATTCACGTCGTGAAATCGTATCACGCATTGCACCATAGTGACCATTATTATAAGCATAACTATCATGGTATCCAAATCTTTGGTTGCCTACATAGTTTGAAGTTTTATTCTCATTATTGTTTGTATCAAAGTTGCCTGTGTCAACATCGTTAGAATGTCCGTTACATGATGATGTGTATCTAACACAACTTTCTGTTTCATCATTTTGGGGAATAATCACATCAGATTGTGTTTCATCATGACTAATTTCCACATTACTGACTTGCTCATTATCATCTAAATTATTATTAGATATGTTTTCACTGAAAGATTTTTCAGATGTATCGTCACTGAACCTTTTGTTAGTAACAATTTCCTCATTTTTCTCAAAATCATTTCTGCTATTATTATCCATAATCTCACAACTCCTTTCGATGTACAACTATTATAATGTGCCAATGTGATGGTTATATGATAGTTTTTTTAAGGATTTGTATAATTTAAGTGAAATTTAGGTAAAAAAGTCCCCGCAGTGAAAACTGCGGGGACTCCAACTTATACAACATGAACCGATTGGTTTCACGAAATATTAGTGTTTAGTAATAATTATTACTGAAGAGTACACTCGTTAATGCTGATGTAAGCAACTGCGATATCGCCTTCAGCATCAAGGATGTAGGAGATTGTTGTACCTGCAGGAGCATTATTGAAACCGCCTACAGAGTTGAACAATGCATATCCGTCAACCTTATCGAAGTGGTTTACAGGAAGTTTGGTTGCAGCGTCAACACAAGAACAACCCATGTTCTTAACTGTAAATATTGTTGCATCAGCAGGAAGTACAAGAATCTTATTGTCTTCGATGGAAACAAGTTTTGTGCCGTAAGCATCAACACTGAAACCAATTACATTCTTGAGCTGATTCGGGATGTAATCCTCAACGTTAGAACCAGCACTGATCTGGAGTTCTTCGCACTCAGTAAGAATGTTGTTCTCATCAACATTTACCTTGTAAACCTTGCGAGGCTGGAAGTCGTCAATTGAAGGAAGATTTGTACGAGTTGAGTATACAAATGTCTCAGCAGTCTCACCGAATGCAGGGATAGTCTTGATGGACATTGTACGGATACCTGTTGCAGCATCGTATCTGATTTCCTCACCAACGGAATCAACAAGAATGATCTTGCCGCCCTGGCCGAGTACAGTTGCAGGAATTGCTTCAGGAGCAACTACCATAGCCTTAACAACAGTAGTAGTAACAGAAGAATTACCTACACCGTAGTTGCCGGTCTTAGTAGCAATAATCTCAACAAGAGGAATATCGTTTGCGGAATCGATACCGTAGAACTCGCCTCTCTTGTATGCTCTCCAACCGCCTACTGTGTAATTAGCAACATCGCCATTACTATCAGTTCTTACTGCGAAGATAGTAGCACTATCTGTGTTGTAGATACCGCCGTAGTTGGGGTTAGGAACAACCTGACCCTTTCCATCAAGATAGGACACAGTGGAATCATACCAAGTGTTGCTCATAGAGTCGAAACCGATTTCCCAATCGGATACGTAGAAACTACCTACACGAGTGCCAAATGCATCTGCATCAACGCCGTAATCAGCAGTTGTGATGTAAGCGTAGTCACCGTCTACAACGTAGGAAACAAGAGCACCTGTGTTTGCAGCAAGGTCTTGAAGTGCAAGTGCGTAAGCAGTGTTTGCATTGCTGATGAAACTCTGAGAGGGAAGGAAACCGTTGATAGAAGCAACGATATAACGCTCGATCTTGTTATCAGCAGTGAAGAGATTGATGAAGCCCTGGTTGAGATATGTGTCGTAGCCGTAGTTAGAAACGCTCTCAACAAGTGCGTACTTACCGTAAGAAGTGTTTGTGTTAACGAGAACGTCAACGATGAAATGAGAATTAGCGTCTTCGTCAGTGATGAATGTATACTGAGTATTATCAAGAGCATACTGACCATTAGCAACGAACTGCTTAGCACGAGCAGTAGCAAGTTCGCTAAGTTGATAAGAAACACCATTTACAGTGTATTCTTTATCAACATTGCTGTAACCGGAAATGCTACCTTCAACCTTGTCAAGTTTCTTAACAAAGGTGTAGTCTGTCTCGTAGTATGCAACATAGTCGCCTACTGCAAGTTCGCCGTTAGTGAGTTTGAGATCAGAAGCGGAGATTGTCTTAAATCCTCTCTCCCAAGCCTCAAGATCCTCATATTCGTCGTTCGCATAATCATTAGCATTGAAATTAGCAATAGCAACTACTACGTCACCATCAGCCTCGATAGCGGAAACTGTAGCAAGAGTGTACTCTGTGATAAGGAGAGTATCGATGATGCCGTCTGCATCGTTGTCAATGTAACGAACAGGAGCGGTAGAGTTACCGATAGCTTCCTGCTTACCAACAGCAACTGCTGCAGGCTGACGTGTGTAGAGTGTAACATAAGGATTGTTGTCTTGAACAGTAGTTTTTTGGCTGTCGATAGCGTCAACAGGCTCCTTATTTACGAAGATTGTTGCATCAATTGTGTAACCAGCTGCACTGTGGAGGAAAGTACCGTCAGTAAGCATATCCTTACCGTCTACTTCTACAACATTGCCATCTTGACGCCACTTAACAGTAGCACGAGTGCCGTTAACTGCATTGTATGTGTCTGTGGACTCACCGATTATAGAATAAACTGTACGAGTCTCAGAAGAGTTGTATGCACTACCAAGGTTTGTGGTAAGAATACGGTACTCAGTACCAAGATCAGCAAAATCAGAAGATACCTTTGCTGTGATTACCTTGTACTCGTATGCACCGTACTGGTTAGCAGCATTTGTTGCAACATAATCCTTAAATACGAAACGGCTGTAGCCGGGCTGAGTCATAACGTAGTCAAGACGAACGTCTGTAGCATTATAGGGCTTTACAGAGTCGTCATTCCAGTACATACCAAGTGCACCGTGGTCGTTAGCAACCAAAACTGCTGTTACGTCGAGAAGATCGAAACCTTCTTCACCAAGAGTAATCTTCTTGCTGTTTTCTGTAGCACCTTCGACTTCAGTCTCAGCGTATACTGCATTGTACATCATGATCATAGCACCGTCTCTGTCGAGACCAAGAGCCATAGTAGCCTCGGTAGCGTAGATGTTCTTAAGAAGACCTGCAAGACCAGCAAGACGCATGGTATTGGAAGCCCAAGCAGAACCTACAAGACCGTTCTTAACGGGATTCTTACCAAGAGCAACGAGGAGCATCTTTGCAGCCTCTGTGCCGGTAACAGGAGAATCAGGACGGAATGTGCCGTCGCCGTAGCCTGCGATAATACCGTTAAGATCACAGTAGTTGATGTAAGTCAAAGCCCAGTGACCTGCTACGTCATTGTAAGCAACTGTTGCGTTGCCATAGAAGTTACCAGCGCCGTCAACGTCACCAGTCTTCAAAACGTAGATCATCTTTGCCATCTCGGCACGGGATACAACAACGTCGCCCTTTACAGAGCCGTCGGGGTAGCCAGCGATTACGCCGAGACCGGAAAGCACGTCG
>JAZUCL010000012.1:0-125255 GCA_045639125.1 Eubacteriales bacterium | reverse complement strand
AAAGCCTGTAGTAAGCGAAACAACAGAATACTCGACAGCAACAATCGAGGGTACACAGTATAACATATACGAACTTACAGGTATGGTAGTAGGCGACTACAGCCAGGACATCACATTTAGACTCTACGATGCAGACGGCAATGTAGTAGTAGAAGTGATAGATGGACTTGAGGCATACGCTTTGAGAACCACAGGTGGGACAATGAAGGCTCTTACAGATGCATTCATTAAGTTCGGTGCTTCCGCTTACAATTACGCACACTAAGTTTTATAGTAAACATAATTAAAAATTAGTAGAAAATGCCTCCTTTTCAAAATAGGAGGCATTTTCTGTGCGGGAGAGTAAAACACCTCTGCAGTGCCTTAAAGAACTGTGTAGTGAGGTGGTTTTACTGTCTTTTTATTCTCTGCCATAGTTTAAGGATATTGTTTACAGCCGTTAAAGACTACTAAAAAGATATTATATCGACAACTTGGTATCTAAAAAGAGTAAAGAAATAGGAAAAACATAACAAATATAATTAAAATAGAATTTTTACGTAAAAAAGGCTTGATTTTTTCAAACAATCATGGTAAAATAACTGGTACTGACTGACATAACCCCCGCAGGGGGAGCGTGCCCCGGTCGGGGATTTTGTGAAGTGAAGGAGGTGGACCAAATGCCAAATATCAAGTCTGCCAAGAAAAGAGTAAAGGTAAGCGCAACCAAGACTGCACAGAATAAGATGGCTAAGACTGCGTTGAAGACAACTCTCAAGGGCTTCTATGCAACTATTGCCAACGAGCCGGAAAAGGCTACCGAGGTCATGAAGGTGACACAGAAGGCTGTTGACCAGGCTGTTGCTAACGGTCTTATGCATAAGAATACCGCTGCTCGCAAAAAGAGTGCAATGGCTAAGGCTGTCGCTGCTGCAAAGTAAGGCTTTCTAAAAAAGATATGCTTATATGGGGTGATCACCAGATCACTCCATGTTTTTTGCATTAGTGCCGTGAGCATCTTAGTTATCATACTGTTAGCAACGGCTAACGATGTATTTTTTGGATTTTTCAACAGAATCAGTACATTTTCCTTACTTAACCTATTGCAATTTTCTGTGATTGTGGTATAATGATGACATTAAATAAATGGAGGTATGTATCATGGCTTTTCAGATTACTGACGCTTGCATTAGTTGTGGCGCTTGTGAAGCAGAATGCCCCGTATCCTGCATCTCCGCAGGCGATGGTGCTTACGTAATTGACGCTGATACTTGCATCAGTTGTGGTGCTTGTGCAGGCGTATGTCCTGTAGACGCTCCTCAAGAGGCGTAAATTTATCAAAGTCAAACAGGCTGTATTATTACGATACAGCCTGTTTTTCTATATTAAATTACGATATAAATATTTACATTTAAATTCATTACATTATTTGGAGATATTTATATGTTATATAATTATTTGGACAGAATTTTGTCAAATAATTATTTATAAAGAGCAATTATGTTAAAATTATAGTTGACAAAATCAGCGATTTAGAATACAATATAATTATAACTTTTTCACAATAATTTCTTAATTTTGACAAGATTAGTTGTCGGCTTGAGGGACAGGCTCAAAAACATTTGGATTTGTCCCTTGTGCCGAAAACACACAAGAAAATTTTTTCAAAGAAATGAAAGGATGGTATTTACCATGAAGAAAACACTCCTCGCACTTATCCTTGTAGTTGCAATGTTAATTTCTCCGATCTATGCTGCAACTACCACAGAAATTAACACAGCCGATGCTCTTAACGACTTAGGTCTGTTTTTGGGCAATGGTGTTGATTATGACCTTGAAGGCGGCCTGACTCGTGCTCAGGGTATCACATTACTCGTTCGTATGATTGGCAAAGAGGCAGATGCAAAAGAAGGTACATTTACTACACCTTTTACCGATGTAGATGATTGGGCTGCAGGTTATGTTGGTTATGCATACACCAATGGCATCACTTCCGGTATTTCTGATACTGCATTTGGTTCCAACAGTGCTTTGACAGATAATATGTATTTGACACTTATTTTGAGAGCTCTTGGTTATAGTGATAAGGGTGATGAGCCTTTGTTCGCTTGGGATAGCCCCTATGCACTTGCACAAGAAATCGGTTTAATTCCTGTTGCTCAGGCAGATGCAGAGTTGAATCGTGCAGATGCAATCACTATTTTCTGGAATGCACTTAGCGTTAAGTTGAGTGGTCAAGAGAATACTTTGGCTGATCAACTTATTTCTCAAGGCGTATTCACTGCTGATGAGTTTGCAGATGCTAAGGATACATACGAAAATGGACGTACTGAAAATGTTGGTAAGCCCATTACTCCAAGCGTAGATCCCGTAGATCCTGTAGATCCCGTAGATCCTGTAGATCCTGTAGATCCCGTAGATCCTGTAGATCCTGTAGATCCTGTAGATCCTGTAGATCCCGTAGATCCTGTAGATCCTGTAGATCCCGTAGATCCTGTAGATCCCGTAGATCCCGTAGATCCTGTAGATCCTGTAGATCCTGTAGATCCCGTAGATCCTGTAGATCCCGTAGATCCCGTTGATCCTGTAGATCCCGTTGATCCTGACACAGATAAGAATAATGGCGGAGAATTTGATTCATCTAATACAGGCGAGTGGAATTAAATAATAAAATTTGTTAACATAACCTCAGGCTTCGGCCTGAGGGACAGCGTCGAACCTTTTCGATTTTGTCCCTTGGGTCGAATACTTACGTATTTTTGCTTTTTAGAAAGCAATGAATTTACAAAGGTAGGGAGGTGAGTCCATGCAAAAGAGAAGACTTTGTTTACAGTTAATTGATTTAGCGATTATTGTCACTGTAACGGCAGTTACAGCAGTCATGTTACCCAATGTTGACTCGGTACGTATGATTAGCGAAAATATTGGGTTTAAGATTGCGGTTTTGGCAATATGTTTATCGGTAGTAAGAAATGTTTTGCATCTTTACTCTTGCGTTTGGCGTTATGCTAATGTAAAAGTCTATTTAAGACTTTTAATTGCTGACGTTATTGGCGGACTTCTCTTTATTGTATTGGGACGTATCGTAAGTGCTTTTGACACAGGATTTACATACAGTATTATTTCTGTACTACTAATTACCATGGCTACACTTATAAGCAGATTTTTTTATCAAATTCTCTATACAGAATTTAATCTGCGTAAAGAACAGCCTACTGATAGACACAACAAAATCAATATTGCAATTATAGGTGCAGGTAACGTTGGTGCTACGTTGGCTGATGAACTTATCCGTAATCCTAAAAGTCAGTATAATCCCTACTGCTTTGTTGACTGTGATGTTAGCAAAGTTGGAAAGTTTATCAGAAATATTCGTATATATGAAGAAAATGAGCATACTATTGATTTGCTTAAAAGTTTTCCGATACAGGAGATTGTTATTGCAATCCCTGATATCAGCACACAGGAAAAAGTTCGTCTTTACGAGTTCTATGGCGAGATTGGCTGTCGTGTAAAGATTTACGACTACTTGCAGACTAACGGTGAGGTCTCCAATAAGCGTACATTGAGAGATTTCTCAATTGAGGATTTACTGTTTCGTGACGTAATTTCACTGTCAGACAGTGAAACGGCGGCCTTTTATAACAATAAGACAATACTTGTTACCGGCGGTGGTGGTTCAATCGGCGGTGAACTATGTATGCAAATAGCAGAACTTAACCCAAAACGTTTGATTCTTTTGGATATATATGAGAATAACGCTTACGAAATTCAACAGGTTTTGCATACTAAGTATGGTGTGGATTTCCCGTTGGAAGTTATTATTGCGTCTGTACGTGATAGGGAAGAGATTTATCGCATATTTGACCGTTACCGTCCTGAGATTGTTTTCCATGCGGCAGCACATAAGCACGTTCCGCTTATGGAGAATAGTCCGGCAGAGGCAATTAAAAATAATGTGTTTGGTACACATAATGTTGCTGATGCTGCAGAAGAGTATGGTGTTGAGAAATTCATACTTATTTCAAGTGATAAGGCGGTAAATCCCACAAATATTATGGGTGCAAGTAAGCGTATGTGTGAAATGGACATACAAAGCCGTACAGATTCAAAAACTGAGTTTATGGCTGTGCGTTTTGGTAATGTACTTGGTTCACATGGTAGTGTCGTTCCTCAATTCCGCCGTCAGATTGCGGCAGGTGGACCTGTAACTATTACAGATAAACGGATTATTCGCTATTTTATGACAATTCCCGAAGCGGTAAGTCTTGTTATGGAAACAGGAGTTATGGCTAAGGGTGGTGAATTGTTTGTCTTGAATATGGGCGAGCCTGTAAAGATTATTGAATTGGCAGAAAAAATGATTCAACTGTCTGGCTTTGTCCCTTATGAGGACATAGATATTGTGGAGATTGGTTTGCGTCCCGGCGAAAAACTGTATGAGGAACTTTTAATGCAGTCGGAGGAATTGGATGCAACTGAAAATGATATGATATTTGTTGAACGAGAAAGCGTTCACACTCGTGATGAAATATCAGGCAAGTTAGAACTACTTAGGAGTGTTCTAAGTGCTGAAGATGCACAGATTTTTGATGCTTTCCGTCAAGTTGTTCCAACTTTCCATACACCAAACGAAGTAAATGAAAAAGTGCATGAGTGTAAGGATTGTTATGACGCTGCAAAGGTGCAGTGTACAGATGATTCCAAAAAATCTTTTGCATCTTTAGGTATATAGGCATGATAAAGATAAGTGTTTTTATGAGACACTTATCTTTATCACTAACTTTGTATGTTGTTGAACTATTAGAATTTGGTTTAAAGAGTATTTCTACCACCAAAGTAAACCGTTGAAATTTTTGACAAAGGACAGTTTATGAGACAACTATTATCGGAAATCTTAAAAACGAATAAGAAGAGGTTTGTTTGGATTCTCATATTAAATATTGCAGTTGCCATTACAAGCAGTGTAAGTATTGTCATGCTTGTACCCATGCTGGACTTGCTTGAGATTTCAGTTGGTGACAGTGGCACTTTGCAGGCGTTTTTGAGTCCATTTGCACAATTGCCTTATACATACAGAGCGGGTGCAATAATTGCAATTTTTGTTCTGCTTATACTTGTAAGTGCTGTTCTTAACCGCTTTGCTACGTTGCGTAAAACGACATTTCTTGAAGAATATGAACGGTCGTTGAGAACACAGTTGTATGATGCAGTTTCAAAAGCCGATTGGGAGAATTTGTCTTCTCTTAAAAGTTCAGAACTTGTAAATTTAATGGTGACGCAATGCCGTCAAGCACGATTTTGTCTGCAATTTATAATAACTCTGTTGGCATCGTTTGTGTCAGCAATAATGCAACTTGTAATTGCTTGTTGGATGAGTTTACCTTTGACCGCCGTTGTACTTATAGTTGGTTCGTTTTTCCTTTGGTTGTTTAGACCGTTCCAAAAACGCTCCCGTGCTTATGGTCAGCAGGCGGTGGAGATAAATCGTGACCTTTATCGTGAAATTCAAGAGCAACTTGGCGGTCTGAAAGAAATCAGAGCCTATGGTGCAGAAAAAATTCACTATACTCGTTTCGCTGATCTAAGTCAAAAGTCTTATGAAACTAATTTACACCAGGCACAACTTAGCGTATTGCCACAACTGTGTTACTCAATAGCGGCAGCCGTTATGATTGCTTTTGCTTTTGTATATGGAGTGCTGATTTTGCAGACAGGTACAGCACAACTTATGGTACTTGTTTATATATTTTCTCGTCTGTGGCCTGTATTTTCCTCGTGGCAGGGACAACTCCAAAGTGTCAATGCTTATTTGCCAGCATGGGAAACGGTGCAAAACACAATTTCAATGCTTAGAAAAGAAGATACTGAGCACAATAGTGTACACACAAAGATAAAATTTGATAATGAACTGCGTTTTGATGGAGTAAGTTTTGTATATAAAAATGGCAGTAAAGAGGTACTTAGTGACGTTTCGTTTTTCCTTCCTTACGGCTCTGTTACGGCACTTATTGGTCGTAGTGGCGCAGGAAAGAGTACTGCCGCAGATTTACTTATGGGACTACTTCAACCAAGTAACGGACAAATCCTTATAGATAATACGCCTCTTGCAGATGATAATATACATAGTTGGCATAAATGTGTAGGATATGTACCGCAAGATCCACTGCTTTTCAATGGTACAATACGTGAAAATCTTTTGCGTTTTCATATTGAGGCAACCGAAGATGATTTGATAACTGCCTTAAAGCAGGCTATGGCATGGGAATTTGTTGAGGCTTTGCCAAAAGGTCTTGATACGGTAATTGGTAGCCGTGGTTTGGGACTTTCAGGTGGTCAGCGACAGAGAATTGTATTGGCACGAGTGCTTTTGGGCAAACCTCGTCTCATAATTCTTGATGAGGCAACATCTGCACTTGACTATGAAAGTGAAAGCCATATCAAAGAAACTATTTCTTCGTTACGAGGAAAAACTACTGTTCTTATAATTGCACATCGTCTTGCAACTATACGTGGTGCTGACAGAGTTATTGTGCTTGATGACGGCAGAGTAGTTGAAAACGGATCTATGCAAGAACTTATTAACAAAGAAGATGGATACATGGCAAAAATGGTTAGTATCGAATAAATATTAAGAAATATCCTATCCATTGGAGCATTATCCGAACCTGCCTCAAGTGGCTAACATATAGGATGAGAAAGTTAAAATGATAGATATTCGCTAATTATAAACTTTTAATCAGAAAGAGGACAACTATGGAACAGGATTATTTAATCGCAGGTTTGCGAGTGAGAATGGATTCCTTTGGCCGTATTGTTGAACAGGCGAAACCGTATATGTGTGAAAACGGTGGTAAGGCAGATATTGTGATTGAATGCAAACAAGCGACAAACAACTTAAAAGAGAAGCAGCCTCATCTCAGTTTAGATGATTGTGAATATCTGTGTACAGGAGCAAGATTTTATTCCCAATTGTTGCAATATGGCGGTATGATGATACATGCATCTGCTATTGTGAAGGATGGATATGCGTATCTATTCTCTGCACCTTGCGGAACGGGCAAATCTACCCATACATCAATGTGGATTGAGGCATTTGGCAAGGACAACGTCATAATGCTCAACGATGACAAGCCGGCACTGAAAAAAGAAGATGGACGTTGGTATGCCTACGGAACACCTTGGTGTGGTAAATCGGGAATAAATGCAAATCTAAAAGTTCCTTTGGGTGGTATTTGCGTACTAACAAGAGGAAAAACGAATGAAATAAAACCTCTAACTGGTCCTGGTGCGGTATTTGCGGTATTGGAGCAGACAGTAAGACCTGCCGATAGCAAAAACAGAACAGCACTTTTAGGACTTATTGATGATATGCTTACGACAGTTCCTATATGGAAACTGAGTTGTACACCAACTCCTGATGCGGCATATTGTTCTTATGAAGCGATGAGTAAAGAAGCACATAAACGATTTGGAGCCTAAGTTTTAGGAAAGGAAGTATAATTATGCTTAAACTTAAAGAAGGATTTATTCTTCGTACAGTAGCAGGAGAAACAGTAGTATTGCCCACCAATGGTGTCACAAACTTGGATATGATGATAACCCTTAATGATACAGGCAAGTTTATTTGGGAAACACTTGTTGAAGGAGCAGAAATTGAGGATATAGTGGCCGCTCTTTCTTCCGAATATGAGGTAGATACAGAAACTGCCAAAAACAGTGTTGAGAAGTTTATTGCACGCTTAAAGGAGTTGGAATTCCTTGTCTGATTATTCTGTTCGATTGGCACATTTGATGCCGTTGATTAAGGAACGATTGGCCAACGGAGAAAGTGTACAATTTACCCCTCAGGGAACCAGCATGCGTCCGCTTATTTTTGGTGGTAGAGATCAAGTGATACTCTCCCCACTGCCGAAACAACTTAAGAAGTATGATCTGCCATTATATGAAAGGAATAACGGTCAGTACGTACTCCATCGTATTGTTAAAGTAGGGGAGAACTACACCTGTATCGGCGACAATCAGTATACAGTGGAAACAGGCGTGTGTCATGAGCAAATGATTGCCATAACCACGGCTATTATCCGTAATGGGAAAACATATTCAGTTGACCATATAGGATATAAACTATACAGCCGTCTATGGCACATATCACGTCCCATTCGCTATTTTGCGTTTCGTGTAAAGTGGAAAGTAAAACGATTACTTGAAAAGTTTTTTAATGGTTTATAATGATATTTGTTTGCGAAGAATGATGTATTTGTTGAAATGATATTTTTTATGCATAAATGCTTGAAAAAATATTGACAAACGAAAGAAATAGAGTTATAATTTTTAACAAATTTAATAAAATTCAAATAAAGGCTGAGACGAAGAATGTCGGGCAAATGATGCTTTTTAGAGAGTCAGCGGGTGGTGTAAGTTGATAGGGATTTTGCTTTATGACTCTCCCTTCCGAGCCGAAGAGGTGAAACAATAGTAGTCTCTTCCGTGTCTGCTACGTCAGTGCAAAATGGCTTGTTGGAGCCTGAAGGGGTATTGGTTTTACCAATGCAATTTGAGTGGTACCGCGAGTGTAATTGTATATGTTACGCCCGTCTCAAAATTTTTATTTTGAGACGGGCGTTTTCTGTTTCCATCAGGTCCGTTTCAAAAAAACTAAAGGAGGAATGTAATATGATGGACAACAGTAAGTATAAGATAGGATACTTTAATCCGCCGGGCGAAAACACAACTTGGGTAAAGCGTGACCGTATCGAAAAAGCACCTGTTTGGTGTAGTGTAGATATGCGTGATGGTAATCAAGCACTAATTATTCCTATGAGCCTCGAAGAAAAACTTGAGTATTACAAGGTGCTGCTTGAGGTGGGTTTTAAGGAAATTGAAGTTGGTTTTCCTGCAGCATCGGAAACAGAATTTGAGTTTTTAAGAACTCTCATTGATAACAACATGATTCCAGATGATGTAACTGTCCAAGTTTTAACACAATGTCGTGAGCACATAATAAGAAAAACTTTTGATGCTTGTAAGGGTGCTCCGAGTGCAATCATTCACTTTTATAATTCCACCTCTCTTGCACAGCGTAAGCAGGTATTCAAAAAATCAAAAGAAGAAATTAAACAGATTGCAGTTGACGGTGCAAAGTTAGTTAAGAAATTATCTACTGAATATGAGGGTAACTTCCGCTTTGAATATTCGCCTGAAAGTTTTACAGGAACGGAGCCTGAGTATGCATTGGAAGTTTGTAATGCAGTTTTGGATGTTTTAGAACCATCTGAAACTAACAATGTAATCATCAATCTTCCGGTAACGGTTGAAATGAGTTTACCTCATGTATATGCAAGTCAGGTTGAATACATGGATAAAAATTTGAAATACAGAGAAAATGTAACTATATCTCTCCACCCTCATAACGACAGAGGCACAGGTGTTGCAGATACTGAACTTGCACTCCTTGCCGGTGCCGACCGTGTGGAAGGTACACTTTTTGGAAATGGTGAGCGAACAGGTAATGTTGATATTATCACCCTTGCTATGAACATGTATTCTCACGGTGTAAATCCCGGACTGGATTTTTCCAATATGAACTATCTTGTAGAGAAATACGAAAAGTGTACAAGAATGCACGTGTATGAAAGAGCACCCTATGCCGGTGCATTAGTATTTGCAGCATTTTCAGGCAGCCATCAGGATGCTATTGCAAAGGGAATGAAATATAGAAGCAAGAAAAATTTGCACGAGTGGTCAGTTCCTTACATTCCTATTGATCCAAAAGACATTGGCAGAACATACGATGCAGATGTTATCCGTGTTAATTCCCAAAGCGGTAAAGGTGGAATTGGTTATCTTTTGGAACAAACTTACGGATATGTTTTACCCGGAAAAATGCGTGAACATTTGAGTTATCTTTGTAAGAGTGTTTCCGACCACGAACATAAGGAACTTAAACCAGATGAGATATTTAATATTTTTGAAGAAAATTATCTGAATAATGATTGTAAAATCAAGGTTACAGATTTTGAATTTATGCGTGAAAATGATATTGTAAAAATCAATATTACATTTGAACAAGACGGCGAAGAAACTGAAATGGAAGCCGAAGGCAACGGTACTCTTGATGCAGTTAATAACGCACTTAAAACATACACAGGTAAAGAATATACCCTTGAAGTATTTTCACAGCACAGTATGCAAGGTAAAGGTTCTGAATCGGTTGCAGCATCTTATATCGGATTAGATACTGACGATGGAAAAACCTTCTGGGGTGCAGGAACAGATACTGACGTTATCAAGGCATCAACAAATGCTCTTTTATCAGCATTTTCTAATATGACAAAAGGAGGCAAAAACTAATGTCAATGACAATGACACAAAAAATACTTGCTGCACATGCAGGGCTTGATAGTGTTGTGGCAGGACAACTTATAAATGCAAAACTCGATATTGTTTTGGGAAATGATATCACAACTCCCGTGGCAGTAAATGAATTCAAAAAGGCTGGCTTTAATAAAGTTTTTGATAAAGACAAGGTTGCAATTGTTTTAGACCACTTTGTGCCGAATAAGGATATAAAAGCAGCGGAACAATCGAAAATTTGTCGTGAGTTTGCTTGTTCACATTGCGTAAGTCACTTTTACGATGTAGGTAAAATGGGAATTGAACACGCACTTTTGCCTGAACAAGGTGTAGTGACCGCAGGTGATTGTATTATCGGTGCGGATAGTCATACCTGTACATACGGTGCACTCGGTGCTTTCTCTACCGGAGTCGGCTCTACCGATATGGCGGCAGGTATGGCAACAGGTATGGCTTGGTTCAAGGTGCCATCTGCAATTAAGATTGAACTTTCCGGAAATCTTCATGAAAACTGCAGCGGCAAAGATGTTATCTTATCAATTATTGGTCAAATCGGTGTTGATGGAGCACTCTATAAGAGTATGGAATTTGTGGGCGATGGCGTAAAAAATCTTTCTATGGATGACAGACTTTGCATTTGTAACATGGCAATTGAAGCAGGTGCTAAAAACGGCATATTCCCTGTTGATGAAATTACAAAGGAATACATGAAAGACAGATGCGAAAGAAAACCTCAAATTTTTGAAGCAGACAGTGATGCCGAGTATGAACAGACAATTAAAATTGATTTGTCAAAAATCACACCGACTGTCGCTTGTCCTCATCTTCCTGAGAACACAAAAAATGCAGATGAACTTTCAGATATTAAAATTGATCAGGTTGTCATTGGTAGTTGTACCAACGGTCGTATGGAAGATATGGAAGTAGCATATAAAGTATTAAAAGGTCAAAAGGTAGCAGACGGCGTTCGTTGCATTATAATCCCTGCAACCATGCAAATTTATCGAGACTGTGTTGAAAAGGGCTATATTACTGCATTCATTGATGCCGGTGCTGTGGTTTCTACTCCAACCTGTGGACCTTGCCTTGGCGGCTATATGGGAATCTTGGCTGCAGGCGAAAAATGTATCGCAACAACAAACAGAAACTTTGTAGGCAGAATGGGACACGTTGATAGTGAAGTATACCTCGCAAGTCCTCACACCGCTGCCGCAAGTGCAATAAAGGGCTATATCACAGCATATAAGGAGGTAAAATAAATGAATACCAAAGGAAAAGTTTTCAAATATCCCGATAACGTGGACACCGATGTTATTATTCCTGCACGTTATCTGAATACTTCCGATGCGAAAGAACTATCCCTTCATTGTATGGAGGATATCGACACTGAGTTTGTAAAGAATGTAAAAAAGGGCGACGTGATGGTAGCAGGTTGGAACTTTGGTTGTGGCTCATCAAGAGAACACGCACCACTTGTTATAAAAACTTGCGGTACAGGCTGTGTTATCGCAAAGAGTTTTGCAAGAATTTTTTATAGAAATGCAATCAACATAGGACTTCCCATTTTAGAATGTGTTGATGCGGCAGAAGAAATTTCTGCAAACGATGAAGTTTTAGTTGACTTTGATACGGGCATGATTACGAATATTACGTCAGGCAAAACCTATCATGCACAGCCTTTCCCCGAGTTTATTCAGAATATTATCAAAAGCGGCGGACTTCTGAAGTCATTGAAAGAAGGGGAAAACGATGACTAAAAATATTGCGGTTATTCGAGGAGACGGAATCGGCCCTGAAATCGTAAATGAAGCGATAAAGGTACTTGATAAGGTTGCCGAACTTTACGGTCACACCTTTACCTATACCGAGGTATACATGGGTGGCTGTGCCATTGACAAATATGGTGATCCGCTCCCTGAAAGTGAACTTCAAAAATGCCTTGCTTCCGACAGCGTTCTTTTAGGTGCTGTCGGCGGCAACAAGTGGAACGATGTTCCTGGAAATATGCGTCCTGAAAAGGGCCTTTTACGTCTTCGTGCAGGTATGGGCGTTTACTCTAACAACCGTCCTGCAAAAATTTGGAAACAATTAGCAGATGCATCTCCCTTGAAAAAAGAAATCGTTGAAAAAGGAATAGATTTTATTATTGTCCGTGAACTTATTGGCGGAATATACTTTGGTGAGCATAAGACCGAGGGGGACATTGCAACAGATGTATTAAGATATAGTGAAAAAGAAATTGAAAGAATCGGCAGAATTGGTTTTGAAACTGCAATGAAGAGAGGCAGAAAACTCTGCTCGGTTGAAAAAAGCAATGTGCTTGACTCGTCAAGACTATGGAAAAAGGTTATACACCGTCTGAACGAAGAGTATCCTGAGGTCGAACTTTCTGATATGCTTGTTGACAACTGTGCAATGCAGATTGTAAAAAATCCTTCGCAGTTTGATGTTATTGTTACGGAGAATATGTTTGGAGATATTCTCTCTGATGAAGCCTCGCAGATAACAGGTTCTATTGGTATGATTCCTTCCTCAAGTCTTGGTGCTACTACGGTTGGACTTTATGAACCAATTCATGGTTCTGCCCCGGATATTGCAGGAAAAGACATTGCAAACCCGATAGGAACAATACTCTCTGCATCGATGATGCTTCGCTTCAGTTTTAATATGGAAAAAGAGGCAAACGATATAGAAAATGCAGTTTCTAAAGTGCTTGATGAAGGATACCGAACAGCAGATATTATGCCGCAAGATGAAAAAGAAACTGCGATTTACAAAAAGGTTTCTTGCTCTGAAATGGGAAAACTTATTGTTGAAAAATTATCTATGCTTTGCTTGTCGGCGTAGTGGTTAAAATCTTTAACCTCCTTCTTCAAAACCACTTGAAAAGGTTTTAGAAATTCATCTTTTCTTAAAAAAATCTTGACAAATAAGAATTAGGGGAATATAATGATTGTAAATTAAATAATTCTAAACCGTTGAGGCAGAAAAAAGGCAGACAAGAGTTTTTCAAAGCGAGTGGATTATGGTGTGAGTTCCACAAAGATTCCCTGCGTAATATGGACTGCTAAGGGCTGTGAGGAAATTCACAGACGTAAGACTTGCGTAAGGAGTCGGGAGTATGTTGGTACTTCGCTAAGTGCATAAGATCATTCTTATGAATCAAGGTGGCACCACGGATAAGCAGTATTTATTCGTCCTTGACAGATAGTATATTTCTGTCAAGGACGTTTTTTTATTTTCCTTTGACAGTAAATATAAAAGTCAAAGGAAATTTTCTTTTTAAGGAGGTTATAAAAAATACCGATGGTTTATCATACTGTGAATTGATAATTTAATTATAGAAACAGAATATCAAATAAATGTAGCGTAAAACTAAATATATTGGAGGAAACTATAATGAAATTTAATAATGTTGATTTTGACACATACTTTAAGAATTATCCCACAAATGACGGTTTTTTTGGGAAATACGGTGGCTCATTCATTACATCTGAACTTAAGACGGCAATGGAAGAGATAAAAGATGCATATAACACTATCTGTAAGTCAAGAAAATTCATAAGCGAACTTCGCAGAATAAGAAAAGAGTTTCAAGGCAGACCTACTCCGATTTCTCATCTTGCAAGGTTATCTGACTCAATTGGAACAGGAGTTCAAATTTATGTTAAGCGTGAAGATCTAAACCATACCGGAGCACATAAATTAAATCACTGTATGGGCGAGGTTCTGTTGGCAAAATATATGGGCAAGAAAAAAGTTATCGCTGAAACAGGTGCCGGTCAGCATGGAGTTGCACTTGCTACGGCTGCAGCATATTTTGGTTTAGAGTGCGATATTTATATGGGTAGTGTTGACATAAAAAAGCAGGCTCCCAATGTTGCCAGAATGAAAATTCTTGGAGCAAGAGTTGTCGAAGTAACAGACGGTTTGCAAACTTTGAAAGAAGCAGTTGACGCCGCATTTACGGCTTATGCCAAAGAGTATAAGGATGCTATCTACTGTATCGGTTCAGTTTTAGGCCCTCATCCTTTTCCGATGATGGTAAGAGATTTTCAAAGCGTTATAGGTATTGAAGCAAGAGAACAGTTTTTAGATATGACAGGAGAACTTCCAGATGCAATCGTTGCTTGTGTTGGCGGTGGTTCTAATGCAATGGGCTTGTTCTCAGGGTTCTTGAATGATCCTGTTGATATATACGGCGTAGAACCGCTTGGCAAAGGAACTACGCTTGGTGAGCATGCAGCAAGCCTTACCTATGGCAGTGAGGGAATAATGCACGGTTTTAACTCAATTATGTTAAAAGACGAAAATGGCGAACCGGCTCCCGTTTATTCAGTTGCCAGTGGTCTTGATTATCCTTCCTCAGGACCGGAGCATGCATTCCTACACGATCTCGGCAGAGTACAATACGGCGTCGTAAATGATGATGAAACCATTGACGCATTCTTTACTCTTTCCAAAATGGAGGGTATCATTCCGGCAATTGAAAGTTCACACGCTGTTGCTTTTGGCTTGAAACTTGCAAAACAAATGGAAAAGGGTTCAATTTTAATCAATCTCTCCGGCAGAGGTGATAAGGATATGGATTACATCATAGAAAAGTATGGAATAAGATAATTGTAATTAAAATTTTTCAAACTATATCCACAAAACTGCTTGAAAGGCTGTTACTTAAAAAAGTCAATTTCTAATAGATACCATTTTTTGAAAAGTATTGACTTTTTTGTAGAAAAGTAGTAAAATAATTCCGTGGGATATAATTAAATAATTAAATGCGTTTGAGCAGGACCAAGTAAACTTGGAAGAAACCTTGAGAGAGTTGCCGGCTGGTGCGAGGCAATGGGGATGTCCATATTGAATACCTCCTGCAAGCAGTGCACCGAACAAATTATTTTTAAGTAGGCTGCAACGGGAGTTCCCGTAATAGAACTTGGGTATGTTAGTACCTGATAAGGTCGCAATCGTGAGATTACGGCAAATTGAGGTGGTACCACGGAAATTGTGTTTTCGTCCTCTGTATCTATTATTGATGCAGAGGATTTTTTTGTTTTCGCCTTTGCATTAAAAAGAAGGAGGTAAAACAAAATGCAAACGACACAACTTTACACAATCATTGCCCTTTGTATCTATGCATTGGTAGTGGCACTCATTGGCTGTATCAGTTACGGCAAATCAAAAACACTTGACGGCTTTCTCATTGGCGGAAGAAACATCGGTGCGTGGGCAACAGCATTTGCCTACGGTACTGCATATTTTTCTGCAGTAGTGTTCGTTGGCTATGCAGGTCAGCATGGTTGGAACATTGGAATTGGCAGTATCTGGATTGGTATTGGTAATGCAGTTTTGGGTTGCTTGCTTTCTTGGCTTTTGTTTGCAAACAGAACAAGAAAAATGACCAAAAAACTCCAATCAAAGACAATGCCTGAATATTTTGAAAAAAGATATGCTTCAAAGGGTATGAAAATTATTGCTGCAGTTATCATTTTCGTATTCCTTGTTCCATATTCTGCTGCAGTTTATAAAGGCCTTGGTTCATTATTCAGTGCTGTATTCCCCGGCGTTGAAACATGGATATGGATGCTTCTTATTGCCTGCCTGACAGCAGTTTATCTCGTTGTTGGTGGATATGTTGCTACTGCATACACTAATCTTATTCAAGGCATTGTTATGATTATAGGTGTTGTATGCCTTGTTTGTGCAGTTATTAGTCATGATGCAGTCGGCGGACTTTCAGGATTTATAAATAACCTTTCAAGTTATCAGGCGGCAAACAGTGCTGAACTATCGAAATCCGGTATAGACCTTACAAGTCTTTTCGGCGGATCTTCCTTCAAATTCCTCTGTTTTAACATAATGCTTACAAGTTTTGGTACTTGGGGTCTTCCGCAGATGATAGGTAAGTTCTATGCAATCAAGGATACCGCTGCTATTAAACGTGGAACAATTATTTCTACAATTTTCTGTGTTATTATCGGTTGCGGTGCTTATTTTATCGGTTCTACTTCAAGGCTTATCCTCGGCGGCGTGCTTCCTGAAGGTGGAGTTGACTCTGTAATCCCTGCAGTACTTATGGAAGTTTTGGGTGGTGGAACACTCGGAATTATTCTTTTGGCTTTAATTATGGTTCTTCTTCTTTCGGCTTCGATGTCAACTTTGGAAGCAGTTGTTTTAACTTCTGCATCTGCAGTTGCAGTAGATTTAATTCCTTCAGTGAGAAAGAAAGAAACAAAGCCTGAAACACAAATTCTTCTTACAAGGCTCCTCTGCCTTGCGTTCGTTGCTTGTTCATTTATTTTTGCAACACAGAACATTCCGATTATTGTAAACCTTATGTCATTCTCTTGGGGTCTTGTTTCGGGTTGCTTTATTGGACCTTACATTTGGGGCATTTTCTCAAAGAAAATTACAAAAGTAGGTGCTTATGCAGGTATCTTGTCAGGTCTTTTAACAGTAGGTATTTCAACCTTAGTTATTACACTTAATTCAGGCTTTGGTGCTGCAACAGCAAAGTCACCTGAAATGGGTGTTGCTGCAATGGCAATTTCTCTTGTAATAGTTCCACTTGTAAGTGCATTTACAAAGAATAAAGATAGTGAAAGAGTAGAAGAAATTTTCACTTGCTATAATGAAGATTAAGAAACTTCAATAAAATTTTTATGATATGGCTATTAAGGTTATGTTATCCAAATAAAGGTGCAAAACCCCTTTGAGAAGAATGAACTGCCCCATTTTGTACTGTCCGTACAAAATGGGGCATTCAAAATTTAACCGTTTTCGATTTGGCGGTTTTAGTCTAAGCCAATACAATTATAATCCTTTGACTTCATAGGTATATAGGCGTAATTGATTCAAGTCAACGTCGTGCATATCTATCGAAGTGATTTCAAGATGATCATAGGTTGTGTAATAATAAATACCCCTGTCAACATTGCAACAACTACTGTAGCGTGTATATTCAAATCCGTCCTTAGTCCGAACGCACCCCTTGGGCATTGCAACAGAATTCAAAATATGAAAAAACTGATTCACGTTTGATTCTTTGCTATGCTCCAAAACAGAGTTTTCTTTCACGAAAAGAGCACGTATAAAGCGTGAAGCACTTGAGAAATCCCCGGGCAAGCCCAACGCCCCCATACCCAAGCTATAGTTTTTCACGGGTATGCTTGATCTGAATTGAGAGGTTGCGTGACCAATACTGAGTCCCATATAATGACTCACGTTCATTTGGTGAAATTCAAAGGGCGGATTATTGGTCAGAACCTCAAACGGATTGTCGTATATTTTAAGCTCGTCCTTCAATGCTTCCACTACAATGCTGCTTTTGTTATCGCTGATCATCCAATGCAACGGAGACAGCGGAAGATTCTCACTAAAGTCAATATTGACCAAGTTGATTTTGTCAAGAAGTGCCTTCGCTTCATCGATGCAGGTGCATTGAGCCAAAATCCAAGGAACAAACTCAAACGGAGCAACGTTATCCTTTTCATCTGCAATGCTATGGTAGACAGCGTTTTCGGGAAAGTTCAAGCCTGCCATACTCAGACCTTTCTCGTTCGTAGCCTCATAGTACAGCGGAAAATCATCGACAACGGTAGCCATACCTATCATCGCATAGTGTGATTGGATCGACTTCTTACAACGCATTTTAATTTCATAATTTCGCGGAGTGATCACGACGCTTTCGCCGTACCCGCGGTCCAGATCCAAATTTCTGCCAAAATAGGAAGCGTTGCTTCTGTAGAAAACAGCCGTACACATAAATAAATACCCCTTTGATTGTTTTATTTTCTTTATTATTTGCCAAAAATGTATTCGTAACACGAACAAAACCAAGAGGTATTGAAAATGTTCAAAAATATATCGAATTTGAATAGTCGGCAGCATCGCCCGCCGCCCACAGGGAAGATCTGGTTCGGATTATATTGGTTTAGGAAAGCAGAACCATAGGGATATTTTTTCATTCTTTTATCTGTCCATTAATCTTGACAAGTTTCGATAATAGTACAAAAAGAAACGACAACTTTCTCATCGAAAATTGTCGTTTCTTATTGGTGCCGGTAGTCGGGGTCGAACCGACACGGTGTCGCCACCACGGGATTTTGAGTCCCGCACGTCTGCCAATTCCATCATACCGGCGAATTGACTACCCATATAGTATAGCACATTACATTTGAAATTTCAATAGGTGAATTAAAAATTTTTTATGAGTTTATAGTTATAATTAGAAAGCATTAAATGCATAATAAATAGGAGAAAATATTTTTCGTTTTACTATTGACAAGAGGGGTAAAGAGCGTTATAATATATTAGCAATCGAGAACTGAATAATGCGAAATTGTGTAAAGGTAGCACAACTGACTCTGGATCAGTCTGTCTGGGTTCGAATCCTAGTTTCGCAGCCAAGAATAAATATCCCCACGTTTAGCGTGGGGATATTTGTTATTATAAGAGAAGAATTATCTATTCTAAATCTTTGGTTGCCGGATTGTCAATAAGTTTTCCGTTCTTCTCAAAACGTGAACCATGGCAGGGACAGTCCCATGTGTGTTCATTTTTATTCCATTTAAGAGCACATCCAAGATGTGGACACCTCTTTTTTGTTGGCATTATGAGGTTGCAAGCGGATTCAAATGCGTTTATGGCAAGTTGTGGTTTCAGTATGCTTCGTTGAGGTGTAAAAATGTTTTCAAACTCATTTTCTACGCCTAAGATCATATCTGTTAGTATCATAGCAGAAAGCATAGAAGATGTCATTCCCCATTTGTTAAAGCCGGTTGCTACATAAAGATTTTGAATATTCTTTGAGTACCTTCCAATATAAGCAATATTATCAAGGCTCATACAGTCTTGTGTTGACCATCGATATTCGAGCGTGGCTTTTGGATAATGCGTTTTAGTAAATTCATCAATAGGTCTCCATGCAGGATTATTTTTCCCCGTTCTGTGATTGCCTGCCCCTATCAATAAAGTATCTTGGTAACTTCTAAATGATAAACCACTTTTTGATTCATCCAGATACATTCCATTCAAAACCGGTACGTTTTTATAAGCAGATACATAGGAGCGTTCCTGATAAAGTTTCATAAAATAATTTCCGTGTTTGTTTATAAATGGAAAATGAGTTGCAACAATTATAGAATCTGCTTTTATTGTTGCGTCGCTTGTTATGGCTTTTCCGGAAAGTATTTCATTAACAAAGGTGTTTTCATATATTTTCAGATTTTTTGTAAGTTCAAATATGAATTTTAATGGATTAAATTGTGCTTGGTTTTCAAAGCAAATAGCACCGTCAATTTTAATTGGAAGTTCTATTTCATCTTGAAATGATGCGTTAAATCCTATTTTATTGAGGGCGTTAATTTCATTTTCAATCTTTTCTTTGTCATCAACAGAATAAACATAAGAATTTAGTTTTGTAAAATCACAGTCTATATTTTTACAGAGTTTTTCATACTCGTTGAGTGCAGATTGATGTGCTGCTAAATAAAGTTGAGCATTATACAGTCCATTATTTTTTATTAGATTAGAATATATCAAACCATGTTGAGATGTTATCTTCGCAGTTGTGTTTTTGGTTATTCCTGAAGCAATTCTGCTTCCCTCAACTATAACACAATCCACGCCGGCTTTTTTAAGAAAATATGCACATAGGATACCGCAAATTCCGCCACCAATGATAAGAACATCTGTAGATATGTCTTTTTTAAGTTTGTAATAAGCAGGCAGTTCTACAGTATCGTCCCATATTGATTTTTGCATTTATATTTCTCCTTTTTGAATTAGTATGTTACGGAATAACGAAATTTATCAAACTAAAAAAGACATTTTTCTGTCGAAAAATGTCTTTTTTAGTTAAATTTCATTTTTGATAAATGATGTCGATAATTAAAAATTACAGCACATCTTTAAGCCACGTGCCAATATCGTTAAGTTCCATGCTGCAGGAGACGTTGTGCTGTGAACACAGTTTGTCGGATATACTTTTACCGTTGTATTCCACATTGTGCAATAGTTGTGGGATACAATCACCGAGATTTGTATCCATTGCATCTGTGGTAATTGATGTTTCACAAATACGACCATCTGCTGTTGCAAAGCCAATAGTTATACCGCCCCATAAAAAACGCTTAGTGAAAACTACGTCAAATTTTGGAGATTGTCCGAATATCCAATCCCAAGACGAATATTTATCATATAGTGGAGAAATGTGCTCAGATGGCAAATTATCGGCATTTAAGACGGTGTCACTGCCACCAAACGTATCGAGAAATGATACGTACAGTGCCTCCTTTACATCTTGTATCGTCAAATCACTGCGATACTCTTGTAAGTTTAATACTCGTGAACGAACGGACTTGATACCTTTTGACCGGATTTTTTCCGTATCAACTGTCAAATATTTCTCCATTTTAGTTGTATCAGATGATAAAAGTATCGTTCCGTGGTGGTAGGCTCCTTGCTTTTTCACACAAAAAGCATTACCTGAAAATTTTCGTCCCTCGACTGTCAAGTCGTTACGCCCCGTCTTTTCAGCAGGAATATACAGCCTGTGCATTGCACGTAAAATTACACAGGTAGTTTCCTCCGTGTTGTATTTGTCAATTGGCATCAAAAAGGTGAAGTTTAAGTTGCCCAAATCGTGAAATACAGTACCACCACCTGACAATCTGCGAACGATTTTTCCGCCATCTGACTCAAAACTGCTGACGTTTAACTCATTCCAAGGGTTTTGATGTCTGCCGATGACTACTGTATTGTCATTTTGCCATAGATAGAGAGTTGGCTCTGTGACATTTGAAAGGAGATACTCCTCAACTGCAAGATTTTTATATGGATTACAAGATGATGTATCGAAAATCATAAATAGTACTCCTTTCTGTCATCGTTTTACTGTGATGTGAATATAGTATAGACGGGGTGATATATGTGAACAATAAACTTGAGGTATTTGAGGGCAATCAGGTAATTGGAGAGATGACGTGGGAAAAAAGCGGTATGACATACATACTAAACACTTCTTTTAGTCTCTTGTATACTCCATCGGGGCTTTTTTACCTCTATCTTGTATGCGGTGAAAAATACTTTCGACTTGGTATTCCGGCACCTTGTGAAAATAAATGGTGCTTAAAAAAACGAATAAGCGAAAGCGAGTTACGACAAGAGGGATTAAATCTGTCAGATTGTAGCAGAGTAGTCCTCTTAACTAATGAGCCACAGACAAAAGAAACGTTTGCACCACTTCCTGACAATCAGTTAGATGAGCAAATGACACAGGAAATAGAACAGCCGGTAGAACAACCAGTAGAACAGTCGGTAGAGCAGAAAACAGAGTCAATACCTAACGGCTGGTTTTTAGCCCAAAATATAGACTCTATACTTAATGACAATGTACTTTTACCACTTTTGCGTGGGAAAGAGGAGTTAATTGCAAAAAATACGGCTGACGGCATGATGCTTGCCATGCCATACGATATTTTAGATGAAATTTACTTTACCCCAGCGTTTTGCCTTATGCAGATAATGAAAATTGACGGCAAGACGTACTTTGTACTGACACTGGACAAAAATGGTTGGCCTATCCCACCTGAAACTTCCACAGAAGAAAAGTAAAGGGTAAAACTACATCTTCCTCAATCTTACAGACTGAGGAAGATTTTTTATAAATTAAAAAGAGTCTTTTTGGTGTGTGAGAGCAAAGTTTTCGTCCATTTCGTCAATGCTAAGGTCGAAACTCGGCATAAACGTATTAAAGAAGTATTCCACCTCTTGAAGATGCATATTGTCTAAAGCACGTTTTGTCTGCTCGGCGGCACGGCGGTATTCGTCATTGCCACTTTTAAGTTCCAAAAGACACTTTATATACGCACAGATACGGTCAGCCGCCTTTAATATACGCCGTTCATCATCATTTGACGCAGTGAAGTATGAGGTATATGTATCTTTAAGTTCATCGGGTAGCATAGCGAGAATACGATGTTCTGCCTCACGCTCGATTGACTTATATGCGTTGTTTATTTCAGGTGACATATACTTGATCGGTGTGGGCAAATCACCTGTTACAGTTTCTGCTGCATCATGGTATAGAGCCATAACAGCAATTCTATCAGGTGAAATTGGCAGATTAAACACGTCACGGCGTACTACTGCTAAACAATGGGCAATCATGGACACGTCAAGGGAGTGTTCTTTCAAATTCTCAGAAACTGTACTTTTCATCAAACTCCAACGATTGATGTGCTTCATGCGATATAAGTACGCAAAAAAGTGGTTCATTTCTACACCTCACAAACGATTACTTGTTAGAAAAATACGCCGGTTACAAATATTTCGATACCTATAAAAATGAGAATAACGCCACCGAGAATATTTGCTTTACCAGCAAAGCGAGTACCAAACTGCTTGCCGAGTATAAGACCTACCGTACATATAGCAAATGTAACTACTGCAATTATCAGACAACTTAAAAGTGCATTCCATAAGGCGTAGTCTGCTATGGTAAATCCAACAGAAAGGGCATCAATAGATGTTGCAATACCTTGTGCAATTAAAGCCTTAAATCCAATTGCCGCTTTCTCATTGCATTCGCCAGTGCTTGTTACTCCTTCCCACAGCATTTTACCGCCGATAAATGCTAATAATGCAAGTGCAATCCATGGGATAAAGATTTCAAAGACCTTAAAGTAAACAAGGATAGTATGTACACAGATCCAGCCGAGTAGTGGCATAAGGAACTGGAACGAGGCAAATGTACCTGCAATTTTACTCATTTTGCCCCACTTCATCTTAGGCTCGTTAAGGCCGTTGACGAGGGAAACGGAGAAAGCGTCCATTGCAAGACCGATGCCAAGCAAGATACTATTTAACAAAAATGTGAAGCCCATACTTATCAGTCCTTATTTTATGTTATAAAAAATCGGCAAGTTTCTCAAGAAACTTGCCGATTTTGGCGGAGAGAGAGAGATTCGAACTCTCGGAACCTTTATAGGGTTCACACGATTTCCAGTCGTGCGCCTTAGACCAGCTCAGCCATCTCTCCACGACTTCAGCGCCTATGTAGTATACCATACATGACGCTGTTTGTCAACAAAAATTTTCAGATACCTTTTGAAATTCATTTCGCATTGGAGGCTTTTAACTCACGTACATCGATATACTGACTCCATGCACGTTTGCCCGAATTATCAACTGCCTCAATACGCACGAAATTGTCACTTGGTTTTATCTTGTACACGGCACTACTTGCACAGTTGTCGATAACACAACGTCTACCTTCAACGTAGAAGGAATCACTCATAAAACGAATAAGACAAACGGGTGATGTGCGTACATGAATTGCGTTGTCTAAAATTTCAATAGATTGGAAACGAGGTCCTTCAGTAGCGTAAAAATTGCCGCTACGAAGTGCCGTGAGAATAGAGTCTGCACTTAATTCATCTGTGTTGACCATAACTGCGGCGTGACAATGCTCACCTGTATAGAAATGGGAATCGTCAGATGCAACCATGCGGTCAATACGTCCTGAAGTCATAACAGTATCTATTATGTGAGATGAGTCACCTCTTGCGTAAGGGTCAGAAATTGAGTTCATAACCTCAATAGCATCATATCCGTTGACAGCCATAATATCTGAGGTAGTCATAAGTGACCAGTCAGGGTGGCACAAAATAGTGTAAGCACCGTGGGACTTCAAATGATCAATAATCTTTTGTGGATTTTTGTTAGACGTGGAGTAGTCAAAAGATGCCAACTTGTCATCTCCGCCGATACCGACAAAGTGGTATGCGACACGGCGAGGGGACATATAGTTTTCACCCAACTCGATACCACGAAGCATTAAAAGTCCATTTTTTACGCAAGTATCCGACAAAATATTGTGGTCAGTCAGGGCAAGAAAGTCATATCCTGCATCTTTATACAGTTTGCACACCTCATCAGGTGTACATTGTCCGTCAGACAGAGTTGTATGGGTATGAAGATTACCTTTATACCAGTTTTTTGTATTATCCAAAAGTTGCATGATGATCCTCCTTGACGTTACTTCTAACAATTATACCAAACCGGGTATAAAAAGTAAAGGGAAAACGGCGTAATTAACTTTTCTTATTTAAGTTTCCCGTCAGTCATTGTAAGTGTACGCTGTGCTAAGGCGGCAACGGAAAGGTCGTGGGTGATAAGGAGTATTGTGTGGGAGTTTTCATGGAGTTTTTTAATTAGAGAAAGGACACTTGAAGCAGACTCGGAGTCAAGGTTGCCTGTAGGCTCGTCTGCAAGAATAATAGGAGGTTTTGATGCAATAGCACGAGCGACAGCCACACGCTGTTGTTGACCGCCTGAAAGTTGTGACGGCTTATGGTTGAGTCTGTCAGAAAGACCAACGGCAGACAAAGCCTCAAGTGCCAACTTACGTCTTGTTTTTTTATCCAATCCACGAAAAAGAAGTGGAAGTTCTACATTTTCCAATGCATTTAACTGACCTGAAAGATGAAATCCTTGAAAAATAAAACCGATACGCTCATTCCTAAGTAAAGCACGCCGGTCGGCAGAAAGTGTGCCGACATCTTCACCCATTAGCGTATAGGTTCCGCTTGTTGCTACGTCAAGACAACCTAAAATGTGCATTAGCGTAGATTTACCTGACCCTGAATGACCTACAATTGACACAAATTCACCTTTTGAAACATTAAGAGATACATCTTGCAAGGCGTGTACCTTTTCTTCACCGCTACCGTAGATTTTTGATAGATTTGTAAGTTTTATCATATCTGTATGCTCCTTTTTTACGTCTTAAAATATTGTATCCTTGTGCCTTTGTTACCATACACAAGAAAAATAAAAGGCTTTTCGTCAAAAGCGTTGTAAAATGAGAGAAAAAGTGGTACAATTATCTTGGTACAATATGGAATAACGGCGATTTAAGTTACGAAATTTGTTTTGATGAGAGGGACGTATATGAAACTCCTTATAATAGATGGAAACAGTCTTATAAACCGTGCGTTTTACGGAATACGTATTTTGTCAACTGCAAGCGGTGAGTATACGAATGCAGTATATGGTTTTTTATCCACATATTTTCGACTTTTGGAAGATGAATCTCCCGATGGTGTATGCGTATGCTTTGACTTAAAAGCACCTACATTCCGCCACTTAGAGTATGCCGAGTATAAGGCTGGCAGACGGCCTATGCCACAGGAACTTGTAAGCCAGTTGCCTTTGCTTAAAGAGGTACTTGATACGATGGGCATTACAAGATGCGAACTTGCAGGCTATGAGGCTGACGATTTACTTGGTACGATTGCACGTCTTTGCCGTGAACATGGTGACGAGGCTGTTATTGTGACAGGTGACCGTGACAGTCTGCAACTTTCTGATGTGAATACAAGAGTAAAACTTGTTACAAGCCGTGAGGGTAAGACTATAACTACCGACTATACTCCTGATGCTGTATTTGAAACTTATGGTGTATCGCCACGAAGTCTTATTCAGGTAAAGGCACTTATGGGCGATAAATCCGACAATATTCCAGGTGTCGCAGGTATCGGTGAAAAGACGGCACTTGAACTTATAAAGAAGTATGAAACGGTTGAAAAACTTTATGAGGAAATAGAAGATGCTGATATTCGTAGAAGTGTCAAGGAAAAACTTGTCCGTGACCGTGACTTGGCATTTCTAAGTTTACGTCTTGCTGAAATTGATTGCTTTGCACCTATAGAGTATTGTAATACTTGCATGGCTCTTGGAAAACCTGACGAGGATGCTCTATATAGGCTATTTACACGTCTTGAATTTCGTGCATTTATTAAAAAACTCGGACTAAAGCCGTCAGATAAAGTAAATACATCTGCTGAGCAAAGTGTCAACACTCGTACTCTTTCAGTTATCCCTGTAAAGAGTGAGTCAGAGGCCCAATCCCTTTTAAGCAAAATTTCATCGGTAAAAGAGGTAGCATTTTTACTCGGTGAGCAGGAGCAATATTTATCAGTTTGCATCAAAAAAGGCGATGCAGACGAAGTATATATTTTGCTTAACGGAGAGATAAGTGACAAGGCGTGGAATGATGTTGTGACCTCCCTTGCGTCAGCAGACGTATCAAAAATATGCCACAATTCAAAAAATGCATATTCCCTATGGATAAAAAGCGGTGTTCCATACGGAAATATAAATTTTGATACGGCAATAGGTGCGTACCTTCTTGACCCTGCCGCATCGGAGTATGAAATAGAAACTATTGCAAAAAGGTATTTAGGTGAGGAGTTACCTGACCCAATTCACGAAAAAGACGCTGGATTTTCACCACTTGGTGACCGTGACGCATCACTTAAAAGCCTTGCATTATATACACAGACACTCAATAATTTAGCACCCGTTATTTTGAATCTTCTTTCACAGCAAGGTATGGAGAAGTTGTATCGTGATGTTGAACTCCCTTTGTCGGAAGTTTTGGCAAGTATGGAGTATGAGGGTATCATGATTGATACATCGGCACTTACAGCATACTCTGCACAACTTACTGTTGAGATAAACGCCCTTGAAAAGAAGATATATTCCCTTGCAGGAATTGAGTTTAATATCAACTCTCCCAAGCAGTTAGGTGAACTTTTATTTGAACGACTTAACTTACCGTATCGCAAAAAGACGAAGTCAGGATATTCTACCGACATTGATACTTTAACTTCTCTAAGAACACATCACCCAATAATTGATGCAATTATTGAGTACAGAAGTCTTACAAAATTACGCTCCACCTATGCTGACGGACTTATGAAATTTGTATCATCTCGTGACGGACGTATTCACTCTAAATTTCAGCAACTTGTAACAGCGACAGGCCGTATAAGTTCAACCGACCCTAATTTGCAAAATATACCTGTTCGCACCCAAAGAGGTGCTGAACTTCGCCGAATGTTTGTAGCAAAGCAAGGTTATACCCTTGTAGATGCAGACTACTCACAGATAGAACTTCGTGTTCTTGCCCATATAGCAGACGATGAGGCATTAAAAGAGGCATTTGCGTCAGGTGGTGACATACATCGTGCCACTGCCGCTTCAGTAGAGGGAGTTTCTTTTGATGAGGTAACTGCCCAGATGCGTTCTCGTGCAAAAGCCGTAAACTTTGGTCTTGTATATGGCATGAGTGAATTTACTCTTGCAGAGAATATTGGAGTTACACGTAAAGAGGCGAAGGTATATATTGAAAACTACTTTTCAAAATATCCGTCAGTAAAGCAGTATATGGAAGAAATTAAGGTTAAGGCGAAAGAGCAAGGGTATGTAACTACCCTTATGGGCAGACGCAGATATTTGCCTGAACTGTCGTCAAGTAACCACAATATTCGCTCATTTGGTGAGCGGGTTGCGTTAAATACACCGATACAAGGAACGGCGGCAGATATTATAAAAATCGCCATGGTACGTATATATGAACGACTTAAACGAGAAAAATTGTCGTCACGTCTGATTTTGCAAGTACACGATGAATTGATTGTGGAAACGGCAAAAGACGAACTTCAGACAGTAATTACACTTGTAGAGGAAGAAATGCGTAGTGCTATGGAGTTAAGCGTATCACTTATCGCAGATGCAGCAAGTGCTGACAACTGGTTTGACGCAAAAAAATAATGAGAGGGAATCTACTTTGAAATCGGTTTTATTCGTCTGTACAGGTAACACTTGCCGCAGTCCTATGGCAGAGGGCTTGTTTGCCTGCTTTACCAAAAAACTAAATATTGATATTACTCCCAAAAGTGCAGGAATTTGTGTGGAGGGTGAAACTCCTGTATGTAAAAATGCCGTCCTTGCTGCCAATGCGTTTGGTGCAGATATATCAAAACATAAGTCACGTCAAATAGATGAAAAAATGATTTTGGAAAGTGACGTTGTACTTTGTATGACTTATTCACATCAGATGGCACTGGAGAGAATGTATCCTAAATATGCAGATAAAATACTGTGCCTGTCTGACTCGGATATTCCTGACCCCTACGGTGGTGATTTAGATGTATATCTAAAAACTGCCAAAATAATAAACGAAGCGATAGAGAAACTCCCATTAAAAGAGGTAGAGGATAAGTAATGGAATATACTATAGTGCCTATGGACAGCACGACAATCGGACAAGTTGCCATGTTGGAGAAGATGTGTTTTTCGTCACCATGGAGTGAAAAGAGTCTTAACGATGAGTTGTCAAACGACACGGCAACGTGGCTTGTGGCGTTAGGTGAGGATAAAAGCGTGTTAGGCTACGGTGGAATACACATATTGCATGACGAGGGAGAGATAATGAACATCGCCGTACATGAGAAATTTCGCCGCTTGGGTATTGCTAAAAAAATTCTTCATAAACTTCTTGACTATGCTAAATGCACCCAATCGGTATTTTTAGAGGTTAGAAGTTCAAATATATCTGCAATTAAACTTTACGAAAATGCAGGTTTTGAACAAATTGCAGTAAGACGAAACTACTATCAATTCCCCACGGAAGATGCGTCAATTATGCGAAAAACAATGGGGAAATAAGAAAATAGGGGAGAAACAATGTATATTTTAGGTATTGAAAGTTCTTGCGATGAAACAGCAGTATCAGTATCAAGAAATGGTCGTGAGATTTTATCAGATGTTGTGCTGTCCCAAGCGGATATGCACGCACTATACGGCGGTGTTGTGCCTGAAATTGCGTCAAGAAAGCATATAGAGGGCATTTCACAAGTTACAAAAGAGGCACTTAATCGTGCCAAAATAGAAAAAGAGGAACTTGATGCTGTGGCTGTAACATTTGCACCAGGTCTAATCGGTGCACTTTTAGTAGGTGTTAATTTTGCAAAAGGACTTGCCATGTCACTTAAAAAGCCTCTTATTCCTGTACACCACATAAGAGGTCATATTGCCGCAACCTACATAGCATTTCCTTGCCTTGAACCGCCTTTCGTTTGCCTCGTTGTATCCGGTGGACACAGTTTGATAGTTGACGTTAAAAGTTATACTGATATGGAAATAATCGGCTCTACTCGTGACGATGCGGCAGGTGAGGCATTTGACAAGGCGGCAAGAGTGCTTGGACTATCATATCCAGGTGGTGTTATGATAGACCGCCTTGCACAGACAGGAGATCCAAAGAAATATAAACTGCCACGTGCAGTTGTGGACGGGGCTCCGTACGACTTTTCGTTTTCAGGACTGAAAACGGCAGTTATAAATATCGCCCATACAGCGAAACAGCGAGGAGAAACTATAGATGAACCATCGCTTGCAGCGTCATTTTGTGCCGCTGTCACCGACTCTCTTGTGCCTCGTGTTATAGATGTGGCAGTATCAAAAGGATATGGAAAACTTGCCGCAGCAGGCGGTGTTGCCGCAAACTCTTTTCTTCGCTCTGCATTGACGAATGAATGTGAGAAAAGGAATATAAAACTATTTGTACCACCGACAAAACTGTGCGGCGACAATGGTGCTATGATATCATGTCAAGGCTACTATGAGTATATTAACGGTGTTCGTGCTTCCTCGTCACTAAACGCCTATGCAACTATGGGTGCTGACGAGGTATACGATTTCTTAAATTTCAAATAACTACAGTTTGAATCTGTTTTTGCACAATAATGACAAAGCGGTGACACCGTGTAAACGGATTGTAATATTTGCCTGTGGAAAACGGTAATTATATAGGGTAAATATTTAGTATAATCATAGGAAAACTTGTGGAAAACTGTGGATAACTTTTTGAGAATACAGTAAAATCACGGATACAGCAAGGGGAAAATGTCTGTTTGTGTGGAAAAACCTGTGGAAACTGTGGATAACTCACTGTAAATTCTGCGTATACAAGAAATATTACTTGAAGGGGCGGTAACATGGGAAGTGTAGAAAATCGACGGCTTAGAATACTCTATCTTGCGGATATTCTCAATAGTGAGAGTGACGAAAAACACCCTGTTACAATGCCAGAACTGTTAGAGGCTCTTCGTATACGAGATGTCAAGGCTGAGCGAAAGGCGATATACGAGGATATAGAGGCGTTACGAAGATATGGACTTGATATTGTTCGTGCCTGTGGCAGATACGGTGGATATTTTCTTTCTTCACGGCGGTTTGAGTTGGCAGAACTTAAACTACTTGCCGATGCGGTTGTGTCAAGTAAGTTCATCACAGAAAAAAAGACAATGGATCTTATAAATAAACTTACAACGCTGACGAGTCGTGACTGCGGTAAGGAATTGAAACGTCAACTGTACGTTACAGGTAGAACGAAGCACGTAAACGAAAAAATCTACTACTTTGTAGATACTCTGCATCGTGCCATTGATGACAGAGTACAAATTGAATTTTTGTACTACCATTTCAATTCACAAAAAGAAAAGGTATATACAAACGATAAAAATTATCGTACTGTAAGCCCTTATGCACTCTGCTGGGACGATGAAAACTACTACCTTGTGGCATATAATCCTGAAAGAAAGAAAATAGTACATTTTCGTGTTGACAGAATGGAGAATGTGTCACTACTTTCTGTACCTATCGACCCAATGCCGCCTGATTTCAACCTCGCTGAATATATCGGCCAGCGATTTGGTATGTTTGCAGGCGAGGAACAGGAGATAAGCCTTCGATTTGACAATTCTCTTGCAGAGGTTGTCATTGACAGATTTGGTCAGGATATTATGATGATACCTTATGACGGCAACTCATTTCTTATAAATGTTAAAGTAAATGTTGGACCGCCATTTTACGGCTGGCTGTTCCAGTTTGGTGACAGAGTTGATATATTATCGCCGAAAGAGGTACGTCAAGGATATCTTGAACAGTTGATGAAGTCTGCAAAACGATATACAGAATAAAACGCATATTCCCTTTGCTCTCTACACACAATAAGAGGGCAAAGGGGGTTTTTATATTATGACAAAGGCACGACAAATTTCAGGCATTTTGGCCGGCGTATTTTTCCTCATTATTTGTGGAGTGCTTATTGCACGGATTTTTGATACCTCGTCAGATACAGCACCTGTTTATGCCGATGTAAAGGAAGTGTCTGCACAAAACTGGGGACTGTCATTTCAAACAAAAGGGCAAGCACCTATTGGTAATTTGTCCGCCGACACGTTAAAACAGTGGAACGGATACTACTGTGGCGATATAAATGAAAAGACAATCTATCTGACTTTTGACTGTGGCTATGAAAATGGGTACACAAATTCTATTCTTGACACTCTTTCAAAGCATAATGCACCGGCGGCATTTTTTGTTGTGGGGCATATGGTAGAGTCAGCACCTGATATTGTTCGACGTATGGCAAAAGAGGGGCATATAGTGGCAAACCATACGTGTAATCACCCTGATATGTCGGCAATATCTGACAAAGATTCATTTTTGCGTGAACTAAACGATTTGGAAAAGAAGTATCGTGAAACGACAGGTTTAGATATGCCGAAACTGTACCGTCCACCACGAGGCACATACAGCGAAGCAAATCTTGCCCTTGCAAATGAGTTGGGATACAAGACGATACTTTGGAGTCTTGCATACGTTGATTGGTACACGGACAAACAACCAACAAAAGAACAGGCATTTGACAAACTTTTACCTCGTATCCACAATGGTGCTATTGTACTGCTTCACTCTACCTCAAGCACCAATGCAGAGATTTTAGATGAACTTCTCACAAAGTGGGAGGCAGAGGGCTACCGATTTGGTACGCTGACGGAACTTACTGAAAATAAAAGTCCTAATACATAAATTATGTATTAGGACTTTTATTTTATACACTCTACCTCGTATCGTTTGAGAAAGTCACTTTCACGGATAATAATATTAGTAAAGTTACACGTTTTACTATATGTATCTATAAGATACACTATGTTTTCACGCTTTATACCTGTCATTAAAGATGTACAGCCTTTGCCTACTGTAAGTATGGCATCACCGCCGTTAAAGTTACGTGACATAAGGCATTGTATCGCTTTTTTTCGATACACACGAGAACGTGCCATTTCACCTAATGCAGGGTGATAACCGCCTGCCACTGCACCACCGCCGCTTAACTCCTCGTTGGGATTTAAGCCGATACGGATAACGTCAATATTTTCCTTTAGGAAAACTTCAAGCATATTGCCTGCTCTGTCCGCCGCTTCAGATACTGTCAGGGGAGTGTATTTTCCGGCCTTCCACAAGTCGTATAATGGCGTATTGGTTACTACAACGACAGGGTATATCCGCACGAAATTCGGACGAATGGCAGCAGTTTTAACTGCCGTTTCCATTGTGCGTTCCAATGTGTCAAGAGGAAGCCCCGTCATCACTTGCAAGCCAAGACGAAAACCATGGGATTTAATCATAGCACAAGCAGTCAATACATCATTTTCCGTATGGCCACGATTAGACGCAGTTAAAACCTCATCACACATACTCTGGGCACCAAGTTCTATGGTGTGAACACCAAACCGAGAAAGACGTTCAAGGCAGTCTTTATCAATACAGTCAGGACGTGTCGATATACGAATACCTTTACACTTGCCATTTTCAATGTATGGGGCAGTGGCTCTTAAAAGTTCGTTTTGACGAGTTTCGTCAATAGCCGTAAAACTACCGCCATAGAATGCGATCTCTGCACCGGCACAGTCAGAACTTTCAAAAGCGGTACGAAGTATGTTACTTACGTCCAAAGGAGTAACAGACGTATCTTGAGCAATTTTTCGCTGATTACAAAATACGCAGTTGTGCGTACACCCTTCGTGAGGTACAAATATTGGTATAATTCTATATGCCATCAGACAATTTCGCCCATAAGTTGAAGTGCACTTCGTGCCGCCATCTGTTCAGCCTCTTTTTTGCTTCTGCCTTCGCCCTTTGCAAATACGTTTGAGTTGAGAAGTACTTCTACTGCAAAATGCTTATCGTGGTCGGGGCCTGATTCTGATACGAGTTGGTATGACAAAACTTCCTCTTTGCTCTTTTGAACAATCTCTTGAAGCATTGTTTTGTAGTCACGGAAAGTCTTGCCCTTTGCCGCAAGTGCAATCTTTGGTTTTAAGTATGTTAATACGAATTTCTGTGCAACTTCAAAGCCTCCGTCAAGGTACAATGCACCAATAACAGCCTCCATTGCGTCAGCCAAAATGCTTGGACGATGTCTGCCACCGCCTGCCTCCTCTCCTTTGCCAAGGAGAATATGGTCACTTAACCCAAGCGAATTTGCCACCTCAAACAACGCCTGCTCACATACGACAGACGCACGGATTTTCGTCAGTTCACCCTCAGGTGTCTGGCGGTATTGGATATATATATAGTCAGAGGTGATAAGACTCAAAACTGAGTCACCTAAAAATTCGATACGCTCGTTGCACTCAATACGCTTGTCACGGCTCTCATTTGCAAATGAACTGTGTGTCAAGGCAGTTTTCAATATACTTGAGTCCTTAAACGTATAGCCTATCTTTTTCTGTAATTGTAACATAGAAGTCCCTTTCAGCCTACTGTATTTGCTGTTCAATAAATTTGACAAGGTCGGATATATTGCAAAATTTTTCTATGTCCTCGTCTTGAAAGGGAGGTAAATCGAACTCTTCCTCAAGTGCCATGCTAAGTTCTACTGCATCGAGAGAGTCAGCACCTAAATCCTCAAGAGAGGTTGACATTGTCAATTCGTGTGGTTCAACGGAAAACTGCTCACTGAGTAATTCCACGATAGTTTCAAATATCATGCTACCCCGTCCTTTCTTACATCATTATATGACACGGCAATTTATTAAAATACTGTAAAAATCTAATTGTCGCCTTTTTGGGCAAGTTCCGTTTCGCAAGCACTTATAGCACCGCTTTGTACGAATACCTTTGCCTGACGAACTGCGTTGTAAAATGCTTTTGGATCAGATGCACCGTGGGCTTTCAAGACAGGTTTTCTGATACCGAGAATGGGTGCACCGCCAACTTCCTTGTAATCAAGCATCTTCTTAAAGTTCTTCATGCCCGGCATAACAAGTAAGGCCGCCAACTTTGTAATGAAATTCTTCTTGAATATGCCCTTGATTTGTCCTACAAGAAATGCCGAAACACCCTCAATTGTTTTAAGGATAAGGTTGCCTGTAAATCCATCACAGACAAGTACATCACACTTGTCTGCCATTATGTCACGACCTTCAATATTGCCTACAAAATTGAGGGTTCCGTCAGCATGAGCCTGTTTAAGTAGTGCATACGTTTCAACTTGCAAAGGAGTACCTTTCTTCTCCTCGCTGCCGTTGTTTGCAAGACCAATACGAGGAGAGGGGATACCCATAACACTTTTTGCGTATATATTGCCTAAGTGTGCAAACTGCATTAGATATTCACTTGTACATTCAGCGTTTGCACCGCTATCCATGAGAAGAACACCGCTTTTGCCGTTAGGAATAACAGCACCCAACGCACCACGGCGAACACCGTCAAGCCGTTTAACAAGTAGCGTAGCACCTGTAAGTAAAGCACCTGTATTACCTGACGATACAAGAGCATCGCCCTTTCCGTCAGCAAGGGCACGAAGTGCTACATTCATAGACGCATCTGGTTTTGTACGAACGGCCTTTAATGGATCGTCCTCCATAGTGACAACGTCAGAGGCATTTAGTACAGACAGTCGCTCATTGTCAAGTTTTTCATCAGATAGCACGCTTCGTATCAGCGTTTCATCGCCTACCATCAAAACTTCAACATCAAAATCAACGGCGGCATTTGCACAGCCGATAACTGCAGCACGAGTACCCTCGTCACCGCCCATAACGTCTACAATTATTCTCATATTATTACCTCGTTTCAATTATTCCCTCGAAAACTGTATCAACAAGACTGTTAGCAATCTCCATTGCACGTTCAGCGAGTTTCGTGTGTTTGTCTTTTTTACCACGGAATTTAATGGTAAGTGGAGACATAATGCCGTAATTCACATTCATTGGCTGGAAGTCCTTAACTGATACATCGCTTATGTAATGGGCGAGTGCACCAACAGCCGTTTCGCATGGAAAATCAAGGGTAGACAGTCCAAGCAATTTACGTGCCATTGTAACACCTGCCGTAAATCCTGATGCAGTAGACTCAATATATCCCTCAACACCCGTCATTTGTCCTGCAAAATAAATTCTTGGGTCAGAAAGAAGTTCATATCCGCTACCTAATACACCGGGAGATTTGATAAAAGTGTTTCGATGCATAACACCATAGCGTACAAACTCTGCATTTTCAAGACCAGGAATCATAGAAAATACACGCTTTTGTTCAGGGTGCTTTAAGTGGGTCTGAAAACCTACGAGATTATAGATAGTGCCGTCTTTATTGTCACGGCGAAGTTGCACTACTGCATGGTATTCTTTGCCTGTACGTGGGTCGGGCAATCCCTTTGGTTTTAACGGTCCAAATGTGAGAGTGTCGATACCACGTCTTGCCATTACCTCTACAGGCATACAGCCTTCAAATACATTTTTATCCTCGAAACCGTGTACAGGTGCTTCCTCAGCACGAATAAGTTCCGCCCAAAAAGCCTCGTACTGCTCTTTGTCCATCGGACAGTTAATGTAGTCGGCAGTACCCTTGTTGTAACGTGAAGCAAAGAATGCCTTGTCCATATCAATAGAGTCGAGCGTTACAATAGGGGCAGATGCGTCGTAGAAATGGAGATAGCCGTCACCGCCGAGTTTATTGGAAATAGCCTCTGCCATTGGCTCTGATGTGAGAGGTCCTGTGGCAATTATAACGTCGCCACTTGGAATTTCGTTACACTCTTTTGAGATAACAGTTATGTTTGGATGACTTTTTATCTTTTCAGTTACCATGGCGGAAAACCCCTCACGGTCAACTGCCAAAGCACCGCCTGCTTCTACACGAGTAGAGTCTGCACACGTCATTATAAGAGAGCCGTAAAGACGAAGTTCCTCTTTTAACAGACCGCAGGCATTTTCTATTTGGTCGGAGCGTAGGGAATTGGAACATACCAATTCTGCAAAGTTGTCGTTAGTATGGGCAGGGGACTTTTTGCGGGGCTTCATTTCAATAATAGTTACCCCTATACCACGGCACGCAAGTTGCCATGCCGCTTCACAGCCTGCAAGACCTCCGCCGATTACTGTTACATTCATATTTATATCCTTTTACTGTTAAAATGGAATTTCTGATGTTTCTATTTTCGTTGCCTCGGATTTTTCTGACTTGTCGGATTTTTTACTCTTAGGCATCGACTCAACTACCTTGTAGTCACAGCCCTCACGCAGACAAGACACACTCTTTTCGCCACGGAAGTTGTGTCTAAACAGATTGTATCCGCACTTGGGGCACACGTCTGTAATGGGAGCATCCCACGTCATAAAGTCACAAGTGGGGTTTTTATCACAAGCGTAGTATATTTTCCCGTTTTTAGACTTCTTTTTAAGAATACGACCACCGCACTTTGGACATTTGAAGCCGGTATCATCGGCAATCGCTTTCGTATTTTTACATTCCGGATAGCCGGGACAAGCAAGAAATTTACCAAATCTGCCGTACTTGATGACCATTTTCTTTCCACACAAGTCGCAGATCTCGTCACTTTCTTCATCACGGATTTTGACTCTCTGCTCTTTCATTTCATCTTCTGCTTTTTTAAGTTCGCTTGCAAAGCCTTTGTAGAATGAAGCAATTAAGTCTTTCCAAGGAAGTTTTCCTGCCTCCACCTTATCCAAATTGGTTTCCATACCTGCAGTGAATTTTACGTCAACGATGTCGCTGAATTTTTCAATCATCAAATCGGTAACTGCCTCACCTAATGGCGTTGGTTTTAATGACTTACCCTCTTTCTCCACATAGTCACGGTCTAAAACTGTGGAGATGGTAGGAGCATAGGTAGAGGGACGACCAATACCCTTTTCCTCCATTGTCTTAATGAGAGAAGCCTCATTATATCTTGCAGGAGGTTGACTGAAATGCTGTGCAGGTACGGTTTTTTCAAGACGGAGAAGTTCATTTTCTTCCAATACAGGAAGTGTGACAAATTCATCATCTTGTGTGTTGTCGTCACGCTTTTCCTCATACAAAGCCATAAATCCGGGGAACTTAACAGTTTGACCGGAGGCACGGAAAATATGGTTATCAGCCTCAAACTCAACGCTGACAACGTCTAAAGTAGCCGCAGACATCTGGCAAGCGACAAAACGCTCCCAGATAAGACGATACAAACGAAGTTGGTCACGGGACAAGTCATTTTTCAAAAGGTCAGGTGTCAAGTTTACATCTGACGGACGAATTGCCTCATGGGCATCTTGTGCTGCATTTTTCGTCTTGAATACACGTACAGACTTAGGACAAAATTCTTTGCCGAAATTGTTGACGATATATTCCCTTGCCGAAGCAGTTGCCTCATCAGAAAGACGAGTTGAGTCAGTACGCATATAGGTTATAAGACCGGTAAGGCCTCTGCCGGACAATTCAATACCCTCATAAAGTTGCTGTGCAACAGCCATAGTACGCTTTGACTGCATACCGAGTCTGCGAGCAGACTCCTGCTGAAGTGTTGAGGTGATAAATGGTGCAGACGGATTACGGCGTTTATCAGATTTTTTAACGGATTTAACTATAATACCGCCATTTTTTTCTGCAAAACGCTCAACTGTATCACGAATTGCAAGGGTTTCACTTTCAGTACGCAACGTGATCTTTTCGTCACCTGTACCGATATATTTTGCCGCAAAAGTACGCTTTCCGTTTTTCTTGGCAAGTAGAAGTTCCAAGGACCATGACTCCTCAGGAACAAAACTGCGAATTTCACGTTCACGCTCAACCACAAGACGTGTCACCACTGACTGTACACGTCCTGCACTCAAACCACGTTTAACCTTCTTCCAAAGGAATGGGCTGAGTTTATAACCTACAAGTCGGTCAAGTACACGACGAGCCTGCTGCGCATCTACAAGTTCCATATCAATACGCCGTGGATTAGCAATACCCTCATTGACGGCACTTTTTGTAATTTCATTAAATGTAATACGATTTGCACGCTCATCGTCAAGCTCCAAAAGTTCTTTAAGATGCCATGAAATCGCCTCTCCCTCACGGTCAGGGTCAGTTGCAAGATAAATCTTCTCACTGACGGCGGCACGGCTGCGGAGCGTTTTTATTAAATCGTCTTTACCATCAATAGGGACGTATAGGGGTTCAAAATTTTTACGCACATCGACACCGATCTTCTTTGCTGGAAGATCACGCAGGTGGCCCATTGATGCCCGTACCTCAAAGTCAGGACCCAAATACTTAGCTATTGTCTTAGCCTTTGCAGGCGACTCAACTATAACTAAATTAGACATTATTTTCCTCCCAAATGTTTACTTACCGACGAGTTCAAAATACTTGCCGGGTTTCTGACATACAACACCGTCCATTTCAAGCATCGTCATTCGAGTTAAGATAACTTGTATGGGAAGTTCTGTGCGTTCTGCTATGTTGTCAATTTGCAACTCGCCATCGGCAAGGACGGTGACAATAGCCTTATCATCTTCGTTTGTCAGATTTTTTATCAATTCATTTACGTCAGGGACTGCCGGGGATTTACTGACGTTAACTTCTTTTTTATGCTTCTTTTCATCATCAATGCCAATTATACGCTTTAATGTGGAAAAGTATCCGCCACGTGTGCTTTTTGCATTGTCAGGGCGAAGTTGAGGATAGCGGAATGTGTACGCTTCCAAAATATCTCCAGCATGAGTTACAGGAGTCGCACCGGATTTTATAAGTTCGTTTGAACCCTCAAAGTTGGCATCGTCAATAGCACCGGGCACGGCAAACACGTCACGACCTTGTTCAAGAGCAATATTTGCCGTGATAAGTGAACCACTTCTAACAGGTGCACTTACTACAAGTGTACCGAGAGATAAACCTGAGATAATACGATTTCTTGCAGGAAAGGTGATTTTTGACGGAGACACGCCGGGTGCATACTCAGATACAATACAGCCGTGTTTGAGAATATTTTTCATAAGTTTTTCATGTATTTTAGGATAACAAATATCTACACCACAACCAAATACGGCAATAGTGCAGGCGTCTGCGTCAAGTGCACCGAGATGGGCGGCACCGTCTATGCCCTCTGCCATACCCGATACAATAATTGCACCGCTTCTTGCAAGGTCATAGGCAAGGGTATGAGTAGTCTGTTTTGCACGATCAGATGGCTTTCTCGTACCGACAACGGCAATCGTCACTTCATCATCTATAGGAGGAAGTGTTCCCTTTACATATAACACCACTGGAGGATCGTCAATGTTGCGGAGTCGGTCAGGGTATAGGGCATCACGGATTGTAAGAATTTGTATTTTGTTTCTTATACACTCTGCCAAAATAGAGTCTGCATTGTCAAGACTCTTACTTTTAAGTATTGCCGCAACTTCGCCGGGTCTTAATACCTGTTTGAGATTTTGTTCTGTTTCATCATAGATACGTTCAGGTGACTCAAAACGCTCCAACAGTTTAAGTTCGCTTTTTACAGAAAGTCCAATGGTAGATAGCCAAATCCAATGCCTCATTGACATACTTTACTCATCTCCCACATGACAATTGATGCTGCAATTGCAGCGTTTAAGGACTCGGTATCACCTTTCATAGGTAAGATAACGTGTCCGTCAGCACCGTTAAGGATTTCATCAGATACGCCGCTACCCTCACTTCCAATAACTAAGGAGGCGTTTTTAAGAGGAGTAGAGGATAGACTGCTACTTGTATCTAAAAGTGCTGTTGCGTATACTAAAATCCCGGCCGAGTGCATTTTTTCAAGATACTGTGCTTTTGTCACATATTCAAACGGTACACGAAACAGTGAACCCATTGTAGCACGTACGGTTTTAGGATTAAATACATCGGCACAACCGTCGAGTAAAAATACGCTGATACCAAAGGCGTCGGCAGTACGAAGAATAGTGCCTACATTTCCCGGGTCTTGTACTCCGTCAAGGGCGAGATAACCACGACCTAAAGTTACATCAACAGACATATCGGGGATTTTGCAGGTGAAAATTACACCTTTATAATTTTCAAGAGTCGTAATAGAGCCATAAATGCTTTCATCTACTGAAATAATACGACAGCCGTTTTCTTCCGCAATACTCAGACACGCTGCACTCTCGTTTGATAGTGACTCAAGTGCCGTCTGTTCCCATATTGCACAAGGTACATCTTGTCCGCTGCGTATTGCTTCGCAAAATAGTTTTTCGCCCTCACAGACGTATAAGCCTGATTGTGTGCGGTATTTTTTCCCACTTGCAAGTTTTCTAAATTCTTTAAGTGTCGGGTTATCACGACCTGTAACAGTCTTTACCATCACCGCACCTCCTTTGGTACTTATTGAGCGTTTACAGCCTCTTTTGCAAGTCTTTTGAGTTTGTCGCTGTTGCTTTCAACAGCGGAGTCATCTTCGGATTCTTCACCTATAATATCCTCGGCAAGTTCTACAAACATATCGTACTTGCAACGAATTACAGTGTCGTCCACATAGTCTGCATTACAAATCTTAAAGACGAGATAATACGGACCTTTTTCGTTGAGAGCAGTATCTTTCATAAATATTGTATCATTGAGTTTGAGGCGGTATTCCTCATCACTTTCAAGACCGAAGTGGCTAAGTTTCTCCAATGCATTAGAATTCATCATGTAATCGTATGCATATTCATCGACAATAAATGCCACATGATTTGCGTCTGAGAACATTACCATAATCTGGTAGTAGGCTACCATTTCTTTGTCATCTTTAGGATTTTCTGTTAAAATCAGCGTTTGGGGAGAAATATGTGTAGTACCGTCTAAGTTTGCATCCACAATATAGTCAGTTACGTGGGTTGCAAGTTCATAAAGGTGTTCCTCAGATACACCATATTCAGAAATAATTGTAAAATTCATATCGGCTTCTTTTTTCGTCACCATATCATAGACAAAGAAACATACTAAAAGCAGTATAATACCGCAAATAATTGCAGGTGCTTTATAGTAATACCAATATCTTTGAAACCATGCGATCAATTTATTGTCTGAAATCTTATATGGGTCTTTTATAGTTGATGGCTTCACATTTTTAGTCATTGTGTCAAATGAATATGGGTCTTTATTGATTTTACCGTTTTGGGAACTCATTGTCTATTCAACCTTTCGTATTCTTGCTCATTTAAAGCAGCCACTATATTTTCAAATAGATACACATTTTTTATCATAGCACAACTAAATTAAAATAGCAAGCGTACATTTATGTATAAACCGTAAAGAAGAACAAAAAGAGTGAAAATAAACACAAAATGCTTGCTGTCCAAAGTTTTTGGACAGCAAGCAAAGGTTTTACAATATAAATAAGTCAGGGTTACCCATGGTATAGACCATAATTGCCTTTTGAGCGTGAAGGCGGTTTTCCGCTTCATCAAAAATCTCATTTGCATGTGCCTCAAATACGTCAGCCATAATCTCCTCACCACGGTGAGCAGGCAAACAGTGGAGTACCATTACATCCTTTGCGGCATTGGCACATACGTCTTGATTGATACAGTAATCCTTAAATACGAGTTTACGCTCAGCCGCCTCGTCCTCTTGTCCCATAGATGCCCATACGTCTGTATAAAGAACGTCAGCATCTTTTGTCGCAGCAGCAATATCCGATGTAACTGTAAACTTGTCACCGTACTGTGCGGCAAAGTCTAAAACGATTGGGTCGGGACGATAGTTGTCAGGGCAAGCGATAGAAACTGACATACCTGATTTTAAGCCACCGACAATAAGTGAGTTTGCCATGTTATTGCCATCACCCACATAACACAACTTTCTATCCTTTGTACCGCCTTTATACTCACGGATAGTCTGAAGGTCTGCCATTACTTGACATGGGTGGCAGAAGTCAGTCAAACCGTTGATTATAGGAATAGATGCGTACTTTGCAAGATCCTCAACTTCTTTTTGCTCAAAAGTACGAATCATAATGCCGTCAAGGTAGCGGGAGAGAACACGAGCAGTGTCTTCAATAGGCTCACCTCTGCCGATTTGCAAGTCACGAGGACTTAAAAACAGACCTTGACCGCCTAACTGGTATATACCAACTTCAAACGATACACGGGTACGGGTAGAGGACTTGGTGAAAATCATACCAAGTGACTTACCTTCAAGAGGCTTTGACTCAATACCACGCTTTTGGTCAAATTTAAGTTTTTCTGCTAACTTCAATATACGTTCAAGTTCCTCACTTGAATAGTCAAGCAGTTTCAAAAAATCCTTCTTCATTACTTTTATTCCTTTCACCCATATTACAGGGATTTCATTGTTTTTTCAAAAATATCAAGACCACGGTCAATTTCTTCGTAAGTTATTGTAAGAGGAGGAAGGAGGCGGATTGTGTCCTTACCTGCTGTAAGACATAGTAGACCTTGTTCAACTAACTTGCCCACAAGTTCCTTGTGGGTGTGGGTAGCGTCTACACCGATACCTAACATAAGACCTAAACCACGCATGCCTGTAAAGAAAGGTATATTCATCTTCTCTATACGATTTCTAATATATTCGCCTTTCTTGGAAACTTCCATAAGAAACTCAGGCGTATTAACAATGTCTAAAACGGCGTTTGCCGCTGCACAGGAAATTGGGTTTCCGCCGAAAGTTGAGCCGTGAAGACCTGCCGACAGTACCTTGTCACAAGTGTCGGCACAGATAACGCCACCAATAGGCAGACCGCCGCCAAGTCCCTTTGCTACTGTGACAACGTCAGGAGTAAAGCCAAACTGCTCATAAGCAAACAGCGTACCTGTTCTTCCAATACCTGTTTGAACTTCGTCAACTAAAACGAGAATATCACGCTCACGGCAGATTTTTACAAGTTGGGTTACGAAGTCACGGTCAAGGGGGAATACACCGCCCTCGCCTTGTACAAGTTCAAACATAACAGCACATACAGACTCAGTCAACGCTGTCTTGACAGCGGAAATATCTGCACGACAGTGCTTGAAATCTCCTGTAAAGGGGAAGAAATACTGATGAAAATGCTCCTGACCGGTAGCCGCCAAAGTTGTGACGGTTCTGCCGTGGAACGAATTGTTGAGAGTCAAAATTGTACTTCTGCCTTCGCCATACTTATCAAATGAGTACTTTCTTGCGACTTTAATTGCACCTTCGTTTGCCTCAGCACCTGAGTTTGCAAAGAAAATTTTAGACATACCGGATGCACTCATAAGTTTTTCAGCAACCTCAGTGCATGGATTTGTGTAGTAGAGATTTGAAACGTGTGCAAGTTTTGCAGCCTGTGTACTGACTGCATTTACCCAAGCATCACAGCCGTAACCGACTGAAGATACACCGATACCGCTTGTGAAGTCAATATATTCCTTACCCTCCGGAGTATAGAGGCAGGCTCCTTTACCGTGGTCAATAGCAACAGGGAAACGTCCGTAAGTTGCCATTACATTGTCACGGTCACGAGCCATTATATTTTGAGAATTCATGGGAAATTCAGTCCTTTCTATTCGTCTATGCCTAAGCGTTGTCTTAATAAACGATAGGAGAAACGGTCTGCCGGATTCATCTCATCAACTCTTGGCAAAGTGTCATAACTAAACCAATGAAGTTGGGAAACTTCTAAATCCTGCGGTTTGAGTTCGCCTGTAAAGTCAGTTACAATATACACCACATTTACAAAATAGCACTCGTCACCATTTGGATATACGTTGTAAACCTCCTTGCCGGAGGCAATACAGAAAAACTCATATTTTGTAACGCTAAGACCTGTTTCTTCTAAGATTTCACGTATCATTGTGCCGTCAGTCGTTTCTCCGGGCTCCATTATACCACCGTGGGCAGCCCACATTCCATTGTCACGACGGCGTTGGAGGAGTACCTTGTTGTCCTTTATGATATACGCACCGCAACCACATAACAGTAGTGGACGATGTCCCACAAGGTCACGAAGTTCTTTAATATAATCTGACATTACTTTACAATCATCGTTCCGACACCCTCATCGGAGAGTATTTCAATGAGGATAGAGTGGTTTACACGTCCGTCTTGAATATTCGCCTTGTTGACACCATGAGTCATGGCATCTACACAGCAGTTTACTTTTGGAATCATACCACCGCTGATTATACCTTCCTCATACAGACCTTTTACATCGTCAATATGAAGTTCACGAATAAGCGTTGAGTCATCTTTGGGGTCACGTAAAATACCTCTTACGTCTGTAAGAAGAATGTACTTTTCTGCTTTAAGTGCAATAGCAAGTTTTGCCGCCGCAATATCTGCATTGATATTGTAGGCACAGTCATCATCCATACCCTGTGCGACAGTCGATACGACAGGAATAAATCCGTTTGCAATAGCATCTGTAACAATTTTAGGATTTACGTCACACACCTCGCCTACATATCCGTAGTCGAAGCCGTCATTGAGTTTTACCGCCTTAAACAGTTCGCCGTCAATACCCGAAATGCCGATAGCATGACCGCCTTTTCGATTTATAAGATTTACTAAGTCCTTGTTTACCTTTCCGCACAGTACCATCTGCACGATATTCATGGTTTCTTCGTCTGTATAGCGAAGTCCATTTACAAACTTAGACTCTTTACCTGTCTTTTTCAGCATATCGTTTATCTCAGGTCCGCCGCCGTGTACCAAAACTACGTTGATACCTACAAGTTTTAACAAAATTATATCGTTCATAACGCTATCTTTAAGTTCTTCGTTTATCATAGCGTTACCGCCGTATTTAACAACTATTGTCTTTCCCTCGTACTTTTGAATGTAGGGAAGTGCCTCTACAAGTACGCTGGCTTTATGTATATTTGTAATTCCAAGTTCTGACATTTTTATTGCCCCCTAAATTAGGTTCTGTAATCGCCGTTGATTTTGACGTAGTCATAAGTCAAATCACAGCCGAATGCATAGCCGTCGTGTGTACCCTCACGGAGAATAATTTTAATGATAATTTCACTCTCTGATAATACCTTCTTTGCGACGCCCTCATCAAAAGGCAACGCACGTCCGTACTCACAAACTTTAACTTCACCTGCCTGAGATACGAAACTTACGTCTACCTGTTCAGGATCAAATTCCTCGCCCGAGTAGCCCATAGCACACAGAACACGGCCCCAGTTTGCATCAGCACCAAACATAGCCGCCTTCGTCAAAGATGATGTGATAACAGCCTTTGATAAGTTGTCAGCCTTTTCTTGAGTTGACGTGCCTGAGACGGTACAAGTCAGAAGTTTTGTCGCACCCTCGCCGTCACGAGCGATAGCACGGGCAAGGGAAAGCATAACAGCATAAAGTGCTGTATAGAAGCGGTCATAGTCAGCACACTCTGATGTGATGGGTGTGTTTTTTGCAAGACCGGATGCCATAACAGTACACGTATCGTTTGTAGACGTATCACCATCTACGCTGACACGATTAAACGTAGCCTCAGTAATCTCAGACAATGCCTTTTTAAGCATCTCGTGGGAGATTGCTACGTCAGTTGTAATGAAGCCGAGCATTGTACCCATATTTGGGTGGATCATTCCACTTCCTTTACAGATACCGCCGACAGTTACTGTCTTTCCGTCAATTTCAATTTCCACAGTACATTCCTTTTTTACTGTGTCGGTTGTGAGGATTGCCTCACACATATCGTCATTACCGTCTTTGCTTAAAAGTTCATATACGGCAGGAACACCTTTTTCAATAGCCTCAACATTGAGTCGCTGACCGATAACACCTGTGGAGCATACGATAACGTCACGTTCATCACAGCCAACGACAGAAGCAACTGCCTTTGCCATACGCTCGGCGTTTTCGTGTCCGTCAGGAGCACAAGCGTTGGCGTTACCTGAATTGCATATAGCGGCTCTTGCCTTACCATCTGATATATAGTCCATAGTTAAAGTAACACAAGCGGCTTTTACACGATTGCGAGTAAATACACCTGCTGCTACACAATCGCAATCAGCAACAATAAGACCTAAATCACGTTTTGTACTGCCTTTTTTAACACCACAATGAATACCTGCGGCACGAAAGCCTTTAGCGGCGGTAACACCGCCGGAAATTTCCTTATACATTTAATTCGTTCCTTTCGGATAGAGATATATAGTCATACCTGAACCAACACTTTCGTTGGGACGGCGAGTGAATCCGCACTTTTCATAGAAACCGTCTTTGTCTTTGACAGCCATGAGATTTAACGAGATTTTTTGACCGCTCTTTAGCGATTCTCGGTAGTGGTCGAAAACATTGTTTACTAACGTACTGCCAAGCCCCTTACCTTGATACTTTGGCAAGACAATCACGTCTACCATAAATACAAAGTATCCACCGTCTGCAAGAGTTCGTGCCATTGCTGCCGGAGCACCATCGTTGTCACGAAAAACTACGATATAGTCAGAACCCTCCAAACCATGCTGTGCCTGACACGGTTCAATTTCTTCCCATTCAACTGCTGTACGCATTGCGTTATACTCGTGTAAAGTCAAATGGTGGTCTATTAAAAATTCACTTTTGCTCATACATTAAGTCCAGTCTTTTCATCAATACCCATTGAGATATTCATACATTGAACGGCGGCACCTGACGCACCCTTGCCTAAGTTGTCGAAACGGGAAGCAATAACAACTTGGGTGTCGTGACCAAATACGTATATCTCCATATCGTCCCTACCTGCAATGGAAGATGTGTCAAGGAAAGACATATCTGTACCAAAGGGCATGACGTGAACCATATTTTCGTCTTTATAGTAGTCTGATAAATACGTATGTACGTCTTTTGCCGTAAGGCTCTTTGTAAACTGTGCCGTATGGAGAGGCAATGTTACAACCATACCTGAATAGAAGTTTGATACAATGGGATTAAATACAGGAGCATTTGTTAAACCACAAATTTTCTGCATTTCAGGGAGATGTTTGTGCTTTTGTGTCAGTCCATACTGACGAGGACTGTCAAGACCATAAGCAAGAGGAGTTTCTCCATACTGGGCAATCATCTTCTTACCACCACCTGAATAGCCTGTGATGGAGTGAGCGGTGAGGAGTGATTCAGGGGAGAGAAGTCCGCCATGAACAAGTGGTGCTGTTACGCTTACAAAGCCTGATGCGTGACAGCCCGGGTTTGCAATACGCTTTGTCTTGGAAAGAGCAACACGTTGCTCCTTTGACAATTCAGGGAAACCATATACCCACGCAGGATTTGTTCTGTGGGCGGTAGACGCATCTATTATAACTGTGTGGTCGTTATCGCAAAGAGATACAGCCTCTATTGCTGCCGCATCGGGCAAACAGAGAAATACATAGTCGGCAGAATTTATAAACTTCTTCCGCTCATTTGTATCTTTTCTAAGGTCATCGGAGATATTCATAAGGCAAATATCGTTTCGTCCGGACAGACGCTCTACAATACGAAGTCCTGTAGTACCCTCTCTGCCGTCAATAAATACATTAAACATAACTTATTCCTCTCCTTATGCATTTTGTGCAAGGAATTGTTCCATCTTCTCAATTTGTACAAGTACAGACTCTCTTGCAGGACCACCCTCAACCTTACGGTCGTCAACACAGCGAATGAGAGAAAGTGCCTCGTATACGTCTGACTCAAAGTATGGGGAGATAGCCTTTAACTCCTCAATGGAAGTTGTTTCCAAAGTCTTGCCGGCGTCTATACAAGTTGATACGAGTTTTCCGACAACAGTGTATGCATCACGGAAAGGAAGTCCTTTTCGTACAAGGTAGTCAGCGGCATCGGTGGCATTGATAAAGCCTGCACTTGCCGCCTTTTTCATATTGTCGGGGCATACTGTCATAGTGCGTACCATTGGAGCGTATACGCTTAAGCACATCTTGACTGTATCTATAGCATCAAAAGTAGATTCCTTATCCTCTTGCATATCCTTGTTGTAGGCAAGGGGGAGTGCTTTCATGATAGTTAAAAGGGCAATTAAGTCACCATAGACTCTGCCTGTCTTACCTCTTACAAGTTCAGCAATGTCGGGATTTTTCTTTTGTGGCATAATGGAGGAGCCTGTTGAATAAGCATCATCCAATTCCACAAACTTAAACTCCCAAGAGCACCAAAGGATATTTTCTTCTGCCATACGGCTCAGGTGCATCATAAGAATAGAAAGTGCAGAGCAAAGTTCAATTACAAAGTCACGGTCAGATACGCTGTCAAGGCTGTTTGCCGTAACTGTATTAAATCCAAGTTTCTCCGCTACAAAATGGCGGTCAAGCGGATACGTTGTACCTGCCAACGCACCTGCACCGAGAGGAAGTTCATTCATTCTCTCATAGCAGTCGGAAAGACGTGTCAAATCACGTTTAAGCATATTTGCATACGCCATCATGTAGTGAGCAAAAGTGACAGGTTGAGCACGTTGCAAGTGGGTATAGCCCGGCATTACCGTATCGAGATTTGATTTCGCCTGACTGATATATGCGTCAATCAAATCACGTACAAGGGACTTAATCTCCAAGATTTCCTTTTTAACATACATACGAATATCTACGGCAACTTGGTCGTTACGGCTTCGTGCAGTATGGAGTTTCTTGCCTGCTGCACCGATACGTTCCGTTAGGAACGTTTCTACATTCATGTGGATATCCTCGTTATCCACGGAAAACTCAAGAGTACCATTTTCAATGTCTGCTAAAATTTCACCTAAAGTTTTTATAATAAGTTCGCTGTCTGCCTTATCAATGATACCTTGTCTTCCAAGCATTTCCGCATGAGCCATACTGCCCTCAATATCTTCACGATACATACGAGAGTCGAATTGAATAGATGAGTTAAAGTCATTTACAAGTTTGTCCGTTTCCTTGGAAAAACGTCCGCCCCAAAGTTTCATAATAATATCCTCCGAAAGAAAATTTCTCTTTGTCGCTTTTGAAAACACCCCAGATAAGAGATACTTTCAAAAACGGCAATAAATTACTTGGTAGAGGGTCGCATCCAAACGGGAGGCGACCCTCTTGGTATATTTGATTACTTATCTACGCTTGGGAAATTGATACCTTTCTTAGCGAAAAGTTCTGCATCCGCAACGGCACGAACAGTAGTGGGAAGACCAAAGAGATTGATAAATCCATCAGCATCCTTCTGGTCGTATGTACCGCCCTCACCGAATGTTGCGATACTCTCGGAGTAGAGGGAGTAATCACTCCATACACCGGCGTTGATGATGTTACCCTTGTAGAGACGAAGTTTAACTTCACCTGTTACTACTTTCTGTGTTTCATCAACGAAAGCAGAGATAGCCTTACGCAGCGGGTTATACCACTGACCGAAGTATACAAGATCAGCGAAACGGAGAGCGACCTGCTGCTTGTAGTGCATAGTCTCACGGTCGAGAGTAATGCTCTCAAGAACCTTGTGAGCGTGGTAGAGGATAGTTCCGCCGGGAGTTTCATATACGCCACGGCTCTTCATACCTACAAGGCGGTTTTCAACGAGGTCAGCAATACCGACACCGTTTCTGCCACCAATATCATTAAGTGCAAAAACAAGGTCAACAGGGTCCATCTTTGTGCCATTTACGCTTACCGGAACACCTTTTTCAAAACCAACGGTAACGTACTCACTCTTGTCAGGTGCGTCCATAGGAGTAACACCCATCTCAAGATGATTCCACAAAGGCTCGTTACCCGGATCTTCAAGTTCAAGACCTTCATGGCTCAAATGCCACAAGTTCTTATCCTTTGAGTAGTTAGTTTCACGATTTATTTTAAGAGGAATATTGCGAGCCTCTGCATAGTCAATTTCTTCTTCACGGCTCTTTATATCCCAAATACGCCAAGGTGCGATAATCTTCATATCAGGAGCAAATGCCTTAATAGCAAGTTCAAAACGAACTTGGTCATTGCCTTTACCTGTACAACCGTGACAGATAGCGTCAGCACCTTCCTTACGTGCGATCTCTACCATACGCTTTGCGATAATAGGACGTGCAAAGGAAGTACCTAACAGATAGTCATGCTCATAGACGGCACCTGCTTTAAGTGTGGGGAAGATGTAGTCCTCAACAAACTCCTTTTGAAGATTTTCAATATAGAGTTTGGAAGCACCTGTCTTTAGAGCCTTTTCTTCGAGACCGTCAAGTTCAGCCTTTTGACCTACGTCACCTGCAACAGCGATAACCTCACAGCCGTTGTAGTTCTCTTTCAGCCACGGAATAATGATAGAAGTATCAAGACCGCCTGAATACGCTAAAACTACTTTTTTGATGTCACTCATTATAATATCCTCCTAAAAACTTAATATTTTCTGCTTGTGGTTATAATTATAACTCCGATTGAAATAATATGCAATAGGGATTTTACAAAAAATCCAATAATTTCACGCAAATATCCAGAATAAAATTGTGCAATATAGTTATATTCCAACTTAAAATATGGTGTGAAACAAGACGGCAGAATATGAAAAATGAAAAAATTATTATAATAATGAGTATTTATGCAATATTTGACTTAAAAATGCAAAAAAATGCATACCGGCAGAAAAGGTGATAATGTGTTGAAAATGCTGTAAATTTTTCATTGGAAAGTTAAATAAATGGACGTAATTTGTGTTGACAGGTAAGTAGTTATGTGTTAAAATGTATCCCATACAAATAAATCTGTGTAAAGACGATGACAAAGAATTAACGTCCTGTGAGGGTCGCAGAGAACTGTCGGTTGGTGTAAGACAGTACGGAACGGACGATTATCTCCCTTTTGAGTTGCGGTGGGGAAGGCGTGTATGCGTTGTGTACTCATTGACGTATCTGCTGCGTTAAGGTAAAACCATTGTGTAGGGCATCCGTTTGGGTAAGCCTGCAATGATTTGAGGCTATGGTTATTCCGTAGCGAATAAGGGTGGTACCGCGAGATTATGTTCGCCCCTTGAGCAAAAATGCTTAAGGGGCGTTTTTTGTTACTATTCATTATATTACTTATACCTAAGGAAAGGAATGGTACAGACACATGACAAAGTTTATTGACATGACTCTTGGCGATTGGATGGACAGACAGGCAAGAGAATATGCTGACCATGAGGCACTTGTTTACGTTGACCGTGGTATTCGCATGACGTACAAAGAATTGAACGAAACAGCACGTAGAGGAGCAAAATCCTTGATGAAGTTAGGTGTCAAAAAGGGCGACAAGGTAGCAATTTGGGCAACTAACTATCCTGAATGGCTGTTTACTCTTTTTGCTACTGCGAAGATGGGTGCTGTGTTAGTTACAGTTAATACTAACTACAAACTCTTTGAACTTGAGTATCTTCTTCGCCAAAGTGATACGAACACTTTAGTATTTATAAAAGGACTCAAACAGACAAACTATGTGGATATTGTCAACGAGTTGATTCCTGAAATCAGCGAGAATAAATCGTCACTTAATATTGATACACCCAAATTGCCGTTTCTTAAAAATATTATATACGCACGTCACGATGAGAGTGAGGAGTGTCCTGAAAACTTCTGTACTTGGCAGGAGTTCATGGAACTTGGCAACGACATCACCGATGAGGAACTTGATGCACGTCAAAGAGAAATTACAAAAGATGACGTTGTCAATATGCAGTATACGTCAGGTACAACAGGTTTCCCCAAAGGTGTTATGCTGACTCACTATAACATTATAAATAACGGCTTGTCTATCGGTGACAATATGAAGTTCACTCACAAGGACCGTCTGTGTATTACAGTTCCGTTCTTCCATTGCTTTGGACTTGTCCTTGCGACGATGGCAAGTGTAACTCATGGAACGACAATGGTGCCTGTTGACTATTACAGCCCTGTAGCGTGTATGCACACTATTGAGACGGAAAAGTGTACGGCGTTCCATGGTGTACCTACAATGTATATTTTCATGTTGGAACACCCTGACTTCAAAAAATACGATTTTTCCAGTCTGCGTACCGGTATTATGGCAGGTTCTCCTTGTCCGATTAAAGTAATGCGTCAGGCAATAGAGGATATGAATATGCGTGAAATTACTATCTGTTACGGGCTTACAGAGGCATCGCCTGTTATGACGCAGACTAATGTAAACGACTCTATTGAACATCGTGTATCTACTGTTGGACGTGTAATGCCAAATATGGAGATTAAAGTTGCAGACCCCGAAACAGGCGAGGAGTTGCCCGACGGCGTAACAGGTGAATTATGTGTTCGTGGCTATAACGTAATGAAAGGCTATTACAAAATGGAGGAAGCAACACGTCTTGCCATTGATGAGGACGGCTGGCTTCATTCCGGTGACTTGGGCGAACGTGATAGTGACGGATACTTTAAGATTACCGGACGAATCAAGGATATGATTATCAGAGGTGGCGAAAATATCTATCCGAGAGAACTTGAGGAACTTCTTTACACCCACCCTGCTATATCCGATGTTCAGGTTGTAGGTGCTCCGTCAAAGAAGTTTGGCGAGGAAGTTATGGCATTTGTTATCGTTAAGCAGGGCGAGGAATTGACGCAGCAGGACGTTAAGGATTTTATGGCAAAGAACCTTGCACGTCATAAGGTGGCAAGTTATGTACAGTTCGTTGACAACTTCCCAATGAATGCCGCAGGCAAGATATTAAAGTATAAACTTCGTGAAATGGCTATTGAAACACTTCGTCTGCAAGAGGACGCAAGTATTGAAACGGCATAATACATTAAAAAACACACTGCAGCGAATAACAAACATCGCTGCAGTGTGTTTTTATGTGTTTCAATCGGTAATCTCATGCTCACGTGGGCGAAATAGCATCGTAATACTCCAAAGTCCGCCAATACCGACTAAGGTGTAGATGATGCGGCTGGCAATTGCCATCTGACTTCCGAATGCAAATGCTACCAAGTCAAAGCCGAACAGACCGATACTGCCCCAGTTCAACGCACCGATGATTACAAGAATTAACGCAATTCTGTCAAGAATCATAAATATAATCTCCTTTCATGAGTCTTCATACATATTATTACCCTGTAAATAAAATCTATGCACAAGTCCGTATGAAAACGGAAAATGCGAAATAAATGTAGAAGTTTTGCCAAATAAGTGGTATAATTATATTGTGTCTTTTCTCTTATGAATAGTAATTGAATTTTGAGGCAATAACGTCTGTGTGGTATTTAAGTGGTGACTGAACGCAGTCTTTTTCCGCAACACTAAGAATTGTCAATTTGATTTTGAATTTGTCGGGGAGAATAGACTTGATGTATACTGAAACGCACATACCTCGTTTTACATCACTTCGATACTCAGCAAGACCTAAAAGGTTTGGACTAAGTTCAACAAAAATGCCGTAGGGAAGTACGCTTTTGACAATTCCCGAAACAGTTTCACCTGCCTCAAACTGCTGTGCATTTTGCGACCATGTGCCAAGCAGTTCTTTATGGGTAAGATGTATGCGAAACGGATAAATTTCAAACTTAGTAACGGCAGCATATATCCGTTGACCGATAGTAAAACGCTCGGCAGGATTTGCTGTATGGGATGTGGCTATTGTGTCAATACCAATAAGTGATACGATACCGTATCCAATGTCAACGAATGCACCAAACGGCTCTATATGTGTTACGACACATTGTAAGATGCTATCTTCTTTTAATGTGTGCATAAAATGGGATTGAGCCTTTAACTGTGCGTTTCGCCGTGACAGAATATACGTCCCTTCATCTGTAAAATCAGTTACTGTAAAGACCACTTTCTTTCCAACACGTGATATAATGGCAATATCCTTTGCATCTGCACCCTCTAATGTCACCTCATCACGAGGAATTATGCCGTATGTATCACCTAATGCAACAATCAAGTCATGACTACGACTACATTTAATGGCAGGAGCACAAAAACATACGTCACTTTGAATTGCATCGGTGAGGCTTACTCGCTGAAAATCGGTGGCAACTATAAGACTTTCAGGTAAATATTCCATGTTTACACACTTCCTTTATACTGCTATATACCTTAATTCTATGTTGCCTGACTGCTGACTATGTCAATCTTTCCGTGTTTGTAAGCCGTGGGCGTTGATTAAACGCTGTACCGCCTTTTTTGCATTTTGTTCGTCTACCCAAACTTCAAGTTGAACTTCACGGCTGATGTTTTGACGATTATTTGACTTATTTAGTACAGTCAACGGCATAGGGAAAGAAATACTTTGTGAAAAGCCCTGACCGATACCGCCAATTACAAATGCGTTATTGTCAGGAAGTAATAAATCTTGTTTCAAATCATTTTCCGGTGTACCGAGAGTTCCGTCACCGATACGGGAAATACGCCGTCTATATATAGGAATGTCGCTAAAGTTTTTAACGGCGATATCTGCATCGTCTGCACATTCAAATAAGGCACTTACTCGTACCGCCATACTATTTCACCTCACAATTTTTGTGAAGTCAGTATTTGCAAATGCGTATAAAACATTCAACAAGGAGGGAACCATTTAATGGAGATAAACGTCGGAGATATTGTAGAGATGAAAAAGACACACCCATGCGGAGGAAAGCACTGGAGCGTTTTGCGTGTGGGTATGGATTTTAAGTTGAAATGTATGACCTGCGGACACGAGGTAATGACTCCTCGAGGAAAGGTTGAGAAGAGTATTAAGAAAGTTGAAAAGAGTAGTTGACCTTTTAGAAAGGGGCAATTTTTTATGATTTTTGAAAATGAAATTATGTATCACGTGAATTTAAGATGTGGTGATGTGGGAAAATACTGTATCGTACCGGGTGACCCCGGTAGATGTGAAAAGATTGCATCACGTTTGGATTCACCACGCTTTTTAACGTCAAATAGAGAATACACAAGTTATACAGGCACACTTTTAGGAGAGCCTGTAAGCGTTGTATCAACAGGTATAGGCGGACCATCTGCCGCTATTGCCATGGAAGAACTGTATATGCTTGGAGTTCGTACATTTATCCGTATCGGCACTTGTGGCGGTATTGATTTGAAAGTCTGTGGCGGTGACATTGTAGTTGCAACAGGTGCTGTACGTCAAGAGGGTACAAGCCGTGAGTATGCACCTATTGAATTTCCTGCAGTAGCAGATTTTGAAGCCGTAACGGCACTTGTGCAATCGGCAAAGGAACGAAATGTACGCTACCATACAGGCGTTATACAATCAAAAGACTCTTTTTACGGACAACATTCCCCAAATCGTATGCCCACATCAACTGATCTTTTGGAAAAGTGGGAGGCATGGAAACGACTCCACGTACTTGCAAGTGAGATGGAAACGGCAGCACTGTACTGTACGGCGGCATCTTTAGGTGATGTGCGTTGTGCGGCGGTTTTTCAAGTGCTGTGGAATCAAGAACGTCAGGCGAAAGGGTTGGAGGATAAAACTTGTAATTCTACTGACCTTGCTATTGATACGGCTGTTGACGCAATTAAACGACTTATTATCGCTGACAGAGCGAGTGCTTAATAATATTGAAAGGAAAGCGTATGCACAATCGTAAAATCAGTATATTTCTTCAAATTGTATTTGTTTTAACACTTTTATTTCCAACTTATGTTTCGGACACCTTTGGAACACAATCTCTTCCTAATGCACTTGATTTTCGTGCTGTGTGGGTATCGACTGTACTTAATCTTGACTATCCAACTACAAAAACTACTGACGCAAATAAACTTAAAAGTCAAGCAACAAAAATTCTTGACGGAGCAAAAAGTATGGGCATGAATGCCGTCATACTTCAGGTGCGTCCCTGTGCAGACGCACTTTACAAATCAAAGTATTTCCCTTGGTCTGAGTACCTGACCGGTGAGGCAGGCAAAGCACCGAGCGATAACTTTGACCCACTTGAATTCTGGACGACTGAGGCACATAAACGAGGCCTTGAACTTCATGCGTGGATAAATCCGTATCGAATTACGAAAAATACTCAAAGTAATAAAGTGACATCGGTAAGTAAACTGCCTAAGGGACATCCTGCACGACTTCATTCTGATTGGGTTGTTGCTTGCGGCGGTGATTTGTATTTTGACCCCGGTATCCCTGCGGTGCGTTCTTACATTGTAGACGGTGCTGTGGAGATAGTTGAAAAATATGATGTTGACGGTATTCATTTAGACGACTACTTCTACCCAAGTTCTGATTTTGACGATGGCAAGACGTATGAAAAATACGCAAAGGGTTTATCTCTTGCCGATTGGCGTAGGGAAAATGTAGATACCCTTATTAAACTCCTTGATGAAAAACTACACGAGGCAGATAAAAATATAAGATTTGGAGTAAGTCCATTTGGTATCTGGGCAAATAAAAAAACTATATCCACAGGTAGCGACACAAACGGCGGTGAAAGTTATACACAGCACTATGCCGATACAAGAAAGTGGGTAAAGTTAGGATATGTGGACTATATCGCACCACAGATATACTGGCATATCGGTCATAACCTTGCCGACTACAAGACGTTGGTTAATTGGTGGTCGGATACTGTAAAGGGAACAGATGTTGATTTATATATCGGTCATGCGGCATATCGTGTCGGTGGTAGCGGAGAGAATAAGGCATGGGCGACTCCCAATGAAATTGTCAAACAAGTTAAACTAAACTGTCAACTGCCTGAGGTTTGTGGCAGTATCTATTTCCGTTATCAATTTTTAGAAAAGTCTGAAACGCTACGGGAAACCATTACAAATCTATATAACTCCACAGTGCTTTCATCAAAAAAACGAGGTGAGTACGACCTCAAAGTAACACGGCCTGAGGAGAATATAAATACTACACTTTCTTCATATTATGTTGGCGGTAGTTCAGACTCATCAAAGCCGTTATTTATAAACGGAGAACTTGTGCTTACAAGAAGCGAAAGCGGATTTTTTGGTATGCTTATTCCGTTAAAGGACGGAAAAAATACGGTAGTCTGCACTCAAGGGGATAAAACAGTAGTGCGAACAATTACGAAAGTCAAAAATACTTCGTCATCTACACCGCAAAAGGCAGATACTGCGAATCTTTTAGACGTTACACCAAGTAGTGATATATATCGTAAATCCGGTGAAAAACTCACTTTGTCGTGTACTGCCCCCATTGGTGCTACGGTTAAAGTAACTGTCAATAAAAAGACTTATACAATGACTCCAAAAGTCAAGAAAGCACCAGATAAAAAGAATATATACACTACTACCTACACCTACTCGTATACATTCCCTGACAACACCTCTACACTAAAAGAATTAGGTACAGTACGTTATGATATGACTTATGGTAAAACGAAGGTAACTAAGTATTCAGACGGTTCGCTGTATGGGTATCTTGACGCAAAAAAACTTTCTGCAACATTTAACAAAGATGTTGTATGGGGATACTACACATCGTCAACATCAGGCGGCTCTTATAGTGAATTGAGTGGTACAATGAGTGACAACGTAACGGCAATTCGTGGTAATTTCGTGCGGCTTGCGTCAAATTTGTATGTACAGATGTCTGATGTGAAACTTGCAAAAGGTAAGACGGAGAATTTGGCGGTCAAATCTGCTAAAATAACAGTAAGTGGAGATGGCACAAATACTCTGTCTGTAAATCACACAGGCGGAAGCGGTTGGGCAAAGTATGACGAAAAGGAAAACTCCATTATTTTCTCCGTTTCACCTGCAACTACTAAAACGACAGTAAGTGTACCGAAAAATTCAATGTTTTCATCTGTTACGGCGGAAGAAAAGACAGATAGGGTAGTGTACACTCTCAAACTCCGTGACGATGCAGAACTTGGCGGTTGGAATTGTACGTCAAAGGACAAAACAACAAGCCTTATAGTGAAACCAAAACGAACTGTAAAAAGCGGTGCATATCCCTTGTCGGCACATACGATAGTCATAGACGCAGGACATGGCGGAAATGATACCGGAGCGTTAGGATTGCTTGGAAGCGAAATGCCTGAAAAGATTATCAATCTTAAAAATGCAACTGCACTTAAAACGAAACTGGAAAGTCTTGGTGCAACTGTTGTTATGACACGAAGAGACGATACGTATTTAACACTTGAAAAACGTGTTGATATAAGCCGTAATACTTTACCTGATTTATTCATATCAATCCATGCAAACAGTTTAAGTGAAAACTCAGACGTGTCGTCAGTCAGTGGTTTTTCAATATACTATCGTGACTCTCTTTCTGCAACTGCGGCAGAGTCTTTGTTTGAGTATGTGGACGAAAACTTAGGTAGAGAGAATACAGGAGTACATCGCTCAAACTTGTTTGTTGGTCGTTCAAATTGGTGTCCAGCAATAATATATGAGGCTGCATTTATGCCAAATCCGTCTGATTTTGAGTGGCTTATATCTGATGAAAGCACGACAAATCTTGCAAATACTCTTGCAGATGCCATCGTTTCCTATTTTAGTTAATAATAAAACCCATATTTATAAAATCTTAAACTTACAATATAAAACAGGCTGTTTCGCTTAATATCGGTGAGACAGCCTGTTTTATAGTCAAGTAATAAAAAAATGTTGACATTTCCGGATAAATCGTTTACAATATACCCGTATATATGAAAGACGATGACGAAGACAGTAGCATATCGGAAAACTGTATAGCGAGCGGGGGATAGTGCAAGCCCTGTGAGGAGTACCAATATGTGAAAATCACTTCTGAGTTGCGAACTGAAGCGTATGTGTAAGTTTTGCCGGTTTACTCGCCGTTATTTGGGTGGCATATGATTGTATGCTTAATGGGTGGTTTACGAGTTCTCGTCCTGTTAAGGTCGGGAACTTTTTTATCATAAATTTTACGGAAAGGAAGTTTTTTGATGTACGATAAAGTGCCAACAAACTTAAACTTTGTAGAAAGAGAAAAGAAAATCGAACAGTTTTGGGAAGATAATCAAATCTTTGCTAAGAGTATTGAAACTCGTGCAGAGGGTGAAACATATACATTTTATGACGGTCCTCCCACAGCAAACGGAAAGCCGCATATCGGCCACGTTTTGACTCGTGTTATCAAAGATATGATTCCCCGTTACCGCACAATGAAAGGCTATAAGGTTCTTCGTAAGGCCGGTTGGGATACTCACGGTCTGCCTGTTGAGTTGGAGATTGAGAAGAAACTCGGTCTTGATGGCAAGGAGCAGATTGAAAAATACGGTCTTGAGCCATTTATTAAGGAATGTAAGGAAAGCGTTTGGAAGTATAAGGGTATGTGGGAAGATTTCTCAGGTACAGTTGGCTTCTGGGCGGATATGAATGACCCTTACGTCACATACCACAACACATTCATTGAGAGTGAATGGTGGGCATTGAAGCAGATTTGGGATAAAGGCCTTCTCTATAAGGGCTTTAAGATTGTACCATACTGTCCTCGTTGCGGAACTCCCTTGTCAAGCCATGAGGTGGCACAAGGATATAAGGACGTTAAGGAAAAGTCTGCAACTGTAAAGATGCGTGTTAAGGGTACTAAGGACACATATTTCCTTGTATGGACAACTACACCGTGGACGTTGCCCTCCAACGTGGCACTTTGCGTAAATCCCGACATCACATACGTTAAGGTACAGTGTGGTGAGGTTAAGTATATTCTTGCTGAGGCACTTGCAGATGTAGTGCTTAAAGATAGTTTTGAGGTACTTGAAACTTATATAGGAAGCGACCTTGAAAAGATGGAGTATGAGCCTCTTTATAACTTTCGCTCTCTCGATAAGCCTGCATACTATGTTACCTGCGATGGATACGTTACTACTACCGATGGTACAGGTATCGTTCATATCGCTCCTGCATTTGGTGAAGATGACGCACAAGTTGGCAGAAAGTACGACTTGCCATTCTTGCAACTTGTAGACGCAAAGGGCGAGATGAAAAGCGAAACTCCATGGGCAGGTATGTTCTGTAAGGATGCCGACAAGGAAATTTTTGCTGACTTAAAGGCTCGTGACCTCTTGTTTGCGGCATTGCCTTTTGAGCATTCATATCCTTATTGTTGGAGATGTGATACTCCTCTTATCTACTATGCTCGTGACTCTTGGTTTATCAAGATGACTGCCGTTAAGGATCAACTTATCAAAAACAATGAAACAATCAACTGGATTCCTGAATCTATCGGTAAGGGAAGATTTGGTGACTGGCTTAAAAATGTACAGGATTGGGGCATTTCCCGTGACAGATACTGGGGCACACCATTAAATATCTGGGAATGTGATTGTGGACATCGTCACTCTGTCGGTTCTATCGAAGAACTTAAATCCATGTCCGATGACTGCCCTGAGGAAATTGAACTTCACAAGCCATATATTGATGCCGTACACATTAAATGTCCTGTCTGTGGCAAGCCTATGACGAGAGTTAAAGAGGTTATTGACTGCTGGTTCGACTCAGGTGCAATGCCATTTGCTCAGTGGCACTATCCCTTTGAAAACAAGGAAATTTTCGAGGAGAATTTCCCTGCTGACTTTATTTCTGAGGCAGTTGACCAGACGAGAGGTTGGTTCTACTCACTTCTTGCAATCTCAACACTTTTGTTTGACAAAGCACCGTATAAGAACGTAATCGTATTGGGTCTTGTACAGGACGAGAATGGACAGAAGATGTCCAAGTCAAAGGGCAACGCAGTTGATCCCTTTGATGCACTTCAAAAGCATGGTGCTGATGCTATACGTTGGTACTTCTACTCAAATTCTGCTCCTTGGTTGCCTAATCGCTTCCATGCAGGTGCTGTAACAGAGGGACAGCGTAAGTTCATGGGTACTTTGTGGAATACCTATGCGTTCTATGTTCTGTATGCAAATATCGACAAGTTCGATCCTACAAAATATAGCCTCAACACAGACAGACTCTGTGTTATGGATAAGTGGCTTTTATCCAAACTTAATACAATGGTTAAGACAGTAGACTTTAACCTTGAAAACTATCGTATTACAGAAACTTCTCGTGTACTTCAGGAATTTGTTGATGAGTTGTCAAACTGGTATGTACGCCGCAGCCGTGAGCGTTTCTGGGCAAAGGGTATGGAGCAGGATAAGATTGATGCTTACATGACTCTTTACACAGCACTCGTCACTCTTTGTAAGGCTGCAGCACCGATGATTCCGTTCTTAACAGAGGATATTTATCAAAACCTTGTCCGCAATGTTGATAAGACTGCTCCTGAAAGTATCCACCTTTGCTCATTCCCTGAGTGTAATGATACTTTAATTGACGAGGCACTTGAGGCTAATATGGAAAAAGTCCTTTCTATCGTTGCACTTGGTCGTGCTTGCCGTAATGGTGCGAATATAAAGAACCGTCAGCCTATCGGTACTATGTACGTAAAGACAGACGCTCCTCTTGACGCATTCTATACGGAAATTATTGCCGAGGAACTTAACATCAAGGAAGTTAAGTTTACTGACAGTGTTCGTGACTTTACAAGTTACTCATTTAAGCCTCAACTTCGCACCTGCGGTCCTAAGTTTGGCAAACTTATCGGCGAACTTCGCAATGTATTGGCCGAGTTGGACGGTAACAAGGCAATGGACGAACTAAACGCAAAGGGTATGATTAAAGTTATGCTTGGCGGAAGCGAGGCATATCTTGAAAGAGAAGATCTCCTTATTGAGTCTGCACAGACACCGGGCTTTGAGTCAGTAAATGAGGGTAGCCTTACTGTTGTACTTGATACAAACCTTTCTGCAGAACTTTTGGAGGAGGGCTTTGTAAGAGAAATTATTTCCAAACTCCAGAATATGCGTAAGGACTCCGGTTTTGAGGTTATGGACCATATCCGTATATATGTAAGCGGAAATGAGAAAGTCAGCGATATTATACGCCGTAACGAAGCCATCATTTGCGATGAGGTGCTTGCAGAAAGCGTATGCTATGAGCAGACAAATGAACTTTCAAAGGAATGGAAGTTAAACGGCGAGGACGTTACTCTCGGCGTAGAAAAGTTATAGTAAATAAAGAGGACAGACAATGAGATTTGTCTGTCCTCTTTTGAGATTTTCATTTGGAGGATAACAATGAAATACAAACGTACGACAACTGCCTGTATGTCTACAATTTTTGTGCAGGCAGTTATCGTCAATCTTGTACCGCTGCTGTTTACATCTTTCATGGCGTTATATGGCTTTAGTTACATGGATTTGGGTATTCTTATAGGCACCAATTTCGTCACACAAGTTTCAGCAGATGTGCTGTTTTCAGGGTTTATTGACCGAATTGGATTTAGAAAACTAATATATCCAACGTGTTTATTGTCTTTTGGAGGACTTGTGCTTTTTGGGTGCGTACCATGGATATTGCCAAACTATATTTTTGAGGGAATGCTTATTGCAACTGTTATATTCTCTTTTTCAGGCGGTCTGGCAGAGGTTTTAATAAGTCCAATGGTAGATGCAATTCCAAGCGATGACAAGGTAAAGGCTATGAGTCTTATGCATTCATTTTACGCATGGGGACAACTTGCAACAATTATTGGTACAACACTTTTTATATTCGTATTTGGTGGAAATAACTGGCAAATAATTACTTTTTTGTGGGCGTTGATACCTTTTGTAAACTTCTTTTTATTTTATACTTCCCCAATTCCGTCACCTATCCCTGCATCAAAACGACTTGCAGTTAAATCGGTATTAAAATCTCCATTTTATATATTTGCACTTATTTCCATTTTCTTTGGAGCAGGAGCGGAGATTGTACTCGGTCAATGGACATCTGCGTTTATGGAAAAAGGACTTGGACTTACAAAGGTTACCGGTGACTTAATTGGTATGAGTGGTTACGCATTGATGCTTGGAATTGGCAGATATATATACGGAAAAATCGGACATCGTTTCAACTTAAGCCGAGTATTGATTGGAAGTTCTATACTGTCTTTTGTTTGCTACGTTGTGGCGGCAATATCACCGTACCCTGCACTAAATATACTTGCTTGCGTCTTATGCGGACTTGGTACAAGTTTGTTGTGGCCCGGTACGTTGTCACTGTCATCGACACGTTTTCCAATGGCAGGGGCATGGATGTTTGCAGTGCTGTCTGTTGCCGGTGACATTGGCTGTTCATTATCATCATGGCTGACTGGTAAACTTGTAGACTTTACATTGACGACAAGTTTTGCACAAATACTATCTCAAATACTACACATGACAGTCGAACAGACGGCAATTCGTATCGGTATTTTATGTGCGGCAGTTTTCCCTCTTGTTACCATAGTGACTCATTTAATATTAAAACGACTTGGTGAAAAACAGGCGAATGTATAAAATTAAGGAAAATTTATACAATATGCAGTTTGGTAGTTGCAAAATCTGTCGGTTTTTGGTATGATAGTATGTAGGAAAGTTGTGTCGATAAAAATATATTATCGGTACTAATTGAAAGGGAGGAATTGCCTTGTCGAGATGGAAAAAGGCGTTGTCACTGTTAGTTATATCTTGCGTGTTGCTTTCCCTATGTGTTGCAAGTGCATTTGCAGTAGAACAGCCGTCAGTATATGAACTCAATACCCGATACACGATTACTGTGGAAGGCGTTGACGATGAGTATGTAATTTGGGGCAAAGCCCTTGCGTTTGCAGTCGGTAAGGAAGGTGCACCTGTCGGATATCTTTTGACAGATGCTCTTGCAATTGACTATAAGAACGTAGTTAGTCAAATATCCGAAGATTTAATTGCAAAACTTGCGGATAATGAAATCGTTGTGGAGGAGTCCGAATTACTTGGGCTAATCACAGAAAAGACTGCTGATAGCAGTATCACAGTTGACGGTAAGCAAATAACGGCACTTCCTGTATATTCTGTTGGTGCAGACTCATCGGCAGTAGTTTTGGATTTGGAACACGTACTGTATTCTGCGACGCCTGCCGTGTTTGCAGAAGATGTGGCAGAAGGTGACGCAGTTTCAAATTTCAACTTAGATACAACTGCCGACAACTTGTACGGCATTTATACTATTACCGACGAGGCAGAATATTACGATATTTCCAAAGATAGTGGCTTTTTAAGTAGCGTTACTAAATCGTCAACAGGCGATGGTGTAGTTTTGGCAGACACTACTCATTCAGTCACAGCAATTGGCTCACCGATGTTAAATAGTGAAAATGAGGTAGTTGGCATTACTACCTATGACGGTACATTAGGTGAAACTAAAGCCATTTGTTCCGGTGATATAGTGGCACAACTTATATCTTTGGATATACTCGCCCAAGAGGATATAAAGGACGATACTCCGTCAAATCCGTTTGCGGCAGATGCAGACGATTTTTCTGACCCGGATTTGGCAAACCTTGCAATGATAATCAAGTATACAATTTTTGTTGCTGTTATACTCGTTGTAGTTTTGATTATTCTCCTTATTATTCGTTTCCGCCGTAGCAGATATGAGGACGAAGAAGATGAGTATGACGAAGAAACAAAGACAATTGAACATCATGGCGAACCAACACCTAAAGCAGATGCACCGAAAATTCGACCTGCTGTACGTCCAACCAGACCATCTAATGATATAAACGCTACAATTCCTGTACCAAATGTGTCACAGCCGTCTAATATCCCTGACAGCGTTACTCTTACAGTAATTTCAGGTAAGAAGAAAGGTTACAGCCTTAAAGTTACAGATAGTATAAAACTCGGTCGTGACCCACAAAATTGTAAGTTATTGTTCCCGGCAAGTGATACGACAATCAGCCGTATTCACTGTGCGGTGACATTTATTCAAAAGACAGGCGATGTGGTACTTGAAGACCTTGGCTCATCAAACGGCACATACAGTGCATCGGGCAAGCGTCTTGTACCAGGCAAAAAGTATCGTGTACGAATTGGCGATAAATTCTATCTTGGAACGAATGAAAACATGATTGAAGTTAAGTAAATTAAATGAGCGTGTTCATTTTGAACACGCTCATTTTTTCACCACCAATTAAACCAACCAACACTCGTTTCATTCTTTGATATATAATCAAGGGTACGACAAAGCATTGTTGCCGCCTCGCCTCTGGTTAAAACATCGTTGGGGGCGATTGTGCCGTCATAATTTTCAGATAGGATACCGAGCATATTGGCAGAACTTATAGCATCTTTTGCCCATGTTGGAATACTGTTTTCATCGGCATAGACACGCACAACGTCACTTTTTTCAAGACCAACAGTATTGTCAATAACAGTTGCTGCCTCCGCTCTTGTAATATAGTCGTTTGCTCGCAGTAATCTTGTGCCGTTGTCGTCACTACCTTGTACAAACCCTGCCGTTACTGCAGTAGCGGCGAAAGGTCTACACCATACGGGAATGTCCATGTCGTCAATGAATGTGGAGGAGGGGATTTCTCCTAAAGGCTCTTTTTTTGATAATGCCACTGCCATTGCGATAAATTCTGCACGTGTTACCGGCTCATTTGGCTCAAAATAGGTACACTCTCCTATGGTTTTACCTGTGAAAATACCACATTCAGACAACAGTAAAGCGGAATAATGGGCGTCGTTTCCGTCCATATCGGAATACGTGATATTACTCTCCTGCTTATCTATTGTCACAGTTACCTTTGCAGGAACACTTACTGCACCGCTGTCGTCACACGCCATATAGGTAAACGTGTCAGTACCTGTTTTGTTGTCAAACGGCTTGTACACAAATTTGCCATTTCCCGATGTGTCATAGAGAACCGTACCAAGTTTTGGTGCAGTTGTAAGAGTATAAGTGAGAGTATCTGCGTCAGGGTCAATGCCTGAAAATGTAGCGGATACGGTCACATTTTTGAATGTTTTCAGTTCTAAGTTTTCAGCAATCGGTGTATTGTTTGCTTGTATTTTATCAGAAAAGGAGTAGGTTATTACGTTGCCTGTACTTCCGTCTGCGTACACAGGAGTAAATGCAAAAGATGCATTTTTAAGTTCAGAAATATCCGTATTTGAGTTTGGGACAAAGTATAAACTGCCAATATTTTCTGCTGCTACACCCTCACCACGTAAAAGACTGCGTTTGCCTATGCAGAGTTTGCCGTGATTTGTGTCAGGGAGAGTTATGACGACAATTCCGTCAAGTTTTCTCTCACCGTCAAGCATAGACTCAATACTTTCACGTGTAATTTTGACGTTTTTTACCCTTGCTGTTTCAATGTCCGAGTCTAAAGCAAATGATACTGTAAACATGGACATAATTACGGCGATAGTGACAAGTATCGCAGTAAGTGTTTTACTTCCTTTCATCTTTTAACCTCCAAATAACTGTGGTTTTACCAATTAGGTATTCTTAGTTTTTGCCGAAATTTACGTTTTATTACAGTCGTAGGGGGAAAATATTTATATTTCTTTATATGACAGAAACCTCTCGTCATTTTTGACGAGAGGTTTCAAATTAAGAAATCTATAAGAAAGAAAATAAAAGAGATGTTTATACGTTTTTAAGAGCCTGTTCAATATCAGCAATCAAATCGCAGATACTTTCTGTACCAACAGAGAAACGAACAAGGTCGGGTGCAACACCTGCAGCGGCAAGTTCAGCATCGCTCATCTGGCGATGAGTTGCAGATGCAGGGTGAAGAACACAGGTCTTTGCGTCTGCAACGTGTGTTGCGATAGAAGCCAAGTTAAGACCAGCCATAAAACGCTCAGCAGCCTTACGTCCGCCCTTTACACCAAATGATACGACACCGCAAGTTCCGTTTGGCATATACTTCTTAGCCAAATCGTAGTGTTTGTCACCTTCAAGTCCGGGATATTTAACCCATGCTACTTTGTCGTGGGATTTAAGATACTTTGCAACTGCAAGACCATTTTCACAATGGCGAGCCATACGCAAAGGAAGTGTTTCCAAACCAACATTAAGAAGATATGCATTCATCGGTGCAGTAATAGAACCAAAGTCACGCATAAGTTGTGCAGTAGCCTTTGTAATAAATGCACCCTCAAGACCAAAACGCTCTGTATATGTTACGCCGTGATAACTGTCGTCGGGAGTGCAAAGACCGGGGAATTTGTCGGGATACTTAGTCCAGTCAAATTTACCGCTGTCTACAATTGCACCGCCAACGGCATTTGCGTGGCCGTCCATATATTTTGTGGTAGAATGAGTGACAATATCAGCACCCCACTCAAAAGGACGACAATTTACAGGTGTGGGGAATGTGTTATCTATAATAAGAGGAACGCCGTGTGCGTGAGCAACATTTGCAAACTTCTCTATATCCAAAACCGTAAGAGCGGGATTTGCGATAGTTTCACCAAACAAAGCCTTTGTGTTTGGCTTAAATGCCGCATTAAGTTCTTCAACAGAACAATCAGGCTCAACGAAAGTGAACTCGATACCCATTCTTCTCATTGTAACGGAAAAGAGGTTAAATGTACCGCCGTAGATGGCAGAAGATGCAACTATATGGTCACCACATGAAGCGATGTTGAAAATAGCATAGAAGTTGGCAGCCTGTCCGGAGGAAGTGAGCATTGCGGCAGTACCGCCCTCAAGTGCACAAATCTTTGCTGCAACTTGGTCATTTGTGGGATTTTGCAAACGTGTATAGAAATAACCGCTTGCCTCTAAATCGAAAAGTTTACCCATCGCTTCGCTTGTTTCGTAACGGAACGTAGTAGACTGAACAATGGGAATATTACGAGGCTCGCCGTTGCCTGGCTTATAGCCTGCGTGGAGGCACTTTGTTTCAATATTCATATAAATTAACTTCCTTTCACAATCTAATAGAAGTAGTATATCAAAAATGGGAACCTATGTCAATTCTAAAGGTGATATTTAATGGAAGAAGTAAATTTTTTGCGTTTATATTGCTGTATAGGGAGATAATTGTTATAATAGACTTATAAGATATGAAAGGAATAATATGACATGAATGAATTTATTCGTACAATGATGGAAAGAAGAAGTACACGAAGTTTCAAAAAGCAGGAGATACCTCGTGATATATTGGAGCAAATTGTCGATGCAGGCAGACACGCACCCAGTGGCAGAAATCGTCAACTTTGGCAGTTTACTGTTGTACAGAATAAAGACGTTATGGAAAGCCTTGCTACAGTTGTTGGCAAAGCACTTGGAAATAGTTCATACGATTTCTACTGCCCTGATACGATTATCATTGTCTCCTGTGAACGAGATAATCCATTAGGTGTGTATGATGCGTCATGTGCATTGGAAAATATTTTCCTTGCAGCCCATTCCATGAATATCGGCTCGGTATGGACACATCAAATCGGTATGACTTGCGACAATAAAGATGTTCGGGAGTATCTTACTAAAATTGGCGTACCTGAAAATCACACGGTATACGGAACAGCGGCTCTTGGTTATCCAAATGCTAAAAGCGTAAGCCGTGAGATTAAAGAAAATACTGTAAAATGGGTGTTATAAATGAGGCAATTTCTTAAACGCACATTTCAAAATACCATGTCACGAGTGTATTTTGTCCTTCGTCTATCGGTTATTGCGGTACTTATAGCACAACTGTTAAAGGGCAATTACAACAACGTATTTTTATGCCTACTTACTCTTGTATTATTTTTAATTCCGTCTTTTATCGAAAAAAGACTTAAAATTGACGTACCTGATACGTTGGAAGTTGTAATTCTAATATTTATTTTCAGTGCGGAAATTTTAGGTGAGATAAGCGAATTTTACTTGACATTTCCATACTGGGACGCAATGCTCCACACACTAAACGGATTTTTGGCGGCAGCAATTGGACTGTCATTTATAAATCTTTTGAATGATGACCCTCATCTTCCGTTTCGCCTGTCACCTGTATTTGTTGTGTTAGTAGCATTTTGCTTCTCCATGACTATTGGTGTGCTATGGGAGTTTTTTGAGTTTGGTATGGACGTCTTATTTCAAACGGATATGCAAAAAGACACCATACTTTCCCAAATCTCGTCTGTCATGCTTCACCCTGACGGTCGGAATGTGGCTGTTACTATGCCAATTGAGTCTGTGGCAGTCAACGGCATGGCATGGGACGGCTATATTGATATTGGACTTATTGATACTATGAGCGACCTTATAGTTAACTTTATCGGTGCTGTGATTTTCTCTGTGATAGGTTATATCTATCTTCGTGGTAAAAGCCGTGGCAGACTCCATAAACATCTTCTTTTAACAAAAATTGATGAGGAAAACGTCGACAAAGAATAATAAAAATCCATTGCAAAAAACCTTTGCAATGGATTTTTATATAGTAACTAAAAAGTCACATTTTTCTTTAATGTCAAAGGCAGAAAAATATGCTTCCTCCATAGGAATCCATCTATTTTTGAATTGCTCATACATCACTTTGCCGTTTCTTTTTAGTATACGTGTTTCTTGTATATCGCAGGACACATCACAAAAAACAGTTATATCGGCGTAAGTTTGAAAATAAGGGTGTTGAGAATATGAACCCTCAACGATAATTAAAGATAAGTGGTCAACTTGTACTGTGTGGATAACTTCCATACGTGAACAGTCAAATACGCCATAGGAAAAGGGCTGACCGGATTTAATTCCTTTCACAACCTCGTCATAAAAACGCTCGTAGTGTATGTTGCCGCCTGCCTCACTAAGACGATTTTTGGTACGCATTGTGGGTGGCAGAAAGAAATCATCCATGTGTATCGGCGTGCAATTGAAAAGGCTTGAAAGCATTGTGGCAAGAGTAGTTTTACCTGCACCGCATCGTCCGTCTATTGAAACTACTGTACGCTGTCCACGTCGTGCAAAAATTGCGTCTATAATGGGAAGCAGAGGCACATATTTTTCTAAAACTACACGATATGCAGGGTTGTATGCCGACTTGTAACTGTCAGAATGGGACAACGGCATACACCCATCGTCACACCATTGAGATATAAATTCCTCTGCGTCTGATACGCTGTATGGAATTGTACCGTCAAGACACAATTCTTTCAATACGTTGTATTTTTCCAAAAAGCCGTTTTTAGTACCGTCTGTTTTTCCTCCGCTTGCCATAAAAACTGAAAGAATTGTATCATCTAAATAGGGTGACGACAGATACAGCCTATAGTATCCATTGCCTATTGACTCAATATGTGGAGTGTCGGACAGTACCACGTTTTTTCGCTCGTCAGAAATTCTTGAAAGTGCCGATTCCTTGTCTAAAATCAAGTGTTCGCACCCAAATTCATTCTGGTAGAGGAGTTTGGCAAAATCACGAATTTTCATACACGGATAGCGGTCAAAGTGTTGACAAATAAGTTTTTTATAATCAGTCATTGTACATATATCCTGCTTTTTTCAAAGGTAAAATTATAATTGGAATTAAAATGATGTGAAGAATAATACCCAGAATTGCATTTGAAAATGCTCCTGCAATAAAGGCAGAAAAACCAAACTCAACTGTTGTAACAAACATTGACGTTATCCACATTACTACACCCCACACGATACGACCGCCAACCATTGAAACAATAAGACTTATGTAGAGGTTTTTAGTAGTTTTAGAGAGTTTCTTGTATATAAGACCTGCCAATAAGCCGTATGCGGCAAGTTCAAAAGTCATAGCAAATGCGGAGGGAAAAGGTGGAGGCATACCAAAGAGAATATTTCTAAATAACGGAGCGATAGCACCGACTAAAAAACCATATTGCCAACCGCAGACAAATCCGCACAGAAGAACCGGTATATGCATGGGACAGAGCATATTGCCAATTTGCGGTACTTGACCTGTCAAAAATGGGAGTAATAGGGCGAGAGCAAGACAAAGTCCTGATAGTGCAAGTCTTTTTATGTGTGTCAAGAGAGGATCTCCTTTCAAACAAAAACGCAGGTACACCTATTTCCAGATGTGCCGGAAATACGTAAATACCTGCGTGGTATCATTATGCCTGCGAATGTGGTTGTTTTCATTTAACGCAAACTACGGTTTGCCATTAACGACAGTATACACTGACTGTCACAATTTGTCAAGTGCTTTGGCAGAGGGAGAGAATACACTCTACTGCATTTTGTGCAAGTTCACTTACTGTCATATCATAAACGCCAACAATGTGATTTGCACACTTGTTAATAGGAAGAAGTACACGCTGGGCACGACTTTGACCGATAGCCTGAGCCATTGTGGGAGTAACTTCACCTAAGAGGGAATCGGCAATTACAATTCCGACAGGTCCCACAATAATATCTGCGTCACGGCAATGCACGATAACGGGATTTTCACCTGTTGCACCGAAAGTTGCACCTGCTTTTACCATGACAGATGTGGCAATAGAGTTTGTACCGATAGCATAAATGTCGGCAGATACATTGGTATTAAGAAGTTTTTCAATTAGTAGTTTACCGATTTTTCCGCCTTGTCCATCTATAATGAGAATTTTCATCTGTGTATATTCCTTTTATTAAATATCGGAGTCTAAATCTGAAAGCCAAAGGGTGCTTTGTGCGTCAGAGGGCATACGCCACGCACCACGAGGAGAGAGAGAAATGACATCTGTCTGCGGTCCGTCCGGCAGACAAGAACGCTTGAACTGCTGTGAAAAGAACCGTTTAATAAAGGTTTTGAGCCAGTATCGCAGAGTTTCGGTATCGTACTCGTTTTGGAATACATACTCTGCCAGTCTAAGCACTTTTTTAGGTGTAAAGCCGTTGTAGAGCAAATGATACAAGAAGAAATCGTGGAGTTCATAAGGTCCTACAAGATTTTCCGTCTCTTGTGTTATACGCTCGTTGTCGGCAGGAAGAAGTTCAGGGCTGACGGGTGTGTTTACAATATCTATGAGTACGCCGGAAAGGGCGGAATCAGTTGACGTGTCTGCGATATGATGAACCAACGCTCGTACCAAAGTCTTAGGAACAGAGGCGTTGACACCGTACATTGACATTTGATCTCCGTTATACGTTGCCCAACCAAGAGCAAGTTCAGAAAGATCACCTGTTCCGACTACAAGACCGCTTACCTGATTTGCAATATCCATGAGAATTTGTGTACGTTCACGTGCCTGTGCATTCTCATATACGACATTTCGCATAGACTCATCATGGCCAATATCTGCAAAGTGAAGTTCAACTGCATGTTTAATATCTACTGTACGAAGTGTGACACCTAAAAGTTCGCACAACATTTCCGCATTGCCACGTGTTCGTTTTGTTGTACCAAAGCAAGGCATTGTAACTGCTACAACGTCAGTACGTGGTCGGCATAAAAGGTCAATGGCACGTACAGCAACTAAAAGGGCAAGGCATGAATCAAGACCGCCTGAAATACCGATTACAGCCGTCTTTGCATAAGCACACTCCATACGTTTTTTAAGTCCTTGTGCCTGAATTGACAAAACAGTATCAAAACGATCTTTTCTATCATCTAAACAGTCAGGCACAAAGGGCAGACGTTCAAAATGCCGTGTAAGTTTCGTTTTTACTTCACCCATTTTGAAAGGTATTATTCTGTATTTGTCTGTTGATTGTGTTGGGAAAGATATATTTTTAGAACGCATTGACAAAATGTGAGATACGTCAATTTCGCTTATTGCCAAAGCGTTTTCAAATGTATTTGTATGAGTTAAAATATTGCCGTTTTCAGCAATAATGCTTTCACCACCACAGACAAAATCTGTGGTAGATTCACCTACGCCTGCATTCGCACTTATAATAGAACATACAAGACGACGGCTTTGTGCACATATAGCGTCACGGCGGAAGTTTTTACGAGAGGCAAGCATTGCCTCTGCTGTAAGATGGACAAGAATAGTCGCACCTAAAGTAACGTGGTCGTCAGACAAAGACTTTACAGCATATAACTCATCACCGATTAGTGAGGAAACAGACAATTCACCAAGTCCATCACAAGTATAAATTATACGTGTTCCAAAAGGTACCGTTTGAGAGCAAAGGGATATTTCCGTAACATCATCTTTAGACGGAACAGAAAATTGTCTGTCTAAGTCAATACTTTTTGGTATGGCACCGAGAATGTTTCCGTTATATATGCATACGGCAGAGTTATAGACTTTTCCTTGTACTGACAATGGCATACCTACAAAGACAAGGAGTTTTTTACCGACACTCGCCTTTACAATACGTGAAATGGCGTTTACTGCCCCTTGTATCAATGTTGGTTGACGGAACAAATCACCGCAAGTTGCACCTGTTACTGACAACTCAGGTGTTACAAAAATTTTCGCACCTACTTTATCTGCAGATGTTAACGCATCAATAATACTGTCGGCATTGTATATACAATCGGCAACACGAACATCACAAGTACAGACCGCAACTTTGATAAAACCGTCTTTCATATAGCAATTCCTCATTTATTTAGTATAATTTATATCATAGTATAAATTATGCCCTAAGTCAATAATTTTCCTCAAGTAAGTTATACTAAAACATGAAAAACTACTGGCAAAGGGATAATAATGTATATTCCGACACTGTTTCCTCTGCCCATATTTCACAGCGTAATAACTTCTCACCTGACGAAAGAGTTATGGTGTGCATCTCCATAGAATAGCGAACTCCGTTTTTCTTATCGTCCGTTTTAACTGTTACAGATTTACTGCCGTTTCGTATTTTGTCTAAGCCATTGTCTAAGGCGGTGAAATTAAAATATCTGCGAAATAGTGTATGAAATTCGTGGTCAACGTACTCAATAGGTTCACCGGATAGACCTAAAAAACCACATACCGATTGATTTACATATATACAGCAAGGCTTTTCATTAAATGTGAATAGAAGAATACCTCTCGTGTCAGTGTCACATACAGCATCTAAAAGCAGCCTTTGTCTAAAAAGCATTTCACAGTTGTTGCACGCAGGCTGTTTTGTAAGGGTAAAGAGAAAAGTAGTGCTAAATTTACTATAAAATACGCAGTTGATTCTAACTGATACGTTGTAAATATTCTTTTTAGTAGTGTCAAGACAGCGAAGCAAAACTGTCGTTTGAGTCTGTCGATGAAATTGCATTGACTCGTTGCAGGCACTTATCAATTTATGGCGAAACTCAGGGAGCACAAACGACAAAAATGGCTTGTCGCAAGTAGAAAATGCATAACGACTTACGTCAAATGAATTAAAGAATTGATTGTTGGCACGAAGTAGTGAAAGGATAGAACCTACTTTCTCAACGACAAGTACAGATGTGCCAATGCTGTCAAACCAGTTGTTAAATGGTGACTGAGTATCCCATAAATACTGCTGCGGTATACGAGATTGTCCACTTAAATCAAATACGGATTGCCTGTTGCTTACACGTTTGAGAGTTTCAACAAACTCATCAGCAGACAAGGCAGATGTATAAATATCACCTGTTAATATGGAACATCCAATGCTTTTTCCAAAGGAACATTCTTCATGTGATATGACGTTTGTGGCAAGTAGCGGTAACTGCTTAATTTTTGAAAGGCAGATTGCTGTATTGAGATATATGGCACGATTTTCAAATGAAGTGACATTCCTCAAAAGGTCGAATGAGAGAATTATAGAATGAAACTGTGATGACATAAACAACTCTCTTTGATAGTCTGCATCACCAAAACCACCTAAAGCAATACGAAAACCAACGTCACGAAGTCTATCAACTCCACTTTTTGCAATGGTGAAAAATTTAAGGAAATCTTTTGGAGATACGATAAGAACAAACTGATTAGTAGATAGACAGTATTTAACAAGCAAATCTGTAAGAAAATTTGGGAATGCAACATTTTTAAGACTTGCTGTAGATAAAGGGACGTAAACTGTGGGCGTTGTTCCGTTTGGATTATCTTTTACAAAAGAAAATAGTTTATCGTAAAATATGTTGTCAATAGCCGCTGCCAGCCCATAAGTTTCGGCAACTTCTCTGTACTGACTATAGGAAATTTTCTCACCTTGCATATTTGTCCATACAAATTCCGCTAAAACTGCCGTCATTTGACTGTCGTCAACATGGTAAAATGGTGAAAAGTTCAGAGAGAATTGGTCGCTGTCAAGTCCGATACGCAACATTGTCGCAAGTTCTTTTTCTTGACATTTTCTCATATATTCGTCATAGACAACACAAATATCGTCACTACTGTCAGAGTCGATAGCCTCAATGGCATTTTCACACATATCCTCAACTGTTACTAAAGTATCTTTTGTTGCACAAAAGCGTATATTTATGTCGGTGTGAAACGGATATGCAAGAACTTTTTGCAAAACGAGGCGAAGTTGAAGGCGTATCTGCTCGATGTCCTTTGATATACAAAGGGCAAAAACTTCCTGCTCAATTCTGCCACAATCTCCATGTCCTGAACACACAGTTTCATACAAAGTTGTTGCAATAAAGCGAAGTAACCCATCAATTCTTTCTTGACTACACCGCTTTTTCAGTTTATCTAAGTTCATCACCTTGCAACAGACTATCCAATGGGGGAGTTTTGACGATGTGCGTATTCGCAACTCCGATTTAGTAAAAAACGCATCACGATTATACATACCTGTAAGAAAATCCCTTGACTCACATTTAGCGTATAGTGCATCTAAAGAATGAAGCAGAGTAGCAACTTTATATTTAACAAAGGCTGCGGGGAACGGCTTTTTCAAACAATCAGATGCACCGTAGCGAAAAGCGGATACGCTGTCAGACTCGCAGATATTTCGTGAAGTAACGATTATAGGAATACTGCCAAAGCGTACATCTTGCCGAATTTTTCGCAACAGGGCAAATCTATTCATTTCCGGTATAGCCATATCGAGAAAAATAAGCACAATTTCCTGCTCCCACCGATAAAGATGAGTCATTGCCTCGTCTTTATTCTCTGCTTCAAGCACATCATACAAATCTTCAAAAATCATTGTAGTTAAACGTCTATCTGTAAAGATAGAGTCAACGACTAAAATTTTCTTTTTCATAACCACGCAGCCTCCAACAATTCGTTTTGCAACATAATTATATCATATCGCAACTAAATACGCAACACAAATTGAAAAAATTTCTAAATAAATTGCAAGTTGCACGTTATGTTGCGTAAAATTATGTGAGCAGGTCACAGAAATTATTTGAAAAATCGTGTATAATAAAAACATGACACCACAACATAGTGGTGATAAGCATACAAAGGAGTGTTAAATTATGAGTGTAATTACAATTACAAAAGACAATTTCAAAACAGAAGTTCTTGACAGTACAAAACCTGTACTTGTTGATTTCTGGGCAAGTTGGTGCGGCCCGTGTAAAATGCTTGCACCTGTTATTGACAGAGTTGCAGATGCCAGTGATGAGTATAAGGTGTGTAAAGTCAATGTGGACGAGCAGCCTGAACTGGCAGGTGAGTTTGGCGTTATGAGTATTCCAACACTTGTTGTATTCAAAAATGGTTCACCGGTTAATACGTCTGTAGGTGTAAAACCTTTTGATGCAATTGTTGCAATGCTTGCAGAATAAATCAAAATGGCAGTACAGATAATGTACTGCCATTTCTTTATACAATTTTCAACAGTAACGTAGCGAAAGGAATTTGAATAGAATGATAGCGGAGTTATGACAAATAAGAGGTGTTAATAATGGAAGGGTACGTATGCTTAAACGAGATAGCACCCGGGGAGCAGGCAGTGGTTACTGCCTTATGTATCTGCGGCCCATTACGCAGACGACTTCTTGATATAGGTATGACAGATGGTGCAATTGTGTCGTGTATTGGACGAAGTCCATGTGGAGACCCAAACGCATTTTTAATTTGCGGAGCAGTACACGCAATAAGACGCCGTGACGGAGCAAAGATATATGTACGGCGAATATAGGGAGGTGATTTGCCGTGGGACTGACTGGAAGTGCAACGGGTAAAGGTGCGTCAGGTACATCATTTGATACAATAAAACGTACACCCAATGATAAGGTGGTCGCATTACTCGGCAATCCAAATGTTGGAAAAAGCACAGTATTTAACGGCTTAACAGGGCTTAAACAGCATACCGGCAACTGGGCTGGGAAAACCGTTGTGACCGCTTGCGGTTACCATAGTACCGACAAGGCATCGTATGTCATTGTGGATTTGCCCGGTACATACTCCCTCGTTCCAAATTCACCGGAGGAGGCAACGGCACGAGATTTTATCTTGGAAAATGATATTGACGCCGTTGTTGTTGTATGTGATGCAACGTGTCTTGAACGAAACATAAATCTTGTTCTTCAAACTATTGAGGCTACAAAAAATGTGGTTGTTTGCGTAAATTTGATGGACGAGGCAAGACGAAAGAAGATTGATTTGAATCTTTCACTACTGTCGAAACGACTTGGAACGGTGGTTGTGGGTATTGAGGCACGAAATAAAAATAGTCTTAATTTACTCATGTCTGCACTTGATAATGTAATAGATGAGAAACAGAATGTCGGGCTTCGTTTGACATATCCACAAAAAATCGAAACGGCAATAGATGTAGTGGATACGGCACTTTTGAATATAATCCCTGACTCACATTACCGACGATGGAGAAGTATACGTCTTCTTGAAAGTAAAATGTCACCGTCACAGTATGAATTGCCTGACGACAAATATCTGTCAAAGGAAGTAGACAGTGCGTTGTCTGAGGCAAGTGGAATTTTACATGATTTGGAAATTTCTGGGGATAAATTCACAGACGAGGTTGCAACTTCGGTTTTGTCTAAGGCAAGGGAGTTGTGTGATGGTGTCATAGTGTGTCGCACAAAAAATGCAGACGCAAGAGATCGCCGCATCGACAAAATATTGACGGGACGGTATACGGCATATCCTGTTATGCTTATTCTTCTTGCGGTTGTCTTTTGGCTGACAATTTCAGGTACTAATTTGTTGTCTGATGTGTTATCAAGGTGGCTGTTTTGGGGAGAGGACGTATTTCGCAACGCTTTAGTATGGATAAATCTACCTACGTGGCTTGTCGGACTTTTAGTAGACGGTGCGTATCGAACTCTTGCGTGGGTTGTATCTGTAATGCTTCCGCCAATGGCAATATTTTTTCCGTTTTTTACACTTTTAGAGGACGTAGGGTACCTGCCGAGAATTGCATTTAATCTTGACCGACCGTTTCAATGTTGTCAGGCTTGTGGCAAACAGGCACTTACTATGTGTATGGGACTTGGGTGTAATGCGGCCGGAGTTGTAGGGTGTCGGATTATTGACTCACCGAGAGAACGGCTTCTTGCAATACTTACAAACAGTTTTATGCCGTGTAACGGACGATTTCCAATGCTATTGACGATTATTTCCATGTTTTTTGTCCATGGAACCGGGAATATGCCTACAATACTGTCGGCAGTTATGTTGACAGGATTGATTGTTCTAAGCGTAGCAGTTACATTTTTGGTGACAAAAATCCTGTCTGTGACACTGTTAAAAGGTATGGCTACATCGTTTGTCCTTGAACTTCCGCCGTATCGTAAGCCGCAAATTGCAAAGGTTCTTATACGCTCATTGCTTGACAGAACGATATATGTACTTGGTCGTGCGGTAGCAGTTGCCACTCCTGCAGGTGTGGTTATATGGGTGATTGCCAACTGTTCTATTGACGGTGTAAGTCTACTTAACTATGCAACAAGTGCTTTAGATGGTTTTGCACGAATGATAGGTATGGACGGAGCAATTTTAATTGGGTTTATACTTGGATTTCCTGCAAATGAAATTGTGCTTCCTCTTATCGTAATGGCATATACAGCAGGAGTGAGTCTTGAAAACACTGTTGGAGCAACGCAAATGTACCAACTGTTTTTGGAAAATGGCTGGAATAACATAACTGCACTCTGTGTCATGCTATTTTCACTATTTCATTGGCCTTGTTCAACGACGGTACTTACCATAAGACGTGAAACCGGCAGTATTTTTTGGACGGTAGTTGCGACAATTTTGCCGACGGCTATTGGTTTGGTACTGTGTAGTGTCGTGGCGGCTGTTGGAAAGATATTTTGACAAAAAATGCGGCAGATGAATTTCATCTGCCGCATAAAGTATTTACTTATGATTTTTCTCTCCGTAGTGAACGTGAAGAAGTTCATGGTTTCTACCTTTAAGAAGACCATCGTACAATGTCTTCATAACAGGATTTTCTTCAGGGCTCTTTATCTGACTCAAACGGTCGTTTAAGTACAATGCATCACCACGTGCAATACGCTCATGGAGTTTGCTAAATGGCTGACCGGCACCAGCAACACAACCGCCGGGACAAGCCATTACTTCTACGAAGTCATACTGACGTTCTCCCTTTTGAATTGCCTCAATCAATGCCTCTGCGTTTGCAAGACCACTTACAACTGCGATACGTACTTCTACACCATTGTGCATTACAGTACATTCCTTAAGGCCCTCAAAACCACGAACACCGCACATAGCGATTGTCTGAAGATTACCAAAGGACTTGTCATCGCTGATGTGACGAAGAACAGCCTCCGTAACACCACCGGTAACACCGAAGATAAGACCGGAGCCGGAAGTGCCTGCAAATGGCATAGATGCTGCCTCAGGCTGAATGTCCTTGAACATGATACCGCTTTCCTCAATCATACGAACAAGTTCTTGAGTAGTGATAACAATATCAACGTCAGGACTGCCGTTACGAATAAATTCGCTTCTTGCAGCCTCACCCTTCTTTGCAGTACAAGGCATAACAGCAACGCTTACAATACGTTTGTCAGAGGTTTTATAATACTCTTTCAAAACTGCACCGAACATCTGCATTGGGCTCTTACAAGTAGAGATGTTGGGAAGAAGTTCAGGGTGCTTTGACTCAGCGTAACGAATCCATGCCGGACAACAAGAGGTGAACAGGGGCAGAGTACCGCCGTTTGCAAGACGATCTGCAAATTCTGCTGCTTCCTCGATAACTGTAAGGTCAGCAGATGTGGTTGTATCAAATACTTCATCAAAGCCCATCTTACGAAGTGCAGCAACAATTTTGCCCATGGCAAGATTACTGTCAGACTCACCGAGAGCCTTTGCTACGCCTGCACGAACAGCAGGAGCGATTTGAACAACAACCTTTGTGTCCTTGTCCTCAAGGCAACTCCACAGTCTGTCCTTATCATGCTTAATGGTGATGGCACCGGTGGGACATACAGCAGCACACTGACCACATCCAACACATGCTGTCTGGGACAACGGTACATTAAATGCGGTGGAAATTTGCATTTTGCTACCACGGTGTGCAAAGTTGATTGCACCTACGTTTTGGATTTCGTTACACATACGAACGCAGTCACCGCAAAGGATACATTTACTGCGGTCAATAGTGATAGAAGGAGAAGATGTATCAAGTTCAGGTTTTGTCTTAGTATTGGGGAAACGTACATCGGTAAGACCAAAACGACGAGCAAGGTCCTGAAGTTTACATGCTTCGTTAGACTTACAGGTTGTACAGTCTCTGCAATGGTTTGCAAGAAGCAATTCAAGAATGTTCTTGCGGTATTTACGAAGACGAGGAGTGTTGGTATAAATTACCATACCCTCTTTAGGAGGTGTTGAGCAGGCAGCCTGCATACTACCCCAGTTATCTTCAACCATACACATTCTGCACGCACCGTATACAGAAAGTTCTGAATGATAGCAGAATGTAGGAAGTTTAACACCGGTCTTATTGATAAGTTCCAAGAGATTTTTTTCACCGTTAATTTCAACGGGCATATTGTCGATCATCATTCGCTTTGCGTGTATCATCATTATGCCTCCTTTACAGCCTTGAATGCGCAGGATGTGATACATGCTCCGCATTTGATGCACTTTTCGTTATCTATTACGAACGGCTCTTTAATCTTACCTGAAATTGCTCCTGCAGGGCAAGCACGAGCACACTTAGAACAGCCCTTACAAAGATCGGGATCAATTTCATAACGTTTGAGTTTTGAACAAGTCTTTGTTACACATACCTTGTCGTAAATGTGTTGTTCGTACTCTTCACGGAAGTTTGCGATTGTGCTGACGACAGGAAGTGCTGCAGACTTACCAAGACCGCAAAGTGCGGTAGCGGAAATAGTGTCTGCAAGTTCCAAAAGAAGTTCAATATCACCATCACGTCCTTCACCTGCTACGATACGTTCGAGAATTTCAAGCATTCTCTTTGTACCCTCACGACAGGGAACGCACTTACCGCAAGACTCGTTCTGAGTGAAGTTCATAAAGAAACGTGCAACTTCGACCATACAGGTATTCTCGTCCATAACAACGAGACCGCCTGAACCGATCATAGCACCGACTTTTTTAAGAGAGTCAAAGTCAAGAGGCATATCGCCACGAGTTTCTACAAGACATCCACCGGAAGGACCACCGATTTGAACAGCCTTAAACTTGCCGTTACCACGGATACCGCCGCCGATATCAAATACAATCTCATTGAGAGTAGTACCCATAGGTACCTCAATAAGACCTGTATTCATGATGTTACCAGTCAAAGAGAATGTCTTTGTACCGGGACTCTTTTCAGTACCGATAGAACGGAACCAATCAGCACCGTCAAGAATAATTCTCGGTACGTTTGCGTATGTTTCTACGTTGTTGAGAACAGTGGGCTTGTCAAATAAACCATGCTCAACTGTACGAGGAGGCTTAACACGAGGCATACCACGCTTACCCTCAATAGAAGCGGTCAATGCACTGCCCTCACCACAAACGAATGCACCGGCACCACGGTTGATATGAAGACGGAAGTTAAAGCCTGAACCCAAAATGTTATCGCCTAACAGACCACGCTCTTCAAGTGTTGCAATAGCAAGACGAAGTCTTGATACAGACATAGGGTACTCAGCACGAACATATATGTAACCTTCATCAGATTTGGTTGCATAACCTGCAATCATCATACCCTCGATGAGTCTGAAAGGATCGCCTTCCATAACGGAACCGTCCATGAATGCACCGGGGTCGCCCTCGTCACCGTTACATACAACGTAGTGTTTTGGCTCTGCCTGACGTGCAACCTGTGACCACTTTCTGCCTGTGGGGAAACCACCGCCACCTCTGCCACGGAGACCGGATTTGTCAATTTCTGCAACGACGTCATCTGTACTCATGGTAAACAGAACTTTCTGCAATGCACTGAAACCACCTGATGCCAAATACTCATCAAGAGATTCGGAGTCAAACTTACCGCAGTTAGCAAGGACAATTCTTGTTTGCTTTGCGATAAATGGGATTTCATCTGGCTGAACGTAACTTGTTTCGCCTTTATGATAGAGCAGACGCTCAATAATTCCATCACCGAGAACAGACTGCTCGAAAATTTCCTTACAATCGTCAGGTTGAACTTTTACATACTGAGTAACGTGGTCACCTTTCTGAATACGAACAAGAGGACCAAGTTCACAAAATCCCTGACAGCCTGTTTTCTTAACACCTACAAGGGCCTCATGCTCGCTCTCGTCATGGGGAGCAAACTCAAGCACAATGCCGGGTGTATTGGAAACGAGGCCTTTGAAAATATCATAAATCTTATTAGAACCGGTAGCAATACAACCTGTACCTGAGCAGACAAGAATTCTGCATTGATAGCGTTCAAGTGCCGCTACGGCTTCTTCACGCACACGAGATAAATCTTCGCAAGTCTTAATCATTTGCCTTACCTCTCAATTCTTCAATCAGTGCAATTGCCTTTTCGGGAGTCATTGCCGGATACACTTGTTCATTGACCATGATTGTGGGTGCAAGACCGCAGGCACCAAGACAAGATACGGTTTCTACGGTGAAAAGCATATCATCGGAAGTATGCTTTTCGGCACTAAGTCCTAACGCACTGCGGAATGCCTCAAGTACGGGGATTGAGTGACGTACATGGCACGCAGTACCGTCACATACCTTAATAACATACTTGCCCTTTGCTTCAAAAGAGAAGTTTTCATAGAAGGTAGCAACACTGTATGCCTGTGCCTGTGTAATACCTATTGTTTTTGCAACATAGGTAAGAAGTTCGCCGGGGAGATACCGATATTCCTCTTGAATATCCTGCATAATGGGTATGAGGTACTTTGCGTCACGACCGTATCGGCTGATAATCTCGTCTGTTTTGCAGTAGTAGGACTCATTTAACATAGTCGTATTCCTCCTTGGTGATTTTTCTGCTTATATTAAGTGGTGTTGCTTACACCAACCATTATAAAACCCGTCCTAACATTATACCATGATGTATTTACCAATGCAAGATGTATTTACATAAATAGGCAAAATTTGCACAACATTTGAAATAATATTTAACCCAATTTGACAATCCTCGGCATTTTTTACAATACGACTAAAGAAAAAATAATAAGAAAAAAAGAAACTTTTGGAGAATACAAAAAATATAAGGGAAAATTTCAAGTTACCTATGGAAATTTGTAGAATGATGTGGTATACTGTTAAAGTGTAGTTTAAGTAGAATTTTAATATCAAAAAACAAAGTTAAGGAGAGAATTATGAAACTTATAAAGATATTTACACTTGTTATTTCACTTGTTATACTGTGCGGCTGCACTACTGCACAATCTAAAGACCCCAATATGCAAGGCTCAGTTACTACATTTCCTGAGGATTCATTAGTTGTAAGTTATAAGGTACATCGTGATGAAAACAGCGGAGCAATTTTGTATTATCCTGACGTTCTCGGTGAGTTAGCAATAGAGGACGGCAAAATTTCTCAAGATGACGGTAATGGTGCAACTCTTACAACTACCGTAACTGAGGCACCTGAAGGTGTTACAGGTTCTGCGTTAATGGAAGAAAAAATAGACCGTAACAAAACGGTTTTGGCAGAGTTTGGTGAAACATCTCTCTACTTCTTTGAAACGTCTGATGAGGGAATAAATGTTTGCCAATTTGGTGTTATTGATAAAGATGGTAAACTTATTAGTTTTGAGATGCAGTTTCCGACTGATGAAAGAACTACGTATTTTGAAATCGTTTCAGTGTTGTTTCAAATCTACTCACAAAATGTTGCTGCCGGTGAATAAACTGAATATCTAAAATAAGGCAAATAAGGCGTATCACGTTGTAGAGAAGTGATACGCTTTTTTATTTATACCATTTTAGTGATATTTCCAAAGATTTCAATATGCATTGAAATATAGGGCAAAAATTCCATATTTTATCTAAAAATTAAACATTTTTCACCCTTATTTTCAAATCTGCCACCTCCCACTACTTGAAATTAAATAAAAAGTGTGATACGATATAGCATATATATACAGTTTATTTTATGAAAATTAGTGACTATCGGGAAAGGAATATTTGCCGTTATGACCGATTATCCTGTTTTAGATAGAATACGTACATTGGCAGACTTAAAGGCTCTTGATTACAGTGAGTGTGACGCACTTTGTGCAGATATCCGCCGTTTTTTAGTGGAACATATCGCAAAGACCGGTGGACATCTTGCAAGTAATCTTGGAATTGTAGAGTTGACTGTTGCACTACAACTTACATTTGATACATCAACAGACCGAGTCATTTTCGATGTCGGCCATCAGTGTTATGTACATAAATTGCTGACAGGTCGCCGAGAAGGTTTTGATAATTTACGAAATTTCGGTGGAATGTCGGGATTTCCAAAGCCAGAGGAGAGTATACATGATGCGTTTGTAGCAGGGCATGCCTCTACATCTGTATCTGTTGCTTGTGGTATGGCAAGAGCAAGGACAATTTTAGGTGCATCTTACAATGTATGTGCCGTCATAGGCGATGGTGCATTGACAGGCGGTATGGCATACGAGGCACTTAACGATGCAGGTCGTAGCGGAGAACCTCTTGTTGTAATTCTCAACGACAACGAGATGTCTATTTCTGAAAATGTCGGTGCTATGTCTGCATACTTATCGAAAATTCGCCTAAAGCCCGGTTATGCACGTCTTAAAACTTTTTTAAGACGCTTTAATTCACGACTGTTTCGTACAGAAAAAGTCAACGACTTTTTCCATCGTAACAAAGACAAATTAAAAAAACTCATACTTCCTGTGTCAATATTTGAGAACATGGGCTTTCAGTATGTTGGACCTCTTAACGGTCATGATATTGAGAGTATGTGTGAGATGATTCGTTATGCAAAACAACTTAAACGCCCTGTATTGCTCCATGTTAAGACAATAAAGGGAAAGGGCTACAAATATAGCGAGGAAAGTCCCGAAAAATTCCACGGTATGAAGAAGTTTGACATCAATTCCGGTACGGCACTTGGTACAAGCCGTACTGACTTTTCCTCTATATTCGGTAGTACACTTTGTCGTCTTGCACGGGAGAACTCGAAAATATGTGCTATTACTGCTGCAATGCGTGACGGTACAGGTCTTTCTGAATTTGCAAATCTCTACCCAAAACGCTTTTTCGATGTGGGTATTGCAGAGGAACACGCCGTAACTATGGCATCTGCCATGGCAAAACAAGGTGCCTTACCTGTATTTGCTGTGTACTCTACATTCTTACAAAGAGGCTATGACCAACTTATACATGACGCATCTATATCAAACGTCCATGCAGTTTTTGCTATTGACAGAGCAGGTATTACAGGTGAGGACGGAGAAACTCACCAAGGTGTATTTGATATTGGAATGCTTCAAACAATACCTAATATTACAGTTTTATGCCCGGCAAGTTTTGCTGAACTATCCTATGCCATACGTCAAGCGGTGTACGAGTATAGTGGAGTTGTAGCGGTACGATATCCAAAGGGCAGTGAGGGTGAATATAAAGATATTCTTTGTGACGCACCTACCAAAATAGTCAGTCAAGCCCCTGATGCAAAAATCACGCTCGTCACTTACGGTACAATGATAAATGAAGTTGAAAAAGCGGCTGAGAAGTTTAACGAAATGGGAATTTCTATTGATGTGGTAAAACTGTATCAGATACAGCCGCTTGATATTGAACCTATTATTAAGTCCGTTCATAAGACAAATTGCCTTCTTGTTGCAGAGGAGTGCATTTCAAAGGGTTGTATTGGACAGACTGTTGTTGCTGCCCTTGCACAGCGTGGTGTTTATCCACGTATAGCGTTATGCAATATTGGCGACGGATATTTGCCAAACGGCAGTGTTGCCGAACTTAAAAAGAGTGTTGGACTTGATGCGGAGAGTCTGTACCGCAAAGGTTGTACTCTGCTTAACGATTAAGGAGTAGACAAGTGAAAAGACTTGATGTATTGATGGTTGACTTAGGACTGTTTACAGGACGTGACAGAGCAAAAGAGGCAATTATTTCAGGACGTGTTACGGTAGATGGGAAAGTGGTTACAAAGGCAAGTACTATGTGTTCGCTTGATGCAAATATAGTGCTAAAAGATGCAGGAAGTGACTTAGTAAGCAGAGGAGGCAATAAACTTGCCCATGCCCTTGACACATTTTTAATTGATGTGGAGGGATTGACTGTACTTGACGTTGGTGCGGCAACAGGCGGTTTTACAGATTGTATGCTTCGCCGAGGAGCAACATTATCTTATGCACTTGACTCAGGTACAGGACAACTGTCTGATGTGCTTTTACACGACAATCGTGTTGTAAATATGGAGGGGCAAAATATACGCAGTGTAACGGCTGATATGTTTGATAAACTGCCTGATTTTATTGCAGTAGACGTATCTTTTATTTCCCTTTCTCTTGTACTTCCGGTTCTTAAAACACTATGTACCTCATCTACACGGCTTGTCTGTCTTGTAAAGCCACAGTTTGAGGCAGGTAGACAGAATGTTGGTAAAAAAGGCGTTGTACGTGACAGCAGAGTACACGAACAGGTGCTGTCTGACGTAATAGAAGTTGCGAAATTAAATGATTTTTCTGTAAAGGGAATTACTTATTCTCCGGTGAAAGGTCCGGAAGGGAATATAGAATTTCTTATGTATTTGTCTTTTGACGGCGACACGTCATACGTTCCAAACGTAAAAAGCATTGTAAAGACTGCACATGAGATATTGAAAGGAAACTAAAAAATGATAAAGAGTGCGGCGTTGTTTTATAATCCGCTTAGAGATGGAATTATTGAAGTTCTTCTTCAAGCGGCTGAAAAACTCCATGAACTGAAACTTCAGGTCTATCTTCCCACACAGTATGAGATAAGTGACCTTCCAACATATATTAAACGTGCTAACCGTGACGAATGTATTGCAATAGCAGATATTGCAGTAGTTATCGGCGGTGACGGTTCTATTCTTCGTATTGCGGAACAATGTGCAAAGGCGTCTGTGCCGATTATCGCAGTAGATATGGGAACTCTTGGCTTCATGTGCGAACTTGCACCAAATGAAATATCGCTCTTTTCACGTATTGTTGACGGACAGTTTAGACTTGACCGTAGAATGATGATTGAGGCAAGAGTAATGAGGGACGGCGAGTGTGTATATTCAGGTAATGCCCTTAATGACGTTGTTATAAACCGAGGTGCAGGCTGTAAAATTCTTGACTTGGATATTTCTGCAGACAATCAGTTTATTACGAAACTTAGAAGTGACGGTGTTATAGTTGCAACTCCCACCGGTTCTACTGCATACTCTATGGCAGCAGGTGGACCTATCGTTGAACCCGGTGAGTACAACATGACTATTACTCCTATTTGTGCACATGGTCTGTACGCAAAATCGTTCGTACTTGCACCACAACGTACTGTGACTATAAATGTAAATGTTGCCGCAAGTCATGTTGCACTTATCTCCGTGGACGGACGAAGTGGCTTTCAACTTATGCATGGCGATACTGTTAAAATCGCAAACTCCCTTTATACGACCGACTTAATAAGTATAAAAGGTAAAAGTGTGTACGACGTTATACGTGACAAACTCAATTACGGAATATAATTTCGATTTTATAGGGAAAGGTATGATAGAAAATGAAGTTTCAAAGACAGTCAAAAATACTGGAACTTATTGAACATGAACCTTTGGAAACCCAAGAGGAGTTGTCTATAAAACTACGTGAGCATGGCTTTGAAACGACTCAAGCAACCGTATCCCGTGACATAAAAGAACTGCGTTTGATAAAGGTATTGACATCTGACGGCTCGTATAAATATGCAACGGCGGCGGCAGAGCCTGACCTGACTATGATGACGAGAATACACAACATATTCAGAGAGAGCGTTACATCTATTGATTCGGCAGGTAATATGGTAGTTATAAAGACGTTGCCGGGCCTTGCGTCTGCGGCAGGCTATGCGGTAGATGCTATGAAAAATAGTGCGGTTGTTGGCTCAATTGCAGGAGATGATACTGTATTTATCGTTATGCGTGATGAGGAAAAGGCACTTGCATTTTGTGACGATGCGACAAAAATGCTCAAATAAGTGGGGGAGATAGTATGCTGTCACTACTTCATATCGAGAATATAGCCGTTGTTGAATCTGCAGATATTGCCTTTGAATCTGGTTTTAACGTCCTAACAGGCGAAACAGGTGCAGGTAAATCAATTATTATTGATTCAATAGGTGCAATTCTTGGGGCACGTACAAGCCGTGAACTTGTAAGAACAGGAACAGAACGTGCCCATGTGTCAGGTGTGTTTTCAGACATTAATCAAGTGGTGTTGGATACTCTTTTAGAGTATGGTATTGAGCCGGACGAAGATGGTTCGGTGGTACTTAGCCGTGATGTAACCATACAGGGCAAAAACTATGCAAAAATCAACGGGCGACCTGTAACTATGGCAATACTTCGCCAAATTGGCAGTATGCTTATAGGTGTCCACGGACAGTACGATACAGGCGACCTTTTAGACGAGGGAACACATCTTCGCTATCTTGACGCTTATGCTCAAAGCGAGGACCTTTTGCGTATATACGCAGAGAAACGTAGTGAGTGGGAACGTGCGGAACAGACTCGTAAGAAGTTTCATTTAAGCGAAGAAGAAAAGACGCAACGTATGGATATGTTGCGTTATCAGATAAATGAGTTGACGGCGGCGGAACTTGTCAGCGGTGAAGATGTAGTGCTTATGAGCCGTAGACGTGAGTTGCAAAACTCAGAAAGGCTTAGCGAAGCGGTGTACACGGCAAACGTGGCACTTTATGGTGATGATGAAGTGCAAGGTGCTGTGGACTCAATACGTCAGGCAATACGTGCTTTGGAAAACGTAGGTGACGCAAGTGATGCTCTTTCGGCACTTGGCGTAAAACTCCGTGAAACCGAGGATATTCTCTCAGATACTGCCGGTGAAATCCTTCGTCTTGGGGACAACTTTGAATTTAATGAGCAGGAACTTGACAGAATAGAAACACGTCTTGACTTACTTGACAGACTTCGTAAACGATACGGAAAAACTGTCGATGATATGCTCGCACATCTTGATAAGTGCCAAAAAGAACTGTCGGAAATTGAATTCTCTGAGGAGCATATTAAAAAACTTGAACTTATGGCAGACAATGCGTATAAAGAGGCGTATGAAGCGGCACTTAGGTTATCTAAACATCGAAAGAAAACGGCAGATACGCTGTGTAAGCAGATAATTGGTGAACTTGAGTATCTCGATATGCCAAACTCCGTATTTGAGGTTTCATTTGAGGAAAGCAGCGACGAAAAACCTAAACTTCGTCCTGACGGAATTGACAGTTGTGTATTTTTAATATCTGTAAATATTGGTGAGCCACCAAAGTCCATTGCAAAAGTCGCATCAGGTGGAGAGTTGTCACGTATTATGTTGGCACTAAAGAACGTGATGAGTAGAGGCGATTGCGTAGGCACAATGATTTTCGATGAAATAGATACAGGACTTTCAGGCAGAGCCGCCCAAAAAGTAGCACAGAAACTATATCAAGTATCTGTGGGACGTCAGGTGCTTTGCGTTACCCATTCCGTACAACTTTCGTCTATGGCAGACTGTCATTTCTTCATCAATAAGACGGAAAAAAACGGACGTGTATGTACTGTGGTAACAAGGCTTTCAGATGATGAACGAGCAAATGAACTTGCACGTATCATATCTGGCGATAATATAACCCAAACGGCACTTGAAAGTGCAAAAGAACTTATTGCTAAAGGTAGTGAGCGAAAACAGGCAATGTAGACTTATATAGATTTAGTACATCAATGTATTATTTATCTTCGGAGTGGGTAATATAGATTAAAAGTCGCTTTCGGGAAATATTTCATGTATGACGATATATCTAAGTGCATAGTCTATTTGAAAGATATGTCTTTTCTCGGAGGTTATATATGAACGAACGGAAAAAACTTTTAATTGGCGTTTGTATGTTGTTTATTGTCAACGTGACAATTATTTTAATATTTTCATCGTGGAGATGAATATATAAAATCCACAAAGGAGGAACGAATTATGAAAGGCTACGCAATGCTCGGGATTGGAAAAACAGGGTGGATTGAAAAAGATATACCAAAATGTGGTCCACTTGATGCCATTGTTCGACCTCTTGCAATTGCCCCATGTACATCGGATATCCATACCGTGTGGGCAGGAGCAATCGGAGATCGCCATGACATGATACTTGGTCATGAGGCGGTTGGAGAGGTAGTAGAGGTAGGTATGTGCGTTCGTGACTTTAAGAAGGGCGATCGTGTTATTGTACCAGCAATTACACCTGATTGGAACGCTGTAGAATCTCAAGCCGGCTACTCAATGCACTCAGGTGGTATGTTGGCAGGTTGGAAGTTCTCCAACTTCAAAGACGGTGTATTCGGTGAATTCTTCCATGTAAATGATGCTGACGGTAACTTAGCACTTCTTCCTGACGGTTTGGAACTTGGAGCGGCGTGTATGCTTTCTGATATGGTACCAACTGGATTTCACGGTGTTGAACTTGCGGATATCCAATTTGGTGACGATGTGTGCGTTGTAGGTATTGGCCCTGTTGGACTTATGTCAGTTGCCGCAGCGTCAATTCGTGGTGCTGCAAATTTATACGCAGTAGGTTCACGTCCTGATTGTAGCCGTATTGCAAAAGAGTACGGTGCAACACAGATAATTAACTATAAACAAGGCGATATTGTAGAGCAGATTATGGAACTTACTAACGGCAAGGGTGTTGACAAGGTCGTAATTGCAGGTGGCGATGTAGATACATTTGACCAGGCAATTCGTATGCTCAAACCAGGAGGAAAGATAGGTAACGTCAACTATTTAGGCGAGGGTGATTATATCAAAATCCCACGTGGTGATTGGGGTTGCGGTATGGGTCATAAGCAAATAAGTGGCGGTTTAATGCCCGGCGGACGTTTGCGTATGGAGAAACTTGCAAAACTTTTGACAACAGGCAGACTCGACACATCAAAACTAATTACTCATAAATTTAATGGATTTGAACACGTTGAAGATGCGTTAATGCTTATGAAGGACAAGCCAAAGGATTTAATTAAACCTATCGTGTATATTTAATGAAAGCATAAGCCCCCAACATGTACCAAGTTTGTACGTGTTGGGGGCTTGTTTGTTTGAGGTAAATAGTACGAAAATAGATGCAAGATATTTTTAGGAAAAAGTGAAGAGAGAAAAGAGAAAAGATAAGAATACAAAAAGAAACGACAACTTTCAAAAGAAAATTGTCGTTTCTTTTTGGAAGAGCCGAATGGTTTAGATGACATCTCTTACTATAAAATTATGTCTCAGTGGCCCTGAACCATTCCCTAAATCAAGTCCTGCCGAAAGTGCATCAGATATGTAATCTTTTGCTTTACTCACCGCATCCACAAGGCTAAATCCCTTAGCAAGATTTGATGCAATAGCACTTGACAATGTGCATCCCGTTCCATGTGTGTTAGGATTATCAATTCTTTTACCATTAAGCCATACAAGTCTGCCTTTTTCACACAGAAGGTCATTTGCGTCATTTATACTATGACCGCCTTTTAACAAAACGCTACATCCATAGTTTTTTTCAATGAACTCTGCTGCTTCCAACATATCTTCCTTATTGCCAATTTTCATATCTGATAAGATTTCTGCTTCGGGAATGTTTGGTGTTACAAGCGTTGCAAGGGGCAATAGATTTTCAACCAATGTTTTTATTGCATCTGTCTTTATAAGAGCAGAGCCACTTGTTGCAACCATTACGGGATCTACAACAATGTTTTTTGCATTATAAAACTTTAATCGGTCTGCAATTACATCTATCAGTTCGCTTGAAGATACCATGCCGATTTTTACGGCATCAGGATAGATATCCTCGAATACTGCATCTAATTGCTGTTTCAAAAACTCAGGTGTTGCTTCCTGAATTGCTCTAACGCCGGTCGTGTTTTGTGCCGTCAGTGCCGTTATAGCACTCATGGCATAAACGCCATTCATTGTCATAGTTTTAATATCCGCCTGAATGCCTGCACCACCACTTGAATCGCTGCCTGCAATAGAGAGTGCGGTTTTCATTTTCATTTCAATTACTCCTTTCGTATTTCAGCATCGTTTTATATAGCGACATAAGGTGGTGCCCCCAATCTGCCGCTTATTTTTATTTATATTACTCCCTTTACCATAATCCAAGTTCCTTTTCTCTTTCTATAAGTTCTGCAGTTGCTTTTTGTGGATTTTCTGCTTTCATAATTGCAGACACCACACATATTCCTGCAATCGGTATTCCCTTCAAAACATCAATGTTGTCTTTATTAAGTCCGCCGATTGCATTAGCAGGAATCGGAACCGCATTGCAAATATCTTTCAATGTTTCAGTAGAAGTCAATACTGTCTTTACCTTTGTTGTGGTGGGGTAAATTGCACCAACACCGAGATAATCAGCACCTTGTTCATAGGCTTCCTTTGCTTGTGGAACTGTCTTTGTAGTCGCACCCACAATTTTATCTTCACCCATAAGTATTCTTGCAATATAGACGGGCATATCACTTTGACCTACATGAACACCTTCTGCACCCATAGCGAGTGCAACATCTATACGGTCGTCAATAATAAGTGGTACATTATGCTTCTTTGTAAGTTTATGAACCTTTTGGGCAAGTTCTATATATTCTCTTGTGGTCTTTTCTTTTTCACGAAGTTGTAACAGAGTCGCACCGCCTTTCAAGGCTTCTTCCACACGAAAAAGAAATTCTTCCTCTCCATAATTTGTACTGTCTGTTATAAAATAAAGTTTTGTATTCAATTCTTTCATTCTTTACACCTCACACATACAGATAATCGTTAAGTACGGGTTGTAATCCTTCATCTGCAATATCCTTATACATCGCATCAAGGCTACGATTATCGTCAATTTCAAATTGTTCATCGCCCTGAATATCATCAGTTTCTTTTCCGGTATATTTACTCACATGGTCACCAATGCCCGTTGAAACACCTGCCGAAACTTTTGTTGCGGCAATCTTCACAATACCGTTTCTAAATTCAGCACTTTCACGGGAAGATACTGTAATACCGACAAAAGGGAGGAAGATACGGTATGCACATATAATCTGACAAAGTTCAGTTTCGTGAACATCGAGAGGATTTATTTTTTCGTTGTTTACAATAGGTCGAAGTCGTGGGCAAGATAGTGACATTTCTGCATGAGGATATTTTCTTTGCAAGAAATAAACATGAAGTGCACTTGCCAAAGCATCTTTCCTGAAATCTGAAAGTCCTAAAAGTGCCGAAAATGCTACACCTCGCATACCGCCCATAAGTGCTCGTTCCTGTGCATCAAATCGGTAAGGCCACACTCGCTTATGACCGAGCAGGTGAAGTTGCTCGTACTTTTCTGTATCATAAGTTTCCTGAAATACGGTTACATAGTCGGCACCGCACTCGTGAAGGTATTTATATTCATCTGTATTTACGGGATAGATTTCAAGTCCAACCATTCTGAAATACTTTCGTGCCAACTTGCAAGCATCACCAATATATTCAATGTTGCTATGTACACGGCTTTCACCCGTAAGTATTAAAATTTCCTCCATACCACTATCTGCTATAACTTTCATTTCTTTTTCAATTTGTTCCATAGAAAGTTTCATTCGCTTGATATAGTTATAACAATTAAAACCACAATAAACACAGTAGTTTTCACAATAATTGGCTATGTAAAGCGGCGTAAACAGATAAACAGTATTTCCAAAATGTTTGCTCGTTTCAAGTCTTGCTTTTTCTGCCATTTGCTCTAAAAACGGTTTTGCTGCAGGAGAAAGAAGTGCCTTAAAATCTTCTATGGTACAGGTTTCATGCTCTAATGCCGCTTTTACATCTTTGGCAGTATATTTTGCGTAATCAAAGGAATTCATCTGTTCCATTACATTTTTGCAAACATCGGAGTCGATTATCTCCATTCCCGGAAGATATTCCATATGATTTTTACGGGAAGTTGGTTCTGTTTCTATGCGGTGTTTTTTTTCAAGTGCTTCTTTTGATAAAAACTCTGAGTCAACAAAGAATTGATTTTCCATATCTTTCCTCCTAATCACGCAAAAATCCCGTAAGAGGATCAGATGCAGATGCACCTCTTGTAAGAACTCTGCCGAGTCCAGATAGATATGCTTTTCTTCCTGCCTCAATTGCCTGACGGAATGCTGATGCCATAAGAGGAAGATTACCTGCGGTAGCAAGTGCTGTGTTTGCCATAATAGCAGCAGCACCCATTTCCATTGCTTCGCAAGCCTGAGATGGTTTACCAATTCCTGCATCAACTATAATTGGCAAGTCAATTTCATCAATGAGTATCTGAATGAAATCTTTAGTTGCAAGACCCTTGTTTGAGCCTATTGGAGAAGCGAGAGGCATTATAGTTGCGGCACCTGCATTTGCCAAATCACGGGCAACATTCAGGTCGGGATACATATATGGCATTACAACGAAACCGTCATTGGCTAAAATTTCTGTTGCCCTTATAGTTTCCTGATTATCCGGCAGTAAATATTTCGAGTCACGCATAATTTCAATCTTAACAAAATTACCACAACCAAGTTCAAGGGCAAGTCGAGCAATTCTTACTGCTTCTTCAGCATTTCTTGCTCCGCTTGTGTTAGGGAGAAGCGTAATTCCTTTTGGAATAAAATCTAAAATGTTTTCTTGTTCCTTTGTATTTGCACGGCGTACCGCAAGTGTTATAATCTCTGCACCTGCGTCTTTTACTGCAACTTCAATTAAATTAAGGGAGTATTTTCCCGAACCTAATATAAAACGGGAATTAAATTCGTGACCGCCGATAACAAGTTTATCGCTGTTCATTTGCATTTCCTTCTTTCTATACTTCTTATTCTTCTGCTATAATTCTTAAAACCGTATGTGCCTGATGGGCAGCACACAGCATTACTCTTGATGAAACAAGACCGATTCCGTCTTTTACATCGCTCACCTCATCGCCGCAAAGATAAAAGCGTTTTGAAACTTTTCTTGTTTTTATTAAGTTGGCACTATCTAAACCTGCCATTCCTGATGCGGCAACAATATATTTCGTTGGCATTTCCGATAAAACAAAGTTGACAATGTTCGCTTTTTCTTCTGCATTGTCAAATGCTTCACAAATTATATCGGCGTTTTGTAAAAGCACAGAATAATTATTTTTATCCATACGAACAGTAAGTATTTTTGTTTCAAGATAAGGATTTATTTCTTTTAGATTGTCTCTTAAGGCTTCCGTCTTGTTCATTCCAAGTTGGTTTGCTTTGTACTGCTGACGGTGCAGATTTGTTATATCTACCTTGTCAAAATCTATCAGTATAAGTTTTCCGATACCTGCACGGGCAAGAGAGGTGGCTATAGTTGAACCGAGTCCGCCAAGACCACAAATGGCAACGGTTGATGTTGAAATTTTATTCTGCAACTCTTTTCCGTGTCTTTCTTCAAGTGCTTTTATCCATTCTTCTTTACTCGGAATCATATCAGCCACCTCCCACAAAGCATACAACCTCAATGCTGTCGCCGTCCTTAAAAATTGTATCAGCATACTGTACTTTAGGAACTATTTCGCCGTTAATTTCTACTGCGACACGAACTAAGTCGTAACCTGCAGAATTAAGATATTCTGCAACGGACTTACCGACCACATCAAAGTTTTCTCCGTTAATTTTTACCACTATATTCACCTCCAAAGCAATAAAAAAAGGAAGTTACCGATTTGGTAACTTCCAATTTACACTTTGTTATTCCTAAACTCTGTGTTCAGGCATCCCTCCGTTGGCATTATCCAAATCAGGTTCTCGGTCGAAGGTCACACCTTCCTCTCAGCCTGTAATACAAGCTCCCGCTTATTAAGTTTATATGTATTATATCTCTTTTTAAGAAACTTTTCAATAGTTTAAGATAAATTATTTTCTTCACATCAAATAAAAACCGAATGATAAAGATATATCATCTAAATCATTCGGTTTCTATGGAGGTGCCACCCAGATTTGAACTGGGGAATAAAGGTTTTGCAGACCTCTGCCTTACCACTTGGCTATGGCACCATAAGTTTCTTGCAACGAACTATATTATACTATATGATATGCTCTTTGTCAAGAAAAATTTCCAAATGTTTTAATCTTTATTTTTCAAATATGCAAAAAGGATTATGTTCTGGATTTTTTGTGTTACTACTTTCTAAAGGTTATTGACGTTTTATGGATTTTATGGTATTGTAAATATTGACAATGGGATTGTTTTATGTTTACAACATTAAAAGAGAGTTGCTTAACATATATCAGACTCCCATAAACGACCACATAGAAAGGAAATTGAAAAATGATTATTGATGCTCATAACCACGCAGATTGGCACGGCCATAATTTAGATAAATTTATTGCCAATATGGATAAGTATGGAATTGATAAGACTTGGATTTTGACATGGCTCTCACCTGTTGATGAGTATGCACCGTTTAATATTGCTGCATGTAATCCCAACCATGATAAAGATGGTGGCCCAATTCCTTTTGAACGTTGTCTTTCGTATGTTGAGCGTTGCCCCGAAAGATTTGTACTTGGCTATGCACCCGACCCTCGAAAGCCTGACGCTATTGATAAGTTGGCTGCTGCTATCAGCATTTATGATGTGAAGGTATGCGGTGAATTGAAACTACGTATGATGTATGACAATCCTGACGCAATTAGAATGTACAGATTCTGCGGTGAAAAGGGACTCCCAGTTACCGTTCATATTGATTATGAGTTCCCATCAGATTATGGTGATTATCCGCGTCCAAACTACTGGTACGGTGGAGGTATTGAAGCATTTGAACGTGCTGTTGAAAAATGCCCTGAAACAAACTTCCTCGGTCATGCACCTGGTTTCTGGGCACACATCTCAGGTGATGATCAGTTCGATAAAACCCCATACCCGACAGGAAAGGTACAACCCGGAGGTAAACTTGTTGAGATGCTTGAAAAGTATCCAAACCTCTACTGTGATATGTCCGCAGGTTCAGGTTGTAGAGCATTAAAACGAGACCCTGAATTTGCTCGTGAGTTTCTAATTACATGGCAGGACAGAGTTCTGTATGCTCGTGATTATTTTGACAATATTCATCAGGAGTTTTTGAATACTCTTGACCTTCCACAGGACGTACTTGATAAAATCTACTACAAGAACGCACTTAAACTCATCCACGAGGATAAGTAATTTTTAAGATAAGTAAAGACATTAGGAGGAGGAGTCAGCCTAATATTAGATGGCTGATAAAGTGAAAATGGCTTTAGGATTTGGTATTATCGGTTGCGGAACAATCGCAAATTGGCACGTTGCAGGTATTCGTGCTTGCAAAGATGCAACTCTTGTTGGAGCGGCAGATTTCAAGCCTGAGTTTTCAGAAAAATTCTGTGCTAAGTATGGAATTAAGCAGTTTATGTCTGTAGAGGAAATGCTTGCTTGCCCTGAAATTGATGTTGTATGTATCTGTACACCAAGCGGTCTTCATGCGTCTTACGCAATTGAGGTTGCAAATGCAGGTAAGCATATTATCGTCGAAAAGCCCATGGCATTGACTGTTGAGGATTGCGACAAGGTTATTAAGGCGTGCGATGACAACAATGTTAAGTGCTGTGTTATTTCACAGTTGCGTTTTACAAATACAGTACGTACTATTAAGGATGCTGTTGAGAAAGGTAAACTTGGTAAAATTGTAACTGCAGATATTTTCATGAAGTTCTTTCGTTCACAAGAGTACTATGACGGCTCGAATTGGCGTGGAACGTGGAAGATGGATGGCGGTGGAGCATTGATGAATCAAGGCGTTCACGGCATTGATCTACTACAGTACATAATGGGTAAAGTAAAGAGCGTATACGGATATGCTCGCACTCTTGCAAGAAATATTGAAGTAGAAGATACTTGCAGTGCTGTACTTGAATTTGAAAATGGTGCTATTGGTATCATTCAGGGTACAACTTCTGTATACCCCGGCTATCCAAGACGTCTTTCCATCTCTGGTACAAAGGGTACTATCACAATCAATGAGGAAATATTTGAGGCATACGACATTGAAGGTGAAGACACACTCCCGGAAAATGTTGTAATTGGTGGAGACCAGCGTAGCAGTGCTTCCGATCCAACAAACATGGACACTCAAGGTCATGAGTTGCAGATTGGTGATATGGTTGATGCAATTCTAAACGATAGAAAGCCTTTGATTGATGCACGTGACGGTAAGCGACCTGTACAGATTATAACTTCAATTTATAAGTCAAGTGAAACGGGAAATAGAATTGATTTTGACGAGTAATTTATTTATAGGTATATTAAATAGGTAAAAATGCGTTAGTAAGTCTTTTCTGATATCGTTTTTGTTTTGTGAAAGGAGTGGACGTTGCTTGAGTTTTGAGTTTAAGGATAAACCAGAATATAAAGACATACTCCTGTTTCATATTACAGATAACAAGAATGGACTCCCGTTTTTCGTCAAGAAGATGGATTTTTGCACGTCCCTTGAACATCGCCACGAATATATTCAAATTGTGTACGTTCAGAAGGGTAGAATTAAGAACGTAATTAACGACCATATTTATGATTTGTGCAGTGGCGATATTCTTGTTATTCCTCCGTACAAACCACACTATTTAATTGCCAATTCAGAAAAACCTTTCGAACTTATAGAGTTTGAATTTACACCAAGTTTTATTGAGCCTCGTCTTGATAGTGGTATGAAACCAAGTGACAGCGATACACTCTGTTGGCTTGAACCTTTCATGATAGATGATGGCACAACTGTTCCAACGGTGCCTTTTGTTAGCCTAAATGGTGTAATTCGATATGAAATTGAGGAAACATTAAACGATGTACTCAAAGAGTATTATGTGCGTAAAGTTGGCTTTCAGACAATTATTAAATCTCTTGCACTTAAACTTCTTGTACAGATAAATCGTGAAATAGGTCACTCAGATATAAATATGAAGCATGAGATAATTTATGAGTGGCATCGAGACTCACTTCAACGTTCTATTGAGTTTATTCATGCAAACTTTACCCATGACATTACATTCAAAGATGCGGCAGACGTGGCTATAATGAGTCCGTCATATTATCGCCGTTACTTCAAACTGTTTACTAAAAAGACGTTTACTGAATACTTAAACAGTCTACGTATCGCACGTGCCGCTGAACTTCTTAAGGCAAATCCCCAAAAAAAAGTTTTGGAGATTTGCTATGAAGCAGGATTTAATAATGTAAGTCACTTTAACAGAACATTCTTGAGAATTACAGGAGTAACGCCAAAGGCGTTTCGTTCAGGAACAACGTCATACGACAAAGATGACAATATTTAACTATGTAATTACACAAAAACAGCACAGGAAACTTTTCCTGTGCTGTTTTTCATTCATAATTAGTTTCTTAAACTGTGGATAGGTGCAGGGACACGTCCGCCACGTGATATGAACTTAAGCGGTGAGCGAGTGTTAATTGGCATAATAGGTGCTGTACCAAGCAGACCTCCAAACTCAACACTGTCACCCACTGTCTTGCCATAAGCGGGGATTACACGAACGGCAGTTGTCTTGTTGTTGACAACACCGATGGATATTTCATCTGCAATAAGTGCAGAAAGAACTTCAGCAGGTGTATCACCGGGAACTGCAATCATATCAAGTCCTACAGAACATACAGCAGTCATTGCCTCTAACTTTTCAATAGTAAGAGAACCGCAGTTGACAGCATCAATCATGCCTGCATCTTCAGATACAGGTATAAATGCACCTGACAAGCCACCAACGTGGGAAGATGCCATTACACCACCCTTCTTCACAGCATCGTTAAGAAGAGCCAATGCGGCTGTTGTACCACACGCACCGCACGTTTCAAGTCCCATAGCCTCCAAAATATGAGCGACAGAGTCACCGATAGCGGGGGTTGGTGCAAGTGACAAGTCAACGATACCGAAGGGAATGTCAAGACGGCGTGATGCCTCACCGGCTACAAGTTGACCGACACGAGTAATTTTGAATGCTGTACGCTTAACTGTTTCTGCCAAAGTTGACATATCGCAGTCTCCGATACGCTCTATGGCAGAGCGAACAACGCCTGGACCTGATACACCTACGTTAATTACTGCATCTGCCTCACCGACACCATGGAAAGCACCTGCCATAAAGGGATTGTCCTCAGGTGCATTTGCAAATACAACTAACTTTGCACAAGCAAGGCTACCCTCGTCACGAGTAAGGTAGGCACATCGCTTTATAGTGTTGCCGAGTTCAGCAATGGCGTCCATGTTGATACCTGCCTTAGTAGTAGCAACATTTACACTTGAACATACACGCTCGGTTGTTGTCAATGCCTCCGGAATGGAAGCAATAAGATTGCGGTCAGAGGGGGTAAATCCCTTATGGACAAGGGCGGAGAAACCGCCGATAAAGTTTACGCCAACTTCGTGTGCCGCACGATCGAGGATATGAGCAATAGGTGTATAATCGGTACTTCTGCATGAAGCGGCGGCAATAGCAATAGGAGTTACGCTGATACGCTTATGGATTATTGGAATACCGTACTCTCGCTCAATATCTTCACCTGTTTTAACAAGTTTCTCGGCTTTACGAGTGATTTTGTCATAGATACGAGTACAGAGGTTATCCATACTGTCTGCAGCACAATCTAAAAGGGAAATACCCATAGTTATTGTGCGGATATCAAGATGGTCTTCTTCAATCATTTTGATAGTTTCTAAAATATCTCTTGTATTTATCATAATGTTCAATCTCCTTAGATTCTGTGCATGGAGTTGAAAATATCTTCGTGCATAGTGTGAATTTGAAGAGAAGTTTCATTGCCAAGTGCATTTAACTGCTCGACAAGGTCTGTAAATTTAATAGTACATTCGCTGATGTTTACAAGCATTACCATTGCAAAAATATCGCCCATAACACTTTGCGTAATGTCAAGTATGTTGGCATTTGCCGCACTTAAAATGTTTGATACACGAGCAATGATACCCACTGTATCGTGACCTACAACTGTAATAACTGCTTTCATAGTAAAAATCCTTTCTTTATAAGTCCAATGTGGTAAATAGATCTAATATAATAGTGTTTTGAACGAACATACCACGTGCAGTAAGGCTGTAACGATTATCGTCATACTTTACAAGTCCGTGGGGTATAAGTTTAGATAGATAATCTGTTGCCTTACTCGTATCAACTGAAAACTTCTCATTGACGATAGAAAAGTCAATGCCGTCTGCCATACGAAGATGGAGCATTATGTACTCGGCAAAGAGGTCGTTTTTATCAAGTACGGTACATTCGCTCATCGGCGGTATGCTACCATTTAGTACAGCATTGCAGTATGCGTCAATGTCGGCAGAATAGGCGTATCGTGTGTTTGATACAAAGGAATGGGCGGCTGGGCCAAACCCTAAATAGTCACCGCCTTTCCAATATCGGCTGTTGTGACGGCTTTCATAGTTGTCAAAAGCGAAGTTTGATACCTCATATTGACGGTATCCGTTTTCACAAAGGACACTAACTGCCGTATCGTAAAAGTCGCTTACCGTATCGTCACTTGGAAGTGTGTCAACATACTTGTACATAGGTGCATTTTCTTCAAGTCTAAGTGCATAGCATGATATGTGTTGTGGCTTGAGATCCATAACATCTAAAAGACTTTTTTTCCATGTTGCAAAAGTCTGATTTGGCAGACCGTACATCAGATCAAGGGTCAGGTTATCAAACCCTGCTGTACGGATATCGTTTACGGCACTTACAACTTGAGAAAAAGTGTGACGGCGTGACAGAAGTTTTAGTTCGTCATCGTTACTTGATTGTACGCCTAAGGAGATACGATTAAAGCCTGCATTTTTAAGGTTAGTAAGTGCCAATAATCGAGAGTTGTCTTGCTTAAGAGGTGAAAGAGTAATGTCACCGGGATTTGCCTCCGTAGTGATTTCTGCATCATCTTCCACAGAAAAGTACATCTTTATCGTATCAAGAATACGGCAAAGATTGTTTGCACCAAGTATTGACGGAGTACCACCACCAAAATACACCGTATCAACTGACTTATTGGTAAAGTCTAATGATACATTTTTTATATGGATACATAATGCATCTACATACCTGCTTATTTGGTCGGTACTGACGGGAGGCATACTGTAAAAATCACAGTAGCCACACTTTCCCACACAAAATGGAGTGTGGATATATATGCCAATACTATTCATCGAGTTTGAGAACTGCCATAAATGCATCTTGCGGCACCTCAACTGTACCCAACGAACGCATCTTCTTCTTACCTTCCTTCTGCTTTTCCAGAAGTTTCTTTTTACGAGTGATGTCACCGCCATAGCACTTTGCAAGAACGTCTTTACGCATTGCCTTGACAGTTTCACGAGCAATAATCTTGCCGCCGATTGCAGCCTGTATGGGAATTTCAAAGAGTTGACGTGGGATATTCTCTTTCAATTTCTCGGCAATACGACGGGCACGGGCATACGCTTTTTCTTCATGGACAATAAATGAAAGTGCGTCAACAATATCGCCATTTAGGAGAATATCAAGTTTAACGAGATCGCTCTTTCTATACTCCATAAACTCATAGTCAAGGGAAGCATAGCCACGTGTACGAGATTTAAGTGCGTCAAAGAAATCATAGATAATCTCATTTAGTGGCAGTTCATAGTGAAGTTCAACACGAGCAGCGTCAATATAACTCATATTTTTGAATATACCACGTCTGTCCTGACAAAGTTCCATGATATTGCCCACATAGTCGGTAGGGGAGAGAATAGATGCCTTTACAAAAGGCTCTTGTGCTGATTCAATAACCGCAGGAGATGGGTAATTAAGAGGATTTGCAATCATTACAGTTTCGCCGTTAGTCAAATTGATTTTATACACAACGCTTGGTGCGGTAGTAATAAGGTCTAAGTTGTATTCTCTTGACAAACGCTCCTGAATAATTTCCATATGCAAAAGACCTAAAAATCCGCAACGATAGCCAAATCCCAACGCTGTTGAGGATTCAGGCTCAAATGTCAAAGAAGCGTCATTGAGTTTAAGTTTTTCAAGGGAGTCACGTAAATCGGGGTATTTGGCACCATCAACAGGATAGATACCTGAATATACCATAGGCAGAACTTCACGATAGCCGGGAAGTGCTTCTATTGTTGGATTTTCCACATGGGTGACTGTGTCACCGACCTGCGTGTCGCCAAGGCTCTTGATACTTGCGGTGAAGTATCCAACCTGACCGGAACGAAGTTCACCGGTTGCTTCTAATGCAAGGGGACGCAACACACCTGTTTCTACTACGTCAAACTCTGCACCTGTTGCCATCATTTTGATACGCTCACCTGTACGAAGAACACCGTCCATAATACGCAAATATACGATAACACCACGATAACTGTCGTACTGAGCATCGAAAATCAATGCACGCAGAGGGGCGTCATCGTTACCCTCCGGAGCAGGTATGTCAGAAACTATTTTGTCAAGTACCGCAGGGATATTGAGTCCCTGCTTTGCAGATATTTCAGGTGCGTCCTCGGCAAGAATACCGATTACGTCCTCAATCTCCTTTTTAACACGAGCGGGATCGGCGGCAGGCAAGTCAATTTTATTGACTACAGGAACAACCTCTAAATCGTGATCTAATGCAAGATACGTGTTTGCAAGAGTCTGTGCCTCAATACCTTGCGATGCATCTACTACAAGAACTGCACCCTCACAAGCCGCAAGAGAACGGGATACCTCGTAGTTAAAGTCAACGTGGCCAGGAGTGTCAATAAGATTTAACTCATACGTTTCACCGTCAGGTGCAGTATAGTCAAGACGTACAGCACGAGCCTTAATGGTAATACCACGCTCACGCTCCAAATCCATATTGTCAAGGATTTGGGATTCCATATCTCTTGCCTTTACAGCGTTGCAATGTTCAAGCAGACGGTCAGCAAGGGTACTTTTACCGTGGTCGATATGGGCAATAATAGAGAAATTACGAATGTTGCTCTTTTTCATATATGGTTACACACCTCAAAGATGAATTTAAGGGATTGTGCGTAATAATCTATCATATAGTATATCACAAATACTACCTATACTGCAACATAATTTGTATGCAAAACCATATTTTATATGAAATATTAGAATACATACAAAGAAAGGGCATTTCCAAAGAAATGTCCTTTCTTGAAATTATATAAGACGTTTAGGTTTTACATAAGATGCATCTTTATCAAGTTCCAATTCAATATTAAGGAGTCTGTTATATTTTGCAGTCCGGTCACTTCGACAAGGTGCACCTGTTTTTATCTGCTGTGTACCAAGTGCAACGGCAAGGTCTGATATTGTTGTGTCCTCCGTTTCACCGCTTCTGTGAGACATTACGGCACTATATCCGCCTCGGTGTGCTGTTTCCACCGCATCTATCGTTTCGCTAAGCGTTCCAATTTGGTTTGGCTTTATGAGTATTGCGTTACCGCAGCCGAGTTTTATTCCTTGGTTAAGTCGTGCCGTATTTGTAACAAACAAGTCGTCACCTACCAACTGAATACGCTCGCCCACAGAGGAGGTAAGGCTTTGCCATGAGTCCCAATCCTCTTCGCCAACTCCGTCTTCAAGAGAGAATATTGGATACTTGTTTGTAAGACTTTTCCAGTAGTTTACTATTTGCTTTTTCGTCATTGTCTTTCTTGTCTTTGGAAGATAGTACCCATCATCATTTACCCATTCAGTAGCAGCGGCATCAAGAGCAAGCATAAAGTCCCCTGAATTACCTGCCGTATATCCGGCATCGCCGATTGCATCTAAAATTACAGTAATTGCCTCATCTGCACTTCGTAAATTTGGGGCAAAGCCTCCCTCATCACCTAACGCTGTAGATAATCCTCTTGCAGAAAGGTTTTTGCGTAGTGTATGGTACACCTCACTACACATCATAAGTCCGTGGGAAAAGGAGTCAGCACCTACAGGCATAATCATAAACTCCTGAATATCTAAGTTGTTTGATGCATGGACACCGCCGTTTAAGATGTTCATCATTGGGACAGGCAGGTAAAATGTATTACATCCGCCGATGTAGCGGTATAGTGGGAGTCCGTGACTTGCAGCGGCACATTTTGCTGTGGCAAGGGAAACGGCAAGAATAGCATTTGCTCCGAGTCGTGATTTATTATGTGAGCCGTCAAGGTCGCACATTATTCTATCTATTTGACGCTGTTTTGTAACTGCCATACCAATAATGCTTGAGCGAATTTCAGAGTTAATTGAATTAACAGCACCTAAAACACCTTTACCACCATATCTGCTTGAATTGGTATCACGCTTTTCAAAAGCCTCAAACTGTCCAGTAGATGCACCTGACGGAGCGATTGCACGTCCAACGTAAGTTGTACTGCCACTACTTGCCTCAACTACTGCCTCTACCGTCGGATTACCTCGTGAGTCAAGTACCTCACGACCGTATACGTTACAAATAACCGCCTTTTGATGTAAAACTTCTATCATAGCCAAACTCCTTTAACTTGTTTGGAGTTATTTTTTGTAAATTAAAGAAAAATATACCCCCATGTATAAAACACAGGGGTATATGAAACGAAATTACTATTTTATAAGACTTACGCCGTCCATCTCAGCAGGCTTTGCCATACCCATAAGGTCGAGCATAGTGGGTGCAATATCTGCAAGACGACCGCCGTCACGGAGCGTAACGTCTGCACCTACAACACAGAAAGGTACAGGGAATGTTGTATGTGCCGTAAATGGAGAAACTCCGTCCGCTTCATACATCTTATCAGCGTTGCCGTGGTCGGCAGTAATAATGGTGATACCGCCCTTTGCCTTGACTGCATCAACTACACGACCTACACAAGTGTCAACTGCCTCAACAGCCTTTCTCGCAGCATCAAATACGCCTGTATGACCTACCATATCACAGTTAGCATAGTTTAAGATAATAACATCGTATTTATCACTTGCGATACGTGCCTCTACTTCATCGCAAACTTCGTATACGCTCATTTCCGGCTTTAAGTCATAGGTTGCAACCTTTGGAGATGCAATCAGTGCACGATCTTCGTTTTCATAAGGTGCTTCCTTGCCGCCGTTAAAGAAGAATGTAACGTGTGCATACTTCTCAGTTTCAGCAATACGAAGTTGAGTTTTACCATTGTTAGCAAGATACTCACCAAAAGTGTTTTCAAGAGATTGTGGCTTAAATGCTACAAGTACATTGGGCATTGTTGCATCGTACTGTGTCATACATACATAGGTGAGTGGGAAAAATCCGTTACGGCGAGTGAAACCATCGAAGTTTTCGTCAACGAATGTTCTTGTAATTTCACGAGCACGGTCGGGACGGAAATTAAAGAAGATGACAGAGTCGTTTGCAGAAATTTTTCCATCTGCACATACAGTCGGTACGATAAACTCGTCAGTTACGCCGTTAGCATAACTTTCTTCAATAGCCTTTACAGGATCACAAGACATAACGCCTTCACCGTAAACCATAGCAGAATATGCCTTTTCAACACGATCCCAACGATTGTCACGATCCATAGCGTAGTAACGACCAATTACTGTAGCAACAGTGCCGACACCGATTTCCTTGCACTTTGACACAGTTTCACTAACGAAGTCACGGCCGGAAGTGGGAGCAACGTCTCTGCCGTCCATAAGACAGTGGACAAACACTTTGTCAAGACCCTTTGCTTTTGCAAGTTCCAAAAGTCCCCACAGATGAGAGTTGTGTGAGTGTACACCACCATCGGACATAAGACCGATTAAGTGGAGTGCAGTGCCATTTTTAAGGCAGTTGTCTACTGCTGCACAGAGAGCCTCATTCTTGGCAAAATCGCCGTTACGCATTGCTTTAGTAATACGTGTCAGTTCCTGATATACTACTCTACCTGCACCGATGTTGGTGTGACCAACCTCAGAGTTGCCCATTTGTCCGTCGGGCAGGCCAACGTCCATACCAGATGCACCGATAGTAGTAAAGGGGTTATTTGCGAAAATACTGTCGATGCAAGGTGTAGTTGCAGTGTGAATGGCATTACCATTTGTGTCGGTGTTAATGCCAAATCCGTCCATAATTAAAAGTACAATAGGCTTTTTCATGTAATTTTATCCTTTCAAGGTAAAATGAAAGGTTCGAGGTCGGGAGATACCCCGCCCCCGAACCGTTAGGTCAGTGGAATTACTGATTTGCAGCGTTTATAATAGCGGCAAAGTCGGGAGCCTTAAGAGCAGCACCGCCGATAAGACCGCCATCTACGTTAGTTTTAGAAAGAAGTTCTGCTGCGTTGCCTGCGTTCATACTACCGCCGTACTGGATAGTAACAGCACGAGCAACTCTTGCACCGTACATCTCACGAATGCAGTCACGGATTGCACCGCAAACTTCGTCAGCCTGTTCGGAGGTAGCAGTTTTGCCTGTACCGATAGCCCAGATAGGCTCGTATGCGATAACAACACGCTTTACGCTGGAAGCGTCAACGTCCTTGAGAGCAACCTTAACCTGAAGGCGAATATGCTCAAGAGTGATACCAAGTTCACGCTGTTCAAGGGACTCACCGACACATACGATGGGACGAAGACCTGACTCAAGTGCTGCAAGAACCTTCTTATTTACAGTAACATCTGTTTCAGCGAAGTACGCACGACGCTCACTGTGGCCAATGATAACGTACTTTACACCAAGTTCTGTAAGCATATCAGCGGAAAGTTCTCCTGTAAATGCACCGCTTTTTTCCCAGTGCATATTCTGTGCACCGATAGAAACCTTAAAGCCCTTAGATGCCTTTATAGCGGCGGGAATATCGATTGCAGGTACACAAAGTACGATTTCACACCATTTAACTTTGGAAACAAGGGACTTAAGTTCTTCAATAAGAGCCTTTGCAGCGGCAGGGGTCTTGTTCATCTTCCAGTTGCCTGCGATGATTGTCTTACGGTATCTCTGATTCAAAATCAAAACATCCTTTCAGAATCTGTTTGTATATATTTGGAATTTAATACTAAATGTTAACTAAATTTACTTATCTTGGAGGCAAGCAATACCCGGAAGAGTAAGACCTTCAAGGAACTCAAGGGAAGCACCGCCGCCGGTGGAAATGTGAGTCATCTTGTCAGCAAAGCCAAGTTGCTCAACTGCTGCTGCGGAGTCACCGCCGCCAATGATAGAAATTGCATTGCTTTCAGCGATTGCACGAGCAACGCTTCTTGTACCATTTGCAAAAGCGTCCCACTCGAATACACCCATAGGACCATTCCATACAACAGTACCGGCGTCCTTGATTGCATTTGTAAATAACTCAATAGTCTTAGGTCCAATGTCAAGACCCATAAGATTGTCAGGGATATTGTTTGTTTCTACAACAACAGGTGTTGCGTTCTCGTCAAACTTATCAGCAGCAAGGGTATCGATAGGAAGAAGGAAGTTAACGCCCTTAGCCTTAGCCTTTTCTACCATTTCCTTTGCATAGTCAAGTTTGTCGTCCTCACAACGAGATGTGCCGACAGAACCGCCGCAAGCCTTTGCAAATGTGTATGCCATAGCACCACCGATAACGATAGTATCAACTTTCTCTAAGAGATTGTTGATAACACCAATCTTGTCGGATACCTTTGCACCGCCCAAAATAGCAACGAAAGGACGCTGAGGATCTTCGAGAGCCTTACCCATGATAGAAATTTCTTTTTGGATAAGATAACCACATACTGCAGGTAGATAATCAGCAACGCCTGCGGTAGAAGCGTGAGCACGATGTGCTGTGCCAAATGCGTCATTTACATAGATGTCACCAAAAGAAGCAAGAGCACGAGCAAAATCTGCATCGTTTTTCTCCTCTTCCTTGTGGAAACGAACATTTTCAAGAAGTGCTACTTCGCCGTTTGCAAGAGAAGCAACGGTAGCCTTTGCACTATCACCAATGACATCTTCTGCCATCTTAACTGTAATACCGAGATGCTCACCAAGACGCTTTGCTACGGGAGCAAGAGAATACTTGGACTTAAACTCACCCTTTGGACGACCAAGGTGAGAGCAGAGAACGACCTTAGCACCTTTAGAGATAAGATACTTAATTGTCGGGAGTGCACCAAGAATACGTGTTTCATCAGTAATGTTGAGGTCTTCGTCTTGCGGTACGTTAAAATCACAACGTACTAAAACTCGCTTACCTGCAACGTCAATGTCTTCGATGCTCTTTTTGTTGTACTTCATAAATATAGGCTCCTTTCGGCATATTGAATATTATTTTAACGTACCTTGTTTTACAAGATACTTTATACGCAGTAATCTGCATGACGACACACAAAAAATGTATCTGCAAACTTAACACTTCGAATACTAATTATAAGTCAATTATGGGCAAAAAGCAAGAGAAAAAGGCGGATTTACGCTATTTTTTACAAGTGCGTTAAATAAACGATAAAAAGACAACGTATTTTGTGCATTGTTGCAAAATTATCCGTGTGTAATTGTTAAAAATGCAAAAAAAATGCGTGAAGTCCACGCATTTAAGAGTTGATATTGAATTTTTTCTTCAATTTACTTTATCAAAGGAAATTTCATTTTGGTTCAATAAATCAAAATTTAACCTTTGTATGTGTGTTCGATGTATTTACTTACCCACACCTCATCTTTGTGATTGCCGTATTCGGAGATTCGGCAATCATTGAACAGGTCATCTGAAATTTCGAGAATCGTTTCTTTGAGTTCAAGGTTAGTTAAAAACTTTTCAGGTATTTTACTCATCCCAAGGTGTGCTCCAAGAATATTGCCTGTGACAGAACCTGTTGAATCACTGTCTCCACTGTGATTGACTGAGGCAATTATTGCCTTTTCAAAGTTGCTATCATATTTTAACGAACAGTAAATTGCAATTGCCAAAGTTTCTTCTGCAACCCATCCTTCGCCAAGTTCACGGATAGCGTCAAGGTCATCAATTTCTGACTCTGAAGCAAGGTTGATAGCCTTGTCTGTTAATTCAAGCAGTTCATTCAAATGCTTTGCGTTGGGAAACAACCGTGATATTGCTTTTTTTGCATCTGATACTGCGTCTAAAACCGTGATATTGGTATTGTGTGCCAAGAGGTGTACGATATGTACGAGCATTGCAGCAGGAATATATCCAAGTTCGTGACCATGAGTTAATGCAGCGGTTTCTGCACCAATCATATCTATTTCATCCATCGAGTAATATTTATCTTCAAAATACAGACCAATGGGAGCGACACGCATAACACCGCCGCAACCTTTACTGTCGTTTTTTGGGTCAGACGTTGAACCTAAATTATCGTGCATAAGGTAATTGATACAAGTTCGTCCGGGTTCACGACTATGGTTCATTTCAGGAATGTTATTGAGCCAAGAATATTCAGGAGGTTCAAATCCAAACTCGTCTGCGGTTTGAGTTTTCAACCAATCCTTATAGCAAAGAGCAATATAAGAGGGATAGGAACCCATAATACTTCTTGTCATTCCTCGTGTTTTACCGTAAAGAAGACCGTTTGCGGTGAATAGGGTCATTTGCGTATCATCAGAAATAAGAGCAACTCCATTAACAAGAGAATATTCCGTTATTCCTTCATCGCCATATTTTTCAAAAATATATCTGTCCTCTAAAAACTCAACAGCGTAACCAAGTGCATCGCCAACGGCTCCACCGATAATACAGCCACGATATTTATCTATATCCTTCATTTTTTGCTCCTATCTTCGCTTAAATTCACTTATAATTTTACTGCGGAGTTGTATATCGTCAGTCCAAAAGTGAAAATAGTTTTTATTCGGGAAGTGTTCCAAAGTCCAAAAGATTTGGAAAATTAAGTTGGCGGAGTGCCTCGTATACGATTATTGCAACGGAATTTGATAAATTGAGGCTTCGTGCGTCTGAAATCATAGGAATACGCACAAGATGGTCACGATTTAGCCGTAACAAATCCTCAGGAAGCCCTTTCGTCTCCTTGCCAAAAAGGATATAGTCACCGTCTGAATATTTTGCGTCAGAATAGACGTGACCGCCCTTTGTGGTGGCAAAGTGAAAAGTACCACTATTTTTTGAAAAGAAGTCATTTATATTGTCGTAGTATTTTATATTTAACAGATGCCAGTAGTCAAGTCCGGCACGTTTTAGTTTCTTGTCATCAATCTCAAAACCCATAGGCTTGACAATGTGAAGATTTGCACCGGTTGCGGCACAGGTGCGGGCAATATTACCTGTATTTTGTGGAATTTCAGGTTCTACAAGTACAATGTTTATCATTTATATTTCTCTTTTCTCATGAGTATTTGTGTTGTTTGCGTCTGTTGTATCGGAAAATTTTATATGCTTTGCGGCATACATCACAACTCGCTGTCGTACATAAGTGGAAATCGACAACTGCATATATGGATTGACATATAATAAAGATAAACCACAGGTTACACTTGCAAGAAGTTGCCAACCTAAGAAACTTAAATGGAGTAGAAAAAACTCCCATTTGTGACCTCGCATCATACCACGGCAAAGGGCAAATGCCTCAAATATACGCAGTGTGGGGTTTTCTGCTATCAAATACATAGCAGGCATTAGTGCGTATATATTTATCTCTGCCACGATAGTTCCAACAAAAGTCAAGACGATAAACACAATTCCCCCTACGAAAAGGGCTGTGTCTGTAAGTGTTGATGCATTGATTATAAAGCCGATAGTAAAGGGAATGAAAAGGCAGATAAACAGCAAAAACACAGTGAGTATTGTATACCAAATTGTTGCACCGATAGCCTTACCAAAAAGTTTCAAATCACCAAACCAAACGAATACGTCACTGACTTTCTTTTTGGCATTTGCAGCAGCACCCATGTAAAAGGCGTAACTTCCGACAGTAATAGGGGAGATAAAAAATCCTATAAGGAGTGCAATTGACATTGAATACAGAAGTTGTGGCAAAAAGACCATTACGTTTTCAGCCTCTAATACTTCCTCAGCCGATATATTTCCAAAATTCACAAGAGAGGAAACGAGAAATGACAGCCCAGATGCAATAATGGATACGGCGATACACGCACCGACATTTTCTGCAAACATTTTCTTTGCGTGTGCCTTTACCGCAAGCCTAAGTTGAGTCATAGTTGCCATATACAAGTCTCCTTTTTAGTATTTGTAATTAGTTTACTGCAGGTGTAGTCTGTCTTGGACGAAGCCAATCGGGCATTTCAGATACAGGATTATTTTCTTCAGGAGTCTGTGGTGTTGATGGATTTGTATTAGGATCCAATACGTCAGGATTTTCATTTGGATTTTCATTGACTGTTGCGTTTGGATCAGTGCCGGAAAGGATTACTTTGTCAAGTTTTGTATAGGTACTCTTGTTTTCAAATGTACGAGAAACTTCTTTACCGTCAATGTATACTACACGATACGTTTCCGTCTTATAACCTGTATAACCACCGTTTTTTGTCTTTGTTTGATCAGGGGCAAGAGTTTCGTCATACTCAGTTACAGTTTGAAAAGGTGTCTTTGAAAGGACTTTTGTTTCAAGTTTAACTTCCTTATTTTCAGTCACTTGATTGCCCATAAGTGACAAATCTACTTTTTGGTCCTTTAATTCACAATCTATACGAATGGGGTATTCGGTATTGTTTCTAAACTTAAAGTCTACCTGTCCATATACTACAGTTGCATCTTCACCAAGAGGAGCATAGTCAACGGTAAAACGATGGTTTCTTCGAGAGGTAATCTCCAAGTCAGCACGTAAAGCCGCCATATAAAGAGTTGTGGATACTTGACAGATACCACCGCCAATTCCGTCTACAACCTCACCGGAAACGTAAATCTTTGCATCTTTGAAACCACGCTCATAAGTACGTTCACCCACAACATCATTGTATGAAAATTCCTCACCGGGCATAAGAATTTTGCCGTTTACGAAACTTAATGCAAGTTCCACGTTTTTTGTACGAGGTTTATTTCCTACGTTTAGTGATGTGGTTACATGGGCAAGAACGTCAGAAAATGGCTCACGATATCCAACTTCTGAGGAGAGAATGTCAGGTTCGGTTACAACTAATGGAATAGTATAAGTTGACTTGCTGCCGTCAACTTGTGACATTACAGCATCAACCTGACTTTGATCCAGACGGATACCATAAACTTCGGGAGTTACGTACGGATTGAGTAAATCTTCGTTGTGGAGCACTGCATTTGATGGCTCACATTCAATTTCCTTGCGAATTTTTTCAAAATCCAACGGGTCAGGCTCACGAACAGTAAGAGTAAATGTTAAATCCTTAGTCAATCCGCATTGAATATTGTTTATAACGCTATTTCTAAGCATATCTGCGTCAAGGACTGTGCCTGCTTTGCCGAGATTTACAACAAGAGCGTTGTCTACAACTTCATAGGAGGAGTTTTCAAAATCGCTTTGTGCATTGTCTATTATACTGTCACACAGTTTATCGGCAAGTTTAGAGTCAAAGTTAAATGGCAGAAAGTAGTCGGCACCGCCAAAGTTTGCAATAATAATTGCGTAAAAACGCTGGAACATACCGCCTGTTCTTCCGTGGTTGTATGCGTTTTCAACTGCGGTTTTCAAATCTGCCTTTGCGTTGACATCTGCGTAATTTACGGTTTGTACTTTGTTGTTGGTAGTAACTGTAAAGTCCGTATCACGCTGAGACATGGTACTTTCCAAAAGTTCTGCCGCTTCAAACTTACTTAGTCCGCCTACATCAATACCGCCGACAGTTACACCGTTATGAATTGTAGTGGAAGAAATACGAGAATAAAAGTAGCCCAGTGCGGCAACCGTGACAATTAGTAGTGCGGCGAAAACCGATACCAATATAGTTAGGATTGTGCTGACTTTAATATTCCTTTTTTTAACTGACTGAGACATACGACACCTCTTAAAATATAACTTAATATAAGTATAGTTTAATTTTTGCAATAACACAAGATAAAAAATGAATAATTACAAGTTTGTAACAACTAAATTTACAAATATTTAGATTTAGGTAGAAATTTACAGAAAAATACGATATAATAATGACATGAAAAGGGGTGACTTAGACGTGAGAAATTGGCAATCAGACAAGAGTGCTGTTAAACCGATTACAGTCATTATCGGTATTTTAATTGTCATAAGTCTTTTAATTGGAGAAACAGCCTGGTCAGATGTTTTTGAAATGTTCAATACACGTCCGACCTTGTCAGAACTTCTTGAGTCTGAGAATATTGCAGCACAAGTACATATTTTGGACGTTGGACAGGCAGACTCAATAATTGTTATTTCCGGCGAAGAGGTGATGCTTGTAGATGCAGGTGAGGCAGATACTGCCGACTATGTAGCACGATATATACAATCACTTGGTATAAATACCTTTGATAAGGTTGTTGCAACACACCCACACACAGACCATATTGGAGGTATGACACAAATATTGAGAAAGTATGAAACAGACGAGATAATTATGCCTTATGCAATTTCTGAAACTCGTACTTATGAGCGGCTTTTAGATGCGGTGGCAGAACTTAACTTGAAGGTAACGGAACCTACACCAGGTGATGTCATACCTTTTGGTGAGGGTGAGTTGCTAATGCTTTCTCCAGATCCGATGATACAGTGGGAGGAACTTAACAACGAAAGTATATCTTTTATCATGTCGGTTGCAGGAGTGCGTATGCTTTTTACAGGTGATATGGAGCGGGAGTCTGAACTTGCTGTACTTGATATGGGATTTGACATTGACTGTGATTTGATGAAAGTGGCACATCATGGCTCAAAGTCATCATCATGTAATGACTTCTTAGATGCTGTGACACCATCCCACGCTTTTATAACGTGCGAAGTAAATTCTAAAAACAATCTTCCGGCTGAAAGTGTTATTGAGAAATATGAAGAAAGAGGCTGTAAGGTATATCGTACTGATACATCAGGGAATATTGTTATAAGCATCTATCGTGACTCAACATTTGATATATCATGTGCGGCGGATAAATGATAGGCATACTAAAAACATTACAAAATGGGGAGTGGTGAAATGAAACACCATGTAGTAGATCGTTTTGAGGGAGAATATGCGTACCTGGAAGATAAATCAGGGAACACTATCTTAGTGGAGCGTAGTCATTTACCTGCCGATACAGCGGAGGGTACTTGCCTTATACAGACTAAAAACGGCTGGGAAAAAGACGATGTGAAAAAGGCAAATCGCCGTGAAGTAGTGGAAAAGAAAATGAATGTTTTATTCAAACGGAGAGAAAACAAATGAGATTTAGGCGGATATACATTGAAATAACCTCATGCTGTAATCTCAACTGTAGAATGTGTCCGCAAAATACCCGAAAGAAAGAGTTTATGCCGACAGACAGATTTGAGGATATTATAAGAAGAATACATAACCATACACCGTGTATTTTTCTCCATGTGACAGGTGAACCATTATTTCATCCTGAATTGGATAAAATTCTGACAATAGCCGACAACTATGGACTTGATGTGAATGTTGTCACAAATGGTACGTTAATTTCAAAAGCAGGCCCGGTTTTACTTGCACATAGGTGTGTACGTCAGGTTAATTTTTCTGTACACTCATTATGGGAAGGTGGAGTAAAAACGGATATGGACACATATCTTAATGCTCTGTTTTCCTTTGCCGACAAGAGTAGGGAACAAGGCAGACCGATTATCGCATATCGTGTTTGGACAAACGGCAACGAAATTCAAAAAGATGCTGTGACGAGAATACTGTCACACTACAACTTGCCTGCCGATACACCTGAGCGAAAGGGACGATACAAAGGCATCGTACTTGAAGATAAGGTGTTTCTAAATGGCGATACGGAGTTTGTGTGGCCAGATGCAAAGAAAATTCCGGCACTTACAGAAACTGACAAAAACAGAGAAAAGTTTTGTTATGGACTTAGAACCCAATGCGGTATCTTAGTTGACGGAACTGTAGTGCCGTGCTGTCTTGACAGCGATGGAACAATTTCCCTTGGCAATATACTTGAAAATCAGTTGGAAGATATTCTTTCCACGCCAAGAGCACAGGCGATTTATGATGGCTTTACTCACCATTTAGCCGTTGAACCACTATGTCAAACTTGTGGGTTTAATGCTTACGGATAAAACATTTATAAAAATTTCAAATTACCTATTGACAATTGAGAAAAAATGTCGTATACTAACAAGGCAGTCAGGGAAAACCTTCCTTGGTTGTCTATATGCGGACATGGCGGAATCGGCAGACGCGTGCGTTTGAGGGGCGCATGGGAGACCGTCCGGGTTCAAGTCCCGGTGTCCGCACCAAAAATCGACAAGTTTCGTAAGATTCTTGTCGATTTTTTTTACCCATAGGTAGTTAACGGACTTCGTTTGTGAAGTAGTGTGCCTACCCAAATTTAACTGAACGATGGATATGTTATGTCCTCTAATCTGCGTTTACAATTTATAACAAAAATTTGTGTTTTGAAAGAAAAAACGACAAATTTTAATGTTTTTGAAAAGTTTGTTGCAACTGGTCGAAATCTGTGGTAAAATGTATTATATAGAGGTATATCATTTGATACACCTTGTCCTAACGGAGTAACAGAAAGGACTGTTTTAATAAATGTCTGAAAGTGCAGGCAAAAGAATACGCAAATTCGATAAGCCCAGAGAAAAAAACTCACCTGAAAGGGAATCCAATGATTTTAACCCGTCTTCATCTTATGTAGAGGGTCGTCATGCCGTAATGGAAGTTTTCAAATCGGGACGCACCATTGACAAATTGTATGTCCAAAAGGGAATAAATGATGGCATGTTGGCGGCTATTAAGGGTAAGGCGGCAGCGGCAGGAATTGTCATTGCTGAATGTGACCGCCGTAAACTTGACTATATGAGTTCGACAGGTACACATCAAGGCGTAATTGCATCTGTGGCTGAACATGGGTACGTGTCAGTAGATGAAATTCTTGCACAAGCAGAAAATAGGGGAGAGAAGCCGCTCATAGTTATTTGTGACAGCCTCTCAGATCCACATAACCTTGGTGCAATAATTCGTACTGCATCGGCGGCAGGTGCTCACGGTGTCATTATTCCTAAAAGAAGAAGTGTGGGATTGACGGCTGTTGTGGCAAAGGCGGCGGCAGGTGCACTTGAACACGTACCTGTGGCACGAGTTACAAACTTAAATGCCACTATTAAAGACCTTAAAGAAAAAGGCGTGTGGATTTTCGGTACTGCGGCAGGTGGTAAAACACCACTGTTTGAGGCTGACCTTGCAGGTGCATCTGCCATTATCATTGGTAACGAGGGAGACGGAATGGGCAAACTTATTGAAGAAAACTGCGATTTTGTGTTGTCTATCCCAATGAAAGGCGAGATGCCCTCGCTTAACGCATCTGCCGCTGCGGCAGTTGTGCTGTTTGAGGCTGTTCGCCGCCGTTTATAGAAAGTGGGTGGAAGTATGAATGATAAAAATACACCGATTGTCGGTGAGGACGAAATGCGTGAGTTTAAGGCGATGGTTGATGATACTGGAGATTTGATTTCCAACGACATTTCCTTAGATGAAATTATGATGGAATTTGGTGCTGCACCTCAAAAACCGATGGACGTAGACCCAAAAGCAAACTCTGTACCAAACACCTCAAAGACGTATACTCCCGTTGAGTCAAATGACGAACTCGACGAGATTATGTCTGAGTTTTCTGAGTCACCGACTGACAATAAAGTGTCTGATACGATTATGGAGGACACTGTAAAGTTGCCTCACGTGTCTGAAATTATGGAAGGAATAGAAAAAAAGACATCTGAAGATATTGATGTTACTGAGCAGATTTCCGACCGTGTCAGACTTGCTATGAGTAGAAAACAGCAGGCAAACGACACTCCAAATATTCCAAAATCCGTTGCACAAAAAAGTGCGGTAAAAGTGACACAGGAATATGACGCACAGGACAATGAGCCTGTACGCAGAGTGTCGGGACGTGCAAAAATTGACCGTGAAAATTCAATGTTGGAGGAGTCTTTCGGTTACGCAATAAGCGATGACCTTAAGACGTTTCAAAAACTGATGCCTGAAGCGGCTGAAAAGAAGGCAAAAAGTGCAGTTGACTACTATCGTTGGAGATGTATTGTAACCCTTATTCTGTCGGCAGTTGCTACATATATAACTACTGCAGCAACTTATAAGTGGCCTCTACCCGGTTTTATTTCTTATATAAATTTACCGTTTATATTCCTCTTTCTTCTTGCCATTATTCAGATTGGTTCAATGCTTATAAACATAAGTATGATTGTTGACGGTCTTCGTAATGTGCCTAAATTCAATTTTAAGTCAGAAACGCTTATTGCAGTGTTCTCGTTTATAACGCTGTTTCATACTATAAGCATTATCATATTCCCCAAGTGGGGCGGATATCTACCTTATGCAGGAGTATCTATTCTGACACTGTTTTTTGGCAGTTTGGCAAGACTTATGCGTTATGGTGCAGTCAGAGATGCTATGCGTGCAATATGTCGTAAAGATTGTCGTTATGCAGTTATAAAGGGCATGAAAGATGCGGCAGGTAAGGTGCGTACTGTATATAAGGTAGCCCCAGCACCTTTAGACAAAACGATTATGACTATGGTTTTAGAGGAAGACGACTCGGAACGTGTAATGCGTTTCTACGTTCCGTTCGTTTTGGTACTTGGCTTTATTTTTGCAATTACCGCCTCATTTGGAATTGGTGCTGCACACCGCTTCTTGTGGTGCTATAGTGCCGTACTTGCAGTATCTGTACCTGCAGGAGCGGTTTTAGCATACGTTTATCCATTTAAGTCCGTATCGTCACACCTTGTATCGAGCGGCTCGGTAGTTGCTGGTAATCGTGGTGCAAAGTACCTTGCTCAAACAGATGCTGCTGTAGTGAAAGACGGCGATATTTTTCCCACAAAGATGGTAGCCGTTGTAGGTACAAAGACTTACAGTGGATTTACTCCTGAAAAGACTAATCTCTATGCTATGAGTATGCTTAAAGCGTCAGGCAGCGGATTATATGATGTATTCTGCGAATATCTGCATCGTATGGACGGAGGCAACCTTCCAGTTGTGGAGAACTTTGAGTTCTTTGAAAATGGTGGACTTGGTGCTTATGTCAATGGTGAAAAGGTTCTTTTGGGTAGTGCAGGATTTATTATGCGTTCAGGAATTCGTATTCCTGAGGGCGTAAATGCAAAAAACAGTATATTCCTTGCAGTTAATATGCAACTTGCAGGACACTTTACATTGAAGTACGACTCTCAGCCGTCTGTACGCCGTGCCCTCAATTATTTCGTACACCGCAAGGTAGTACCTGTAATTGCAAGCCGTGACTTTAACATCACTCCTTCTATGGTGGAGTTAAAGTTCAAACTCTCTCAAGATAAATTTGGATATCCCGAATTGGAAGAGCGTATTGCATACTCAGGTTTGAAGGATGAAACAGAGGATGAAATTTGTGCGGCAATCGCTGTTGACAATATGAACAGTTATTCTGATGTTGTATCAGGAGGTAAACGAGTTCATGCAGCATTCAAGGTAAATATGTTACTTGGTTGGCTGAGTGTTATTCTTGGCATGCCTATTGTATTCTATCTTCTGTTTACAAATACCCCTTCATCTGTAACTCCTTTTTATCTCATCTGTTACATTCTCCTGTGGTTTGTTCCTACCATTTTTACGTCAAAAGCGGCAAATCGAAGATAAAATAATCAATAGGCCCTGAAAAATGCACAAATTTTTCAGGGCCTATTTGTATATTGTGAGAATAAATAAAAATTCTATTGAAATTTCCTAGAATTTGTTATATAATACAAGAGACGAGGAAATATATTAGTCAATGAGGGTAAAAACAGTTATACAGATTATTGGCTATCAGTTATTTTATCGTAATAAAATCCTTAAATATTTCTAAGGATTAATTATATAATAAAGGAGCGTTGATTAACAATGAGTTACACAGCGGACAAAATTAGGAATATATGCCTCTTGGGACACGGTGGAGATGGAAAGACATCTCTTGCTGAAAGTATGCTTTACTTAACAAAAAATACAGATCGTTTGGGTAAGGTAGCAGACGGAAATACCGTGTGCGATTTCGACCCTGAAGAAATTAAACGTAATTTTTCAATTTCTGCGTCTCTTGCACCGGTAGAAACTGATGGATATAAAATTAACGTAATCGACACCCCCGGATTCTTTGATTTTTCTGGTGAGGTTATGCAGGCTATTCGTGTTTGTGAGGCGGCTTTGATTGTTCTTACAGCAAAGAGTGGTGTTGCAGTCGGTACTGAGAAGAGTTGGAAGTATGCAACTGATGCAAATCTTCTCAAGATGTTCTACATCTCCAAGATTGACGAAGAAAATGCAAGATACATGAAGGCTCTTGAAGATTTGAGAGAAAAGTTTGGTGTATCGGTATGTCCCATCATTATTCCTGTACTTGAAGGTGAAAAAACTGTTGGTATCTACGATATGGCAGTTGGCAAGGCGTTCAAAGTTGACGGCAATAAGCGTATTGAAATGGAAGTTCCTGCTCACATGACAGAGCGTATTGCTGAACTTAATGCTATGCTTGCAGAAAGCGTTGCTGAAACATCTGACGAGTTTATGGAGAAGTTCTTCAATGACGAGCCATTTACTCAGGAAGAAATTAAGCAGGGTGTTAAGAAAGGTATCAAGGACGGTACGATCAGCCCTGTATTCTGCGGTAGTGCATTTACAGGATTTGGAACTATTGCTCTTATTGAGTCTATTATTAAGTACATACCATCGCCATCTGAGAGCGAAGCAGAGATTGCTGTTAAGGTTGACAGTGAGGAAGAAGTTGAAATTGCAAAGGATGAGTCCGCTCCTGCAACTGCATTCGTGTTTAAGACTTCCACTGACCAGTACGGCAGAATGTCATTCTTTAAGGTTATGTCAGGTAAGGTAACTTCCGATATGACTCTTAAAAACTCTCGTACAGGTGAAGATGAGAAGATGGGCCATATCTATATGGTTCGTGGTAAGAAGAATATTGAAGTTGACGAAGTATGCGTTGGTGATATTGGTGCAGTTTCAAAACTTGTCAATACAAAGACTAACGATACTCTGTGTGCAGGTAAGTCGGCTATTGCATTTGAGGGTATTAAGTTTGCTGAGCCTTGCTATCGCCAGTGCATTACCCCCAAGGTAAAGGGCGGCGAAGAAAAGATTGCTGCCGGTCTTACAAAACTTCGTGATGAGGACCGTACCATTGTATCTTATACCGATACAGAGACAAAGCAGTTTATTGTTGCAGGTGCGGGTGATATGCACATAGACGTTATCTGTGCAAAACTCAAGAGTAAATTCGGTGTTGAGCCTGAATTGAGCGATCCTATCGTACCTTATCGTGAGAAAATCCGCAAAAAGGTTACAGTTGAAGGAAAGCATAAAAAACAGTCCGGCGGTCACGGTCAATACGGTCATGTTAAGATTGAATTTGAACCGTGGGATAGCGATGAACTCGTATTCGAGGAGAAGATTTTCGGCGGTAGCGTTCCTAAGAACTTCCACCCTGCAGTTGAAAAGGGACTTCGTGATTCTATGGAGCGTGGTGTTTTGGCAGGATATCCGGTAGTTGGTTTGAAGGCTACATTGATAGATGGTTCTTACCATGATGTTGACTCCAACGAGTTGTCATTTAAGATGGCTGCACGTATCGCTTACAAGACAGGTCTCCCACTTGGTAATCCTGTTATCATGGAGCCTATCGGTGAGTTAAAGGTAACTGTACCTGATGCGAATATGGGAGATATTATAGGTGACCTTAACAAACGTCGTGGTCGTGTTATGGGTATGAACCCCATTGGCAATGGCGAATCTCTTGTTGAGGCAGAAGTCCCCATGGCTGAGATGGCAAAGTACGCTATAGATTTGCGTAGTATTACACAGGGTAGAGGTAGTTTCTCCCTTAACTTTGTACGTTATGAGGACACCCCTGCACCTGTCCAGGCTAAAGTTATTGAGAACTCCAAACTTAACGTTGCAGATGATGACGAATAAAAAATACTACAAAGCCACCGAGTATTCGGTGGCTTTTGTAAATGCACCTGTTGATATAATAGACAGGTGCATTTACATTTTGTTCTAAACTTAAGAGGTTATACATAGTATTAAAACAGAAATTGAAAGCCGTCTTGGGCGGAAACGGAGGAATATATGTTTATTTATACAGCAAAGGTAACTAAAGGTAGACTTGTGGCGGCCGTACTTGGTATATTTGCAGTTATTGCACTTGTAATTGGAATTATATCAGGTATAGGTGGCTCAAATTCTGACGAAACGGCGAAAATTGTTGACGAGAGAGAAAAAATGGTCGTTGATTTTAAGAATATCAAGACCAATGATGACAGAATTGCGTTCCTTACGTCTTTTGGATGGGAGGTATCTGCAACTCCTCTCGAAATTGAGGAAGTAACAATCCCCGAGGATTTTGACGAAACGTACAGTGAATATAATGAACTGCAAAAGTATCAGAATTGTGACCTGGAAAAGTATCGTGGCAAACGTGTAAAAAGATATACTTATGAGGTGAAAAATTACCCAACAAGTGAAGATGGCGTATGTGCAAATCTCCTTATATATAAAAATCGGGTGATTGGCGGCGACATTTGCTCGTCAAATCGTGAGGGATTTATGCATGGATTTGCACGTCCTGAATAAAGGGTTGAAAATTCGGTAAAACTTTGATATACTTAAGAAAAAACTGAGAGGGATACTGTGGGGAAAATTGAACGGTTAGATAAGGTGCTGTCAAACCTCGGTATAGGCAGTCGCCGTGACGTTCACCTGAGTATAAAGCGTGGTGAAGTGGCTGTTGACGGCATTGTAGTACGGGAAGTGGAAAAGAAGATTTGTCCCGATACTGCACGTTTGACGGTAGGCGGCGTTGAAGTCGTATATAAAAAGTATGTATATCTAATGATGAACAAAGCCGCCGGCTACCTCACCGCAACAGAGGATAGCAGGGCGGCTACAGTTCTTGATTTAGTTGAGGATAAGTACAGACGGCTTGGACTATCTCCTGCAGGCAGGTTAGACAAGGACAGCGAAGGGCTTTTATTGCTTACAAACGATGGAGAACTAATTCACAAACTTCTTTCTCCCAAAAATCATGTGGAGAAACGGTATTTTATACGTTATAACGGAACTTTCCCAAACGATGCACCGCAGAGATTTTTAGATGGCTTGACAATAGATGGTGGATACAAGTGTATGTCGGCACATCTCGAACTAATAGGTGATAACAGTGCATACGTGACTATCTGTGAGGGCAAATACCATCAAGTCAAACGTATGGCAAAAGCGTGTGGTGCAGAGGTGACATATCTAAAGCGTATTGCTATCGGTGAACTCTATCTTGACGATAAAATTCCAACAGGAAAATACCGTGTTCTAAGTGATGATGAGGAGCAAAAACTAAAAAGTGCGGCAAATAAAGTGTAATGTAAGTATGAAATAAAAAAATTCAAAAAAATAACAGGAAATTTGTATAACAAAACAAAAAGAAAAAATCTGTCTTGGCAGATTGTACAAACAAGACAGTTAACCTTTGTCTAATAAACCACTTTACCTTTAACAAAAAATCTGTTATAATATTAGAACAGGTAATGAATTTTATGGAGGTCAAATTAGTATGTCCAGTGTAAAACTTAAAGGTATATATAAAAGATATGCCGGTGGCGTAACTGCAGTTTCAGATTTTAATCTTGATATTGAAGATAAGGAATTTATTATCCTTGTTGGTCCTTCCGGTTGTGGTAAGTCCACTACCCTTAGAATGATTGCAGGTCTTGAGGAGATTTCTGAAGGCGAACTTTATATTGATGACAAACTTGTTAATGATGTAGCACCTAAGGACAGAGATATTGCAATGGTTTTCCAGAACTATGCTCTGTACCCCCACATGACCGTATTTGAGAATATGGCATTCGGTCTTAAACTTCGCAAGACTCCCAAGGATGAGATTAAGAAGAGAGTTGACGAGGCTGCAAAAATCCTTGACATTTCTCATCTTCTTGACCGTAAGCCCAAGGCTCTTTCCGGTGGTCAGCGTCAGCGTGTTGCACTTGGTCGTGCAATCGTTCGTGATCCTAAGGTATTCCTTCTTGACGAGCCGCTTTCTAATCTTGATGCTAAACTTCGTGCTCAGATGAGAACAGAACTTACAAAACTTCATCAAAAACTTGCTACTACCTTTATCTACGTTACTCACGATCAGATCGAGGCTATGACAATGGGTAGCCGTATCGTAGTTATGAAGGACGGTTTTATTCAGCAGGTTGCTTCTCCCCAAGAACTTTATCAGCACCCTTGCAACCTCTTTGTTGCAACATTCATCGGTTCTCCCCAAATGAACACAGTAACTGGTACTGTTGTTGATAAAGACGGTGCAACTTATGTTCAGATCGGTGACACTTATTTGAAACTTTCAGGTGAAAGAGCACGTTCCGCTGATGTTCTTTCTTACGCAGGTAAGGAAGTTATTGTTGGTATTCGTCCTGAACTTATCCACGACGAAGAAGTTTACTTGAATATGTATTCTGATGCTATCATTTCTGCTGATGTTGAAGTTGTAGAAATGATGGGTTCTGAGATTTATCTCTACCTTATGGTTGAAGGTTGCAACTTTACCGCACGTGTTGCTCCTACTTCTACTGCTCGTGTAGGTGATAAGATTAAGATTGCTATCGACACATCCAGAGTCGCTTTGTTCGACAAGGATACCGAGCAGGCAATTCTTTCCTAAGATTCGATTGTAAAACCGCCGTATCAAAAGATGCGGCGGTTTTCTGTTGTATACGAAAACCACCAGCAGTGCTGGTGGTACGAAAAAGCTTTAGCTATGCGTGGCAAAAAATATCCTCCTTTGATATAATTGAGGCAGGTCTAGCCAACCGCCGAAATTATTCGAAGGAGGAATCAAGTAATGAAAC
>JAZUCL010000011.1:0-189454 GCA_045639125.1 Eubacteriales bacterium | reverse complement strand
AAAAAAAGACAGCCGCACGTGAGCGGCTGCCTGTGAGTGTAATGCGGTGTCAAACTTCAGTGGTCCCTTTTAGGGATGAAGCCTGTATTTGCCCCTTATAGGGGCTGTGCAAACCACCAGTTTCACTGGTGGTTTTGATTTGTGCAAAAGGGTTCTTGATCGCTTGGTCTTTACAACGCTTGATATATCTTGTTATTCATTTCTTGAAAAATAAGATATCATATAGTATGATAAAATGCAAGTCATTGACAACTTCGTCGAATATTATTATGTTTGTGGTAAAATAATAGTATAATTAAAGAAAGGAAGTTGTTAATATGACAATTACAAAGACAGGAACCCAAGACCCGATTGAAAATTTCAGAAACTATTTAATCAATGAGGAGAAGGCTACCGCCACACTCGAAAAGTATATGCGTGACGTCATGGCATTTTTTGTGTGGCTTTCAGGCAACGAAATTGATAAAAGAACAGTACTATGCTACAAAGAGCATCTGACGGAAAAGTTTGCACCTGCCTCGGTCAATTCCGTTTTATCTTCCCTCAATAGTTTCTTCGACTTCAACCATTGGTACGACTTAAAGGTTAAAATGCTGAAAATCCAAAAACAGATTTTTACTCAGAAGGACAAAGAACTTACTAAGGCAGAATATGAAAGACTACTTGATGCTGCGAAGTCTAAAAAGAACGAAAGGCTGTATTATCTAATGCAGACAATTTGTTCAAGTGGTATCAGAGTATCAGAATTATCTGCTATTACGATTGATAGTCTAAAGGTGAGAAAAGCAACCATAAACTGCAAAGGAAAAATGCGTATTGTTATTCTTCCTAAAGAACTTTGTAAAATGTTATCTGAATATGCGAAAGAGCAAGAAATAACAAGTGGGCCTGTTTTTGTTACAAGAACAGGTAAACCACTTGACAGAAGTACAATATGGAAAATGATGAAATCTCTTTGTGAAGATGCGAAAGTTCCTCGTGAAAAGGTTTTCCCGCATAATCTTCGACACTTATTTGCACGAACTTATTACAGCATACAAAAAGATATTGTTAGACTCGCTGATATTCTCGGTCATTCAAGCATAAATACTACACGTATCTATACAATGGAAACAGGCGAAATACACCGTAAACAGATACAACAATTAGGGCTTTTACGATTATAAATAAAAATCCCACATAATCGAAATTATGTTGTAGACAATAGATGTATTTTATCAATAATTTCTAAAAATGATAATTAACAGTTCCCATTATGCTAAATTTAGACACGACTTTAAGACCGGGCGATGTTGAAATTGTTCAACCGGTCAGTTTTGTTGTGTCTATTTTTTCTTATAATGACGATTTTTAAGAAAATAGCCGTAAGTCATTGACAAACATCTCCCAAAGTGATATACTATGTAGGCAAAACAGCGTGTGTTCATAAAAAACTTTCCCACATAATTTCGATTATGTGGGGAGAGCCGTACCACATAATTTCGATTATGTTGTAGGCAATTTTTTTTGCCAATACTTGTAACGACCATTACTTTTGGCTTTTGTGGCGACAAGTATATAAAGAAAGGGATGAAAGAAATGGTTGAATACAATACGTCCGACAGAAAAAAAGAGATTACCGAAACCACTTGGAAGTATCTATTGAAATCGGGACTATCTCATGCTTCTATTGGTGAACTGTGTAGAGAAACAAAACTCGCACAAAGCAGTCTTTATCATTGGTTTGAAAATAAAGACGATATTTGGATAAGTGCCGGGAAATATGGAATGTCAAAGGTTGTTGACGCTCTTTTTACTTACACATTAAATTCAACAAACAATATTAGAAAGTATTTCGACACAATTTTGGATGAGGTTGAAAAGTATAAATATGAACTTCGTCTTGCAATTCAAATTACTACAAGTCCTATTTTTGGTAAACGTATGCGTGAAAAATCAATGGATTTTAGATTGTGGTATGAAAGATATGCAAAAAAATTGATGTCAATATTTGACTGTACTCACGAAGATGCAGAAATCTTTATTTATTCTATAATTGCGTTTGTAATAGATTATGCAATTTGGGACGATAGAGAAAAAACACAAATGCTTCTTGAAAATCTCTTTGACAGAATAATGATTAAATTAGACAAAAAAGTAAAGTAAAGTTGGCACATTCTATTTAGGAAAGTGGCAATTTAAGAAAAAGCAGTAGAAAGTGAGCAACAACATTGGATTATAGCACAGACATATTAGTAGGCGAAGAGTTTATTTTTTTCCTTGCAATATTATTCATTTGTTTCATTATATTTTTGGCATTAGTTGTTAATGTAATTATTCCATTTAAAGAAGAGAGATCCTACATAAAGATGGAAATGAAGCGTTCTTATGAGGAGGAAGAATATTCATATTGGAAAAGAGAACTTAAAAGATTGTATATATCACACATACCGATTATAGGAAGATTTTTTCGGTAACTATCGGCAATGTTGATATTAAATATCACAATACACACTTACTAAGGTGGTAAACTCGGTTTACTCCTCTTTCAAAGCATACAACCTGATTGTTCATCATTATATTTTTTTTCTTCATGTTTTTGCGTAATGATTGTTACAACTTCTGTTTTAGTGGGTTGTGTGCTTTGAAAGAGGATGTTCCATCTTCTTTTATAAGGTATTTAATTATCTTGTGTATGCGTGTGGCAGTTGAGACAATGCCTACACATTTCATCAAGTTTAACTGCCATACGGCATCATGGAGGTGAGCAAAATTTTGATACATTATTTATACCGATTTGCAGAGGACAGTATAAGTAATGAAAACCAAATCACTCTGCCCGAAGCGAAAGCGGAATTTTCGCAAAAATCTATTTAAGGAGGTTTTTTAAGTGAAACTTAAAAGAATTATGGCTATTGTACTTTGCTTTGCAATGGTACTTAGCACAATGAACTTTAATGTATTTGCGAATGATACGACAGAAACAATTACCGAAGCCAACTACGTGGCACAGGTCGGTACTGAAAAATTCGAATCGGTTCTTTCAGCACTTACATACGCACTTGAGAACAAAGAGTCTGAACTCAAACTTTTGGCTGATTCCCGCGAGGTTATGACCGTAGATTATGACCTAATCCTCGATGCGGATCTGACAATTACAGCAGATACTCCGGTAACAGCCGCTTTCTATAATGATGGCACTAATCTGGACTTTGCTGTAGGTGCAAATGGTGACTATACTCTTACAATCGGGGAGAATGTAACATTTGACCTTGAGGACAGAGTAATTTGGCTCGGCTATTATAACGACAACTGCACAGTGGTCGTTGACGGTACACTTACATGTCTAAACCTTTGGCTTGGAACAAAAACCGTTGTTAACTCAACCGGCAAACTCGTTTCCGACACTCATGAGTTAGTAATGAGAAGGAATGCCAACCTTGTTGTAAACGGCGGTACGGTTGAAGCAAGTTATTTCCAGTTTTATACAGGTCATATCGAAGCAACAAACGGTGCAACGATTATTTCCCATGGACCTGTTAATGTGAATGGTAATCACAGTTACAGTAGTGAGGGCGATTTCAGCCTTTCTCTGAACAACTCAACATTCAACTCTGACGGTGTATTCAATATTGTTACAGCAGATAGCTGGACTGACGGTGCTAAAATCACACTTGCGAATAATTCGAAAATCAATACCAACGATACATTCAATATGACAGGCAATGTGAATGTTTCTGTTGATACAACAAGTTTTATTATTGATAATACCGGCGTGCTTGATTTTGCTCCCGCTGTTCCCACAGGCTCCAACTCTCCTGCATATACAAAGGAAGTTGACGGCTATGTTCGCGTATGGGGCGAAGGCGGCGGTAATGCGAAAGAAAGCTTTGTTCTGAAACTTTACTCCGGCGAAACTCATATTGCAACAACTTATCTGAACGATGTCGACGGCATCATCGACGGCGATGTTTATGTAACATGGAATTTCTTCTATCCCGAATCCACTGATGAATATTGGACAACAACATGGGAAACGGGTCATCCAAAAGCCGGAGCACAGCCTACCAAGGTTGAACTTTACATAGATGGCACCCTTGTTGCAACAACAGATGCACAGATGAATGGTGCGGATAATGTAAACCCTGTTGTCTGGGAAGAACTCGGCGGTGTAGCACCTCTTCTTTCCGGTAATGGCACAGAAGAAGCCCCTTACTTAATCAATAACATTGATGATTTGAAGGCATTCCGTGACGATGTTAATGAAGGCAACACATACGAAGGCAAGTATGTTCTTTTGACAGAAGACTTAGACCTTTATGCAGTTGACAGCAATAATGAAAAGATTTCGTTTAAGCCTATTGGAAATCATTCTGATAGTGGTGTGTTCAAGGGAATCTTCGATGGTGGTAACCATACAATTTCCAATCTTTATCAGAGCGGTTGGGCTTTTGGTTATGAATGGGGTTCTTACGGCAGTTTAGGTCTTTTTGGCATAGTTGAAAACGCAACAATCAAGGATCTTAAAATCACAGGAGCAGAGGTTGTTTGCGAGGGCGGTGACGTTTCCGCTATCGCAGGTAGTGCAGAAGGTACTTGCGTGTTTGAAAACATTACAGTTGCTGACAGCAATATCGCAACATACAACAACGGTTGCGGAACTATCATAGGTTGGTCCGGATCTGGTGATTATATATTTAATAACATTACTATTGACAACAGTGTTACGCTTACAGGCCTTTGGGGCTCTTTCGATTCCTCTATCGGTGGTGTTGTTGGTCAGGCAGAACCCGGTGCTTCCTACACCTTTAAGAGCGTAGACATTGCTTGTGAACTAAATATATTCAACGACTGCACGGCTTCATACGATTACTATAATTATCGTATGTGTGGTATGATTATCGGTCGTATGGAAGAAACCGTCACACTTGACGGCAAAGCATATCCCGACATGAGTAAATATAACGTTAACTGTGAAAACGTGAAGGTTACAATCGGAGAATGGGCTAACTACACTTATTGTGAACCAACTCCTGAGGATATGAACGGTGGTCGTGGAATGCGCGTAGAACCTGGTTATTCTTATGATGGCCTTCCTGCTGACTACGACCACAGTAACTGTGTTGTTAATTGTCGAACAACGATGCCGTTTAATACACTTTTTGGTGGTAAACAGTTAGGTGTTGATGGAAATGACATAGATGATCTTGTTAAATTGGGATACACTGAGTTAACTTCTAACATCACTGTTGACGATCAAGCAAAAAAAGCAAGATGTGTAGCACAGATTGGTGAAGAGAGGTATCTCACACTTCAGGAGGCAGTTATTATTGGTGGTAATATAACTCTTATTGCTAACACAACAGAGAACATCACGATTGCAGATAATGCAACAATCGTTCTTGACCTTAACGGCAATACATTGAATGGTTATATTGCACCTTGCAACCCTGCTTCCTTGACAGTTAAGAACGGTTCTATCGTAAACACAGATAGTTCCGCTTCTGCAATTGAAGTAAACAGCGGTATGCTTACTCTTGAAAATGTAAACATCAAATCAGCAAGACATGCAGTGAGAATTGACGGTGATGTTGAGGCAGTTATCAACGGTGGCGAATATATGCTCAACGCTACAAGCGGTACCCGTCATGCTGTAAATGTATCTGGTGCTGCAAATGTAACTATTAAAGCAGGTACATTCATTGGTCCGAAGGGTACCACTATGGATAGTGGTTCTGCAGTTTGCGTACAGACTGGTGCTACTGTTACCATCGAAGGCGGTAATTTCTCCGGTGGTAAGAATGCTACTCTTGGCGTAAGCGGTACTATGTCCATCACAGGCGGTACATTCGACCAGGATCCTGCTAATTACCTTGCAGCAGAAAAACAGGTTGTTTATGATGATGTTACCGGCCTTTACACAGTAGTTGGTACATGGACTGTTTCTGCAACAGCAAATGCTGATGAGGTTTATGCTGATGATATTGTTACAGTTGTAGTTAAGGCTGATGGTGCGAATTATGCCGGAGCAACATGGACTCTTAAATATGACTCAGAAAAATTTGAATATCAGGGAACAACATCACAAAAAGGTATTATCAAGGGATACAAAGAGGATGAGACATCAAAAGATGCTTTCACAAAAGATACCGAACTTGCATCCTATAGTTTCAAGGCATTAGCACAGAAATCAGAGGTTTCGGGAGAATTTAAGATTAAAGAAGCAACTGTTGGTACAGTGGCAATGTCTGTAAATACTCTTCCTACGGCAAATACAGCAGAGGCAGATAATGTGACAATTCTCCTTAAAGACTTCACAGTAACAGTTTATGATAAAACTGATGAAGACGAAAAATTTATCACAAGTACAACATATAACTTCCCGTATGATGCTAAAGAGCATACTGTTTCTATAGCAACCGTTCCTGCAGCAACCGTATATTACACTTACAAGGTGGATGACGGTGCTGTAAGTGAAGAAAGTACAACTGCTCCTGTAATTAAAGATCCCGGAACGTATACAATTACTTATAGAGTAGATGTTCCTGCTGGTTATGACCAGACTGCAACTACGGCTCAGACAATTACAGTTACAATCGGAGCAACTATACCTAAAATTGAGGTCGCACAATATGTATCGGATTACAAACTTGTACTTGTTTACACAGATGTAGATAACGCACATTTCAAATATGGTGATAGTGATGTTCTTATGCTTGATGTAACAGAAGCTGGATATATGTACACAGATGATGACGGCAATGTTGATGACCACCCATACAAGCATGTTTATGGTTATGTTGTTCCAAGCATAATGCTTGATGATACAACCTATGCAGATAATGATGTATACAAAGCAAAGGTTGAGTTTGTATTTGGTGGCAATGTTACACCGGTAGGCGAGTACAACTATAATGTTAACTGTAGTGTAGATGAGGTTGTAGATATTGCTGACGTTATCTATACAAGAAGCGTTTACAATACAGTTGATGCTAATATGGTTGAAAGTTATATGAAACGTATCTTAAAGGCGGATGTAACCAAGTCAAAGGAAGTTAATAATGACGATATTACAGATGTAAAGACTGCTTGGGAAAACAACTGATAATCCTATTGCAATAAAAATGCTATAAGAAAAATATCGAGAGGGGTTATTGCTTCTCAATAAGCAAAGCCCCTCTTAATTTTTCATTAGCCATTGGAGCAGTATCCGAACCTGCCTCAAATGGCTGAAAATAGGATTTTTCTTCGTTATCGGTCTTAAATACACAAAGTATTTCTTCGACCTGCTGCCTTGAAAAATCTCAATTTTGAACCATTTGAGGTTCAAAGAATTTTTTACTAACTATTTTTGAGCGAAACAAGGCAAAAACGAAGCCCATATCGTCGTATGGGCAAGGCTTTTAACACAGTATCGAACAAAAAGAGGACGTAAAACAGAGTTCGGATAATACTCCAATGGCTAAGGAAAGGAGAATTTTTATGATTAAAAGGTTAATGGCTATTTTCTTAACTATCGCCATTATACTTTCAATGTCATCAGTGGTTTTTGCAGCAGATACAAGTAATATAACCTTGAATTACTTACTAACATATAATGGAAAACATACGGGAACTGTTCCCACAGGAACCGAGATAACAGTTGAATATGCAGTAAAAAACATAACAAATGAGAGTGATTTTTCCGTATATACGATTCAAAATGAAATATATTACGACCACAATTTCTTTGAATTTGTTGATAACAGTTTCGATATGGAATTTTCTTCGTTACAAACATCTGTGAAAAACTCAGAGGGTGAAAATCACAAGTTGATTAAGGAAATTTATATCAATGACAGTACAACGCAACAATATCAAAATCATCAGGTCGTAGGCACATTCAAATTAAAGGTTATTGCAACATCCGGTAGCAGTACAATAAAAAGTACGGAAATTATAACCTATAAGGATGGCAGCACAAAGTATGGTGTGAGCAATCAGATTGGGAATTTAACTATTACTGTCGGTGACGGTACTGTAGAGCCTACAATGTTTGCAATTAACTATGTTTCAAATGGTGTTACAATCACACAACAGGCAGCAGACGGTGAGATTATAACTTTTGTTACCCCAGAAAATATTCCGCAAGGCAAACTATTCGATTATTGGCAAGATGCTGCCGGAACAAAGTACAATGCCGGTGATACATATAAAGTTCAGTCTGACAAAACCTTCACTGCCGTGTTTAAGGATATGCAGAAACCAAAAGAAAAATATACTCTCACATTCAACACTAACGGTGGAGACGAACTAATCAGTGTAACGGCAGACGAGGGTACAGTTATTTACCTTTCCCTTTACAATCCTAAAAGAAATGGTTATACTTTTGAGGGCTGGTATAAAGAAGTGGAATTAAAAAATAAAATCACTTCGGTTACATTGGAAGAAAATACAACTGTTCACGCTAAATGGAAAAGAACCTTTATAGATCAAGGCGGTACAGCACAAAATTACACTCTAACCTTTGAAACCAATAATGGAACAGGCAGTTATAAGATTCCGGTATTATATGGTACAATAATAGATTTGTCAAAATACGTTCCAACAAAAGAAGGTTATATATTTAAGGGTTGGCACTCCGATAAAGAACTTACAAATTCAATTGCAGAGATAAATATTTTTGCAGACACAACGGTATACGCAAAGTGGGAGAAGGAGAATGTTGATACACCTTACGTTAAACCGGATTACAAACCCGGAATTTTAACAAATGAGCATTATGCGTATATTGTTGGTCGTGAGGGCGGAATGATAGAACCTGAAAGTGACATTACAAGAGCAGAGGTTGCAACAATCATTTACAGATTACTTAACGAGGACGAAAGAAATAAGTCTAAAACAAAAGAAAATGTATTTATTGATGTAAATGAAAATGATTGGTTTAATACAGCGGTATCCACTCTTGCAAAACTTGGATTGGTAAATGGACGCACAACTGAAACTTTTGCTCCAAATGCCTTTATTACGAGAGCAGAGGTTGCAACGATATTCGCAAGAATGGTTGAAATTATGTATGACGGCAGAGTTTTGTTTAGTGATGTATCAGGCCATTGGGCCCAAAACTATATCAACGAAACGGCAACTGCTGAATGGATAGTTGGCTTTAATGGTTTGTTCAGACCTGATGACAATATCACAAGGGCCGAAGTTATGACTCTTGTTAACCGAGTGCTTAATCGTGAGCCTGAAAATAAAAATGACTTACTTGATGGCATGACAACATGGAAAGACAACTCAAACGAAAACGCTTGGTACTATGTTGCTGTTCAGGAGGCGACTAACAGTCATACATACGAAATGAAGGTTGACGGCAAACACGAAAAGTGGGTGGCTTTGCTGGAAAATCCTGATTGGTCAAAACTCGAAGAATAGTATACATATATTAAATCTGTTGCAGGAATTTATTTTCCTGCAACAGATAAAAAGTACGAAAAGAGCAATGATTTTATGAAAGTATTTGCCGATAACAATATCGGAACAGTTACAGCAATAATGGTTGTTGTTCTGATGTGTTGATTAGTTGTTTGGTTAGCCATTGGAGTATTATACGAACCTGCCTCAAATGGCTAAGATTTGATTAAAGAGTAAGAACGGAGGACAACAAAAATGCATAGAAAGAAAATTTGCCCTAATTGTTTAACGGGTGCTAAAACTTATGCTCTTGATAAACGTTCTCCTGTCTGCCCTTATCTTCATTTTAATAATGGAAAGAAATGCCCGTTTTATAAACCACTTCCAAACAACGATAAAGGAGACATATTAAGTAAAATATTAAATAGGTTATAGAGTTTGTCTCCTGAAAATTTGACACTCTGTGTGACTTTTTAGAGTTTTTTCAATGAAGTAATTTCTGAAAAGGCTCTTTTTTTATCTTTTATCTGGAAACAACAATTTTAGTGAAGAGTGAAAAGAGAAAAGATAAGAGTACAAAAAGAAACGACAATTTTCTTGTAGAAAATTGTCGTTTCTTTTATGGTACGGGTAATGGGGGTCGAACCCACACGCCTTGCGGCACAGGAACCTAAATCCTGCACGTCTGCCAATTCCGCCATACCCGTAAATGCCTATATATTTTATCACATCATACTAAAAAGGTCAACTGTTTTTCGTATCTTCTTCAATATCCTTTATTGCATTTTCACTTGCAGATAGGAAATGTACTGCACGTTCAACACCAAACTTCGCCTGGCCAAGTGGTTGACCTGCAAAACGATAGTCAAAACTCTGACAAAATCTCTTTACGTCTGCGGATACGCTGTCGAGCCGTTTCTTTTGTATCTTCATAAGTGAATCAGCATACATTGCAAATTCCTTTTTGCCAAGACCTTTACTGCCGTACTCTAAAAGTCTTACAGTATGGTTAAGACAAAAGCACTCTTGCGATGCAAACAACGTGCGAAATTGTTCTTCACCTTTCCACATATATACGATATTTCTAAAATATTGTACCATAAAACTTTCAATTCGATTACACACAAAGCAAGTGTCGGCTGTATCACCAAAGGCAGTTGCTGCTTTTTTTGGGTCAATAACACCATTTTTATACATACTGTCAAAGATTTTTGACAACGTATCGAGTCTGCTTTCCAACATCAAAGCAAGACTCAATCTGTTTTTCATCATCAGCATATTTTCGTAGTGTTTTGAACAAAAACCAAGTTGATTTGTCTTTTCACGAACGTCGGGCTCCATCATTGCCGCACCCATGATGTAATCAAGGGCGTTTTCTTCCAGTTTCTTTTCAAGGGTACATAATGGACAACCGCATTTTGGTTCAAATGCCTTATTTATCGGTATAGTATAAATAGTTTCTTTCATCTTGAACTTTTTCCTTTAATAATGTATAATTTCTATGAAAGGGGGAGTATTTTTGACAAAGCAATTTACCCTCAAGCCAAACGGAAGTTTTTGCCCAAAACAGACTTTTTTATGCGGACAATGCTTTCGATGGAACGAACAGGCTGATGGCAGTTTTATTGGTGTTGTAGGTGATACTGTTGCACGTGTTTATAAAAATGGAGAATCGTTTCAAGTAGACGCAAATTGCGATTGTGAAACAGCACTTTCGTCATATTTAGACCTTGAACGTGACTACGATAAAATTCGTACTACCGTATCAATAGACTCTAAAACGGCACTTGCCGCAGACTTTGGTGCAGGGATTAGGATACTCAAACAAGAACCATGGGAAGCCCTCTGCTCTTTTATTATATCACAATGTAACAATATTCCAAGAATAAAATTGATAATTTCGAAACTTTGTTTTCAGTACGGCAAAAAAATTGAGTGGGGTGGAGAGACATACTATACGTTTCCAACTGCAGATGATATTGCAGGCTTGTCTGTTTCTGATTTGGATTTTCTAAAAAGCGGATATAGAGCACCATATATTCTGGGTGCGGCACGTGCCGTTTCCAATGGGCAACTTGATTTTGACGCATTACGTGCTATGAATACAATAGAGGCAAAAAAACAACTTCTTATGCTTGATGGGGTAGGGGATAAAGTAGCAAGTTGTATGCTGTTATTTGGGCTTGGCAAACTTGACGCATTCCCGGTTGATGTATGGGTGCATAGAGTGACAGAACAATTTTACGGCAAAGGATTTGATCCGTCAAAAGCCTTTGGAGAATATGCAGGTATCGCACAGCAATATCTGTTTTACTATGCCAGAGAGAATAAACTCGTATAGATATTCTAAAAGAGAATATAGTTTACAAAGATGTTCTAATTTCGTGAAGCGTTCCGGAATGTTGGTACGTTAAATTAGAATTTGATAGGCGGTGATAACTTGGCTAAACACGAATTTGGAATTATGCCTGATGTACCACAAAAAGGAAAAAGGTATGATGAATACGAACCAGAGAAATATAACTGCATCTCGGTAGATGATGATTATATAGAATATGCTGATGCAAATCTTAAAGATATAGAATTTTATTGGCATACACTTGATGTTAAAGGTAAAGGCATTGCATATTGTGGAATAACACTTATTCCGCCCGATTCAATCAAACCATTTATCAATGTGATAAAAGAGATGGATGGTTTATCTGAACTTGTAGACCTTGCCCAAAAGGCAAATAAAGAGAATAAATGGATAATTCATTTTGGATTATAATGGTTTGTCAAATTTAGTTTTCCAGTGATACTGAAAAAATATTAAGTAAAAAATAAAATCCGTCGGATTAAAGGAGATATCTTCCTAAAATACGACGGATTTTTTAATTATTCAGCGATATATACACGCTTCATTTTCTGTTCTGTACGTGGACGGTCATTCATATCTGTAGCACATTCAGCAATTTCATCGACAACGTCCATACCCTCAACAACTTTACCAAAAGCGGCATAAGAGCCGTCAAGATGGGGGGAGTCCTCATGCATAATAAAGAACTGACTGCCTGCGGAGTTTGGCATCATTGAACGAGCCATAGAGATAACGCCCCTTGTGTGCTTTAGAGGGTTTGGTACGCCATTGCGAGCAAATTCACCCTTAATTGTATGTCCGGGGCCACCCATACCTGTACCCTCAGGGCAACCGCCTTGGATCATAAAGCCTTTGATAACACGATGGAAGATAAGACCATCATAAAATCCGTCCTTTACAAGTGTTTCAAAGTTCTCTACTGTGATAGGTGCTGTTTCAGGATATAGTTCCAACTTAATCTGCTTTCCGTTTTCCATTTCAATAATAACCATTTTTCATATTCCTTTCTATGTTTTAATTATCTTTTTTTCAGCCTGTCTACAAGAGCCTCACTCGGTGTCACATACGCCGTTTTATAGTTGACGTAGATTACCATACCTGCCTTGCCACCGAGCTGTTTTTTAACATTTTTTATTTGGGTATAATCCACAGGCACATTCTCCGATGCTTTAGCAGAAGAATGGTAGGCGGCAATAATTGCCGCTTCCGTAAGAGTTTGATCGTCAGGCATTTCACCATGACAGTCAATAACAACGTGCGAACCGTGTATTTTTTGGGTGTGAAGCCAAATATCGTTGTTTCGTGCCGTTTTTAGTGTCAAAAGTTCATTTTGACGATTATTACGTCCTGCATAGATCGTAAAGCCTGTGCTTGATACATATTCATAAGGTGGCAGTAACTTTTCCTCTTTGCGTTTTCCTTTTTGTGGAGTGCTGTCTGCCCACTTTTGAGAAGCGTATCCGTTTTGTGCAATCTCTTGCTTAATCTCTGAAAGTTCTGCAGTTGATGTGGCACGACTTAACTCATCAAGTACACTTTCAAGATATATAATCTCCTGCTCACCCTCGTAAATCATTTTAGTAAGCATTTGCTCAGCATTTTTTGCTCGTGTATACTGCTTGTAGTAACGCTGGGCGTTTTGTTGAGGTGTGTATCGTGGGTCAAGTTTAATTTTCACCTCAGGGCAATCCTCGTGATAGTAGTCTATAAGAGAAACTTCTGTCATTCCTTTTTCCAACTGATAGATATTTGACATGATTAAATCCCCGAGACGTTTATACTTATCTCTGTCAGTGGCAGTTGTTAGTTCCTGACGTTGACTGTCAAGTTTCCGTTTAAGTTTATCACGAGTATTTGTGACGGTTTTTAGTATTGCTTGCGACCTTTGACGCATTCGTTCCGCCGCATCACGAGCCGTATAAAATTCGTCAAGCAGTTCGGAAAAAGAACGATACCGTCGTATCTCACGAATACCTTCGTACTGTCGAATCGGCAGATATGAAAAGTCTGCGGCTTTGAGTATTTCGATACCGCCTACATCACGTTTTCGCTCTAAAAGCATAGTAGGCTCACAGCGACCGTTACGAATATCGTCCATTATCTTCACAATTTCACTGCCAAGGGTGTAGCGGTCAGCAGTTGATAATTCGCAAAAATGAGCCGATGTTGTATCTACTGTTCGATATACAACTTCACGACACACAAGGGGAGAGAGCCATGCGAAATTGTCAAGGAGATACTTGTCAACTGCTATCGTATCGTTTGCCTCGGCAATTTTTAAGCGGATTACTTCCTCATCACACTGGGAGAGAGTCAACTTCTGACGAAGTGCAGGGAGTCTGTAAAACAGGCCTGGCAGAATTTGTCGTTCAGGGGACATTTCCGCATCGACACGTTTAAGACAATCGATAATATGCCCGTCACCATCGCACAAAATGACGTTGGAATATCTGCCCATCAGTTCAGCAATAAGTGATTTTCTTGACGATATGCCAAGTTCATCTGCATTGTCTATATCCAACTTAACGATACGGTCTTCTACAAGTTGAGTTATAGACACTATCCTACCGCTTACAAGATGTTTTCTTAGAAGCATACAGAACATGGGCGGAACTTTTGGCTGTTCTTTTTGTGCAGTTGTTGCCTGAATACGTGGCGAAGATCCGTTGGCGGATATGAGTATACGATGAGTACCCTGACGATTTCTGATAGTCAGTAAAACTTCATCTCGTTCAGGTTGCTGTACTTTGTCAATTTTCCCATATTCAAGTAATGACGACAACTCTGAAACGATACAGGAAAGACATACAGTATCAAATGCCATTATATATTTCCTTTCGGCTATTTGTAAAACTTAATAAAATCTGTGTGCGTTTTACTTTTTGTAACTATAATATCAGTAAACTTGGAAAGAAGTTTACATACGCTTGGACATACAACATCCTCAGTATTAAAATGCCCTGCATCAACAAGAGTGATATTTGCCTCTTTTGCATACAGCATACGGTCGTACTTTACGTCTGCGGTAACAAAGGCATCACATTTTGCTAAAACGGCAGACGCAGTAAACTCACCACAAGAACCGCCGCCAACACCGACTGTTGTAATCGTTTTTCCAGATGGCATATAGCGTACACCGTCACAATGAAGTTGTTCTTTTACAAAGGCTACAAACTCTATCTCACTCATGGGAGTGTCGAGAGTACCATAGCGACAGAGATTGTCTGTACCAGGAAGAATGTCAGTATTTTGTAACTTCAGGATATTTGCAAGGCAGTCACCGACACCGCCCTCGGCGGCATCTAAATTTGTATGCATACATATTGCAGAAATGTCGTGACGGGCAAGTGAGAGAATGAGTTCACCGCTTAGAGTATCATCTGTAACATGAGACAGAGAAGTTTTCCAAAGAATAGGGTGGTGTGCAACTATCAGGTCATACTGTCCTTCTATTGCCTCATTTACAACATCTTTTGTAATATCAAGTGAAACGAGAATACTCTTGACTTCAGCCGTTTTTCTCCCACACAAAAGACCTACATTGTCAAAACTCATTGCAGTTTCCAGTGGGGCAACGGCACATAATTCGTCTAAAATTTTTGCGACTGTAACCATTGTCAGACTCCTTTTTTGATTATAAATTGTCGTACAATTTAGACAATTCGTTAAGTAGTGTTTGTTGTTTGCTTATATCGCCGCCAACAGCCTTAATTCCGTTTAACACATTTGTTTGACTTGAAATTGTTTGACTAAGATATGCTTTTACATCGTCACCGCCACGCCTAATAAGCGGCAGACTGATATGGTCGTATGTATCGTTGTCAGACATTTGACCTTTTACTACTTTCATAACACAATAAAGCCGTTTTTCCTCACGGGCAATAGATTCATCTGCTATTAAATAACCATTTTCACGAAGATAACGGCGTAATTTTGCGGAATTTGTCATAGGCTGCAAAATCAGCGTCTTTTCTTTTGACCATGGAGTGTTGTTAAGAATGTGGCAAATAGTATCTCCGCCCATACCTGCAATAATAATAGTATCACCATCAGTATCGTTAAGTGCCGACAGCCCATCACCAAGAACAGTTGAAATTTGTGTTGATAAGCCGTACTTTCTTATGTTCTCACTGGCACGTTCAAGTGGTTCAGCATTTATGTCGGCAGCGATTGCCTTAAATATTTTACCTGTAAGTAGAAGCCAAATCGGCAAATATGCATGGTCAGTTCCCACGTCAATGACGAGTGAGTTTTGCTCTACAAATTCTGCTACAAGGGCAAGTCGGGGAGTGAGTTTTGGCAACTTCATGAGAAGCCCTCCGATGCTGTGATAATATAAAATAAGAACAAACGAGCCACATGTACAACGTACTGTGGCTCGATGTTATTTTAGCCTGCAAAATGTGCGTTGAGTTTTGCGATAAGTTCGTCAGCATCTACGCCGTGTACTGCACACGCATCTGCAACGCTTTCGCCTCTTGAAGCGGGACAACCGAGACAGTGCATACCGATTTCAAAGAAATACTTTGCAGTCTCAACATCAGCGTCAAGAATATCTCCAATAACTGAATCTTTGGTTACTACCATAACAATAGTCCTCCTGTGTTAATTTTAACTACCCGTCTATTATACACGTTTTGTGTGAAAAATTCAAGGTTTTTTATAAGGTTTTTGCCTTTTCCCTAATATAGTTTTTAAGCCAGTCACTTGATTTGGGATTTTTAAGGGAAAGTTCAAGCACCGCTTCAAGATAGCCGTTTAGACTACCTGTGTCAAATCGTCTGCCCTCAAAGTCAACAGCAACCATTTTTGACTCTCGTGCCATACGTGCAAGGGCATCTGTAAGTTGTATCTCACCGCCGTAGCCAGGAGCCTGGTTTTCCAATATATCAAAAATATCTGGAGTGAGAACGTATCTGCCAAGAATAGCGAAATTTGACATGATTTGATCAGGAGCAGGCTTTTCAATCATATCATGTACGGAAAATACATTGTCATACATATCTGATACGTCAAGAGAACAGTACTTTCCAATTACATCGGAGGAAACTTCCTTGACACCGACACAACTGCACTCATTTTTCTGTGCAGCATCAATAAGTTGACCAATAACGGATTTTTCTGACATCATAATATCGTCACCGAGTAAAACAGCAAAAGGCTCATTACCAACAAAACTTTTCGCACACCAAACGGCATGACCAAGACCAAGTGTCTTTTTTTGACGAATGTATGAGATGTTTGCCATATCTGCTGTTTGACGTACAATCTGTGCATCATCATCTCTGCCCTTACGAATCAGATGCTCTTCAAGTTCAGGGTGATAGTCAAAATAGTCATCCATCGCAGTTTTCATACGATTTGTAATAATAAGAATATCCTCAATACCTGCGTTGACAGCCTCCTCAACTATGTACTGAATAGAGGGCTTGTCAGCAAGCGGTAGCATCTCTTTTGGAATGGTCTTTGTTGCAGGCAGCATACGAGTACCAAGTCCGGCTGCAGGAATAACCGCTTTTTTAACTTTCATGTCAGTAACTCCTTTGTGTTGTTAGTTCCTCGCCGCCACCTCACAAAAAAGATATTATTAACGTAGGTAACGGTCGAGTTTTGTTTTTTTAATAACTGTAAGTAACGGTAAGCCTAAAAGGAAGCACACCGCAGCCTCCTCTACCATAAGTTGTAAACTAATTGGGAGAAGTGAGAGCCAAAATGCGTCCGGGGTGGTCGTGGAAAAGGTGATTACCGTACCGACAATAATGCCGTTTGAAATTACGGCAGGGAGCGGTGCAAGCCACCTGTTGCGAATTTTTGCCGTCCAGAGACCTGCCAAAAGAGTCGCAAGTGAGCCAAATACAATATCAAGCATTCCAAATCCACCGACTATGTTTGACAAAAGACAACCGACAGTCAAACCGATAACACATACCGGACTGAAAAATGGCAGTATCGTCAAAGCCTCACTGATACGAAACTGTATGACGCCAAAACTTATAGGTGCAAGAACAATTGTAAGTGCTGCGTATCCTGCAGCAATCATTGCTTGTATTGCAAGGGCTTTTGTTGTAATTTTCATTTTTTTATTTCTCCCGTTCATTATATCATATATCTTTTGATTTTGCAATCGCTGTATTTTGAATAGGTTGTATTCCTACTATCGACACGTTACGCCAAAATTTTTACTAAAAATGTGAGATAATTAAGTTGAAAGGAAGTGATAGATTGGATTCTTTTTGGAGAATAATTAAAGGACTTACTGTGACGTGTTTTTGCATTTTTATATTGACCTCATACGTTGGAACGATAGACGAGGTGTATCTTGTAAGACAATACGTGGAAATGACACCGGGCTATACGCCAAAACCACTTGTTATTGGGGAAAATACATATTCCATACTTTGCGGTGGTTGGTCTAAGGGTGATAAATACTCGACACTTCCACCTGAGCGAGAGGGATATGTGTTTTTGCCATCTTTAAGTGATAATCTTGACGGCACATTTGAATCGAACGACGTATATTTGACGCTATACTATACGAAAGCACCACTGATATAAAATAAAAAAGCCTTACGTAGTGTGAACGACAGGTATGGGACGATACTTTCGCATCATCTCATACCCCACGCATCTGCACCTACGTAAGGCAATATATTTATTTTTATCCCTTAACTGAAAGTAATCGAGGTAGGGAAGTCTTTAGTATAAACGCAACGACAAACATTAAAATCATTTCTATTCCAATATAACTTGCATTATACGTCAAACTGTAAAGTGCCACAGGCATACCCTCCGGAGCATACTCTGCCCATACTGTTACACCTGATATAAACGTAAAGAGTAGTCTGCCAAGACAAGCACTTGGAATAGCCGCCCAAATTCCCCATTTCTTGCCACGGAAAAATCCTGCGACACCGATAGCAGACCATGCAAAAATGTAGTCGCACAGGAGAGAAATCAAAGAAAATCCGTACTTTGTGCCGAGAATATAGTCAATAAGACCAAACACAAAGCAACCTGCAAACGACCATACGGGTCCGCGTCGTAAACCAATAATTACGAGGGGAAGCATACACACTGCCGTGACAGAACCGCCGTTTGGCAGGGTATATAGCGTAATAAGACTTAATATGTACGCCATTGCAACGAGCATGGCGGTTTCAACAAGTGCGGAAAGTTTTACATTAGAGGTTTTACTATTCATAGTCATCCATCCTTAAAATATATTTCCGGACAGCGACGGCATAAAAAGAAGCACAAACCTCTCTCGATATCCCTACGCCGGCATTATCCGGATCAGGTTAAAAGGGTTAAAAGCGACCTGCTTTCTCTCAGCCGACGGAATTGTCAGCACCCCTGTTCATGAACATACTAAACTATACACGATTTTTCCAATTTTGTCAATACCGATTGGAAATATTTAGGTAATGGGCTTGTCACCTCAACAAGTTCTTTCGTAATAGGGTGGGTAAAACACAACGTCTTTGCGTGTAGACACTGTCCAGACGTATCAAAGCCTTGACGCTTGCCGCCATACACCTCATCACCGAGGATTGGATGACCGATATGTGCCATGTGGACACGAATTTGGTGTGTTCTGCCGGTTTCAAGACGACACTCCAAAAGGCTGTATCCGTTAAACTGCTTTAGAATGGTAAAGTGAGTTACAGCGTTTTTCCCCTTATCTGTAACTGCCATCTTTTTTCTGTCAGAGGCACTACGGCCAATAGGTGCGTTGACAACACCTTTGCCAGTTTCGTCAGTTGTGCCGGGAGTACCAATAACGATAGCGTAGTATATACGATACATGGAATGGTCTGCAAGTTGGGCACTTAAACCGAGATGTGCCGTATCATTTTTTGCAACGGCAAGAAGTCCTGACGTGTCCTTGTCAATGCGGTGTACGATACCGGGGCGAATAACACCGCCTATACCGCTAAGTTCATCTTTACAATAGTAAAGTAGAGCATTGACAAGAGTACCTGAGTGATTCCCGGGGGCAGGGTGGACAACCATGCCCTTTGGTTTGTTAAGTACGAGAACATCAGCATCTTCATATACAATATCTAATGGGATATTTTCAGCCTCTACACATAACTCGGTAAGTTCAGGTAAAGTTACAGAGTATTCCTCACCCTCAGAAACTTTGCGGTTTTTCTTGCATGGCATATTGTCAAGCGTAACTGCCCCTGTGTCAAGTAGACGTGCAACGGCACTTCTTGACATGGTATCAAGCATTGCCGTCAAAAATACGTCAAGGCGTACACCATCGTATGCGTCACTTACACAGTAATCAAGTCTCTGCATCGGAATTACCCTCTATTGTATCTTTTATGTTTGACTTCTTTTTATCGGCAATAAGTTCAAGTACAATATACAAAAGTAAAAGACCGCCACCTGTTGTAATGAAAATATCGGCAACATTGAAAATAGCGAAGTTGATAAGACGAAAATCGAACATATCAACAACGTAGCCCTGTGTAATGCGGTCAATGAGATTGCCGATACCGCCTGCAAGGATAAAAAGACACGCCCAACGGGCAAGAGAACCGTTTACCCACTTGCGATAAAGAGCAATAACAACGACAATCATAGCGACTGAGGTAACGATAATAAGAAATAAACCGCTATTTTCAAACATGGAAAACGCTGCACCACGATTTTCTGCGTAGGTCAAATGAAATACATTTTCGATAAGCGGGATTGTACCACGAGAGGCAAGGCGAGTAACTGCCCAATACTTTGATAATTGGTCAACACAAATAATTGCAATAACGAATAAAATGGAAAGAAGCAAGTATCATACACTCCCTTTGAATTTATAGTATCAGTCTAACACAAATACGGCGATTCGTCAAATTGAAACAGGGAATAAAAGGGCATAAGATTTGGGGAATAAAAAAATATCTATAAAAATTTGAAAAAAGGCTTGCAATTTGAAATTAAGTGTGGTACAATAATCAAGCGTTGAAAAAACGCACAATAATTGCGCTTGTAGCTCAGCTGGATAGAGTGACTGGCTACGAACCAGTAGGTCAGGGGTTCGAGTCCCTTCAAGCGCGCCAAAAGGAAACGACAATTTTCGTTGAGAAAGTTGTCGTTTCTTTTTGTACTCTTATCTTTTCACTTTTCTATCTTAACTTTTCACTAAAAATTGTCGTTTCCAGATAACCGTTTCCTCTGTCAATAATACTTTTTTCCGGCTTCTATAGTATCGCCTCGTAATGCAAGGAGTTGAGATACTGTGACAAACTGGTAGTTTTTATCTATAAGTGCCTGGAGTATTGGTTCGAGAGCCTCAACAGTTGTTGGATATATGTCATGTAAAAGGACTATATCACCGCTTTTAACTGTTGACAAAACCGCATCAACAATCTTTTCTGCATCACGGCTTTCCCAATCCTTTGGATCTACTGACCAAAGGACGATAGGACGTGTTGCAAGGGACATTACCGTATTGTTGACAGCACCATACGGCGGACGAATAAGAGTAGGGTATATACCAACTGCAGAATAAATACGATTTGCCGTGCGGTCAAATTGATTTGCTATGGCACTTTGTGTCAAATTTGGCAAAATAGGATGATCCCACGAGTGACTTCCAATTTCACTTTCAGACTCAATCATTCTTTCAAGTAACGGAGATGTCAGATTGGTTATACGATTGCCAAGAATAAAGAATGTGGCACGTGCTGCATATTTGTCAAGAATATCAAGAATTTTTGATGTAGTTTCAATGTTTGGACCATCATCAAATGTCAATGCAATATAGGGGCGTGAGTTATTAGGAACTCTACGTTCAGGATTTGGCTTATCACTGTTGTTTTCGACATCAACGCACATTGTATTGATATCGGCAAATACGGAAACTCTTGCATCTAAGTTTTCTGTATTGTCGACAGGTGCAATTACGTCTATTGTCTCTATTATATTGTGGGAATTATCTAATATAAATACGGTCTGTGGGGATAACAAAACGAAAAAGAGTGTAAATATAACCATGAATACTACACGCATCTTCATTAAAAATCCCCCTTTACCTCAAAAATTCGATATATAATACTTTGTCCTAAAACAAATAATTTACCCCAATAAAATTCTACCACCAATTTCGACAAATTACAATTAAAAAGTAATGCGTTTAGAAAATCCTAATATAAAAAATCACTAATATTTTCCGTACACCACAACTTAGATGCGTAAAAATATTCAAAAACAAAAGGTGATTTTTATATGTCGCTGTGAAAACATACGAATTTGTCAAAACCTATTGATTTGTGTTGAAAAACAAGGTAAAATAATAGTGTTATTGTTTGATGACAGTGACACAAAATAATGTTTATCTGCGGAGGTGTTAAGGTGATAGCAATTACTTTATGTTTACATTCAGTATCGAGATGCGCCGACTTTGACGTGTCCGTACAGTTGCACACCTGTTACGATAATACTATGCAGATTAATTCTAAGGGGCCATTGCATTATTAGGACGTCTTGTAATTCAAGGCGTCCTTGTGCGTTTATTTTCAAGTTAATTTATAAATATCAGGAGGAAATTTAAGTGAAAAAGGTACTTGTAGTTATGGGCTCTGACAGTGACCTTAAGGTCATGCAGGGAACAATTGATGAACTGAAGAATTTTGAAATACCGTTTGAGGTTCGTATCGCAAGTGCACATCGTACTCCGGCACTTGCAGAGGACCTTGCAAAGAATGCACGTGACCGTGGTTTTGGTGTTATTATTGCCGCAGCAGGAAAGGCTGCACATCTTGCAGGAGTTCTTGCGGCATATACAACACTTCCTGTAATTGCTGTACCGATTAAGTCATCTACTCTTGACGGACTTGATAGCCTTTTGTCTATGGTACAGATGCCAAAGGGTATTCCTGTTGCAACTATGGCAATCGACGGTGCAAACAACGCAGGTATATATGCGGCACAAATCCTTGCTTTAAGTGATGATAATCTTGCTGCTCGTCTTGAAAAATTCAAGGTGGAAATGGCGGAGAAAGTCGCACAAAAAGATGAGGAAATCAGAAACAAAGCGTTTTAACGAGGGGAACTGAAAAGATGAGAAATATGAAAGAAGAATGTGGCGTATTCGGTATATGTGTAACCCAAGGTGATGATATACTCCCTGCCTATGTGGCATATAATGCGTTGTTTGCATTGCAACATAGAGGACAGGAATCATGTGGTGTTACAGTAAGCGATGAGGGTGTATTTAAGACTCATAAAAATATGGGACTTGCAAGTGAAGTGTTTACAAACAATGACCTCCTTGCTCTTGGCGGACAGATGGCAGTTGCCCATTGTCGATACGCACCAAGTGGTACAAAAACACGTGAAAATGCAATGCCGTTGGTAGTACAACATATAAAAGGAAACCTTGCTGTTTCTCATAACGGCAGTGTTGTAAATGCCGCTGACCTTCGTCGTGAGTTGGAGCAGGAAGGTGCAATGTTCCAAACCCAAACCGATGCGGAGATTATTGCACATCTTATAGTGAAACTTCGTATGAAGTGCGGTTCTATTGAAGAAGCGGTAAAACTTTTAATGCAGAAAGCAACAGGTGCATATTCACTCGTTTTAATGAGTTCAAGAAAACTTATTGCGGCTCGTGATCCTAACGGTTACCGCCCACTTTGTGTCGGTAAATTAGAAAATAGTTACGTTTTCGCTTCAGAGTCCTGTGCTCTTGATACAATAGGTGCTACATTTATCCGTGACATCAATCCTGGTGAGATATGTGTTGTAGAGGACGGAATACTTCGTTCCCTTGAATGTGGGGTAAAGGCTAAAAAGTCTTTGTGTGTCTTTGAATATATATACTTCGCACGTCCTGACAGCGTTATTGACGGTATGAGCGTAGACTTGTACCGCCGTAAAGCAGGTGCAAGACTTGCAAAGGAACATCCGGTAGATGCTGACGTTGTTATAGGTGTTCCCGATTCAGGTGTTCCTGCGGCAATCGGATATTCGTTGGAGTCAGGTATTCCGTTTTCAATGGGACTTATTAAAAACCGTTATATTGCACGTACATTTATTCAGCCTACTCAGTCACAGCGTGAACGGGCGGTTCGTTTGAAATTAAATGCAATCTCCGATTTGGTACGTGGTAAGAGAGTAATAATGATAGATGACTCAATTGTTCGTGGCACAACTTGCGGACATATCGTATCGCTGCTTCGTGAGGCAGGTGCAACGGAAGTACACATGAGAGTATCGTCACCACCGTTTTTGTATCCATGCTATTTTGGTACAGATGTGCCTGACAAGTCAATGCTTGTAGCACACGGTCGTACCGTTGAGGAAATCTGTGATATGATAGGCGTTGACTCACTTGGATATTTATCTCTTGAGGGTGTACATGACATTGCAAAAGGCATCAATATTGACATTTGTGACGGATGCTTTACAGGTGAGTACGCAACTAAAATCCCCGATAATATGGAAAAGAGCAAATATGAAAGGAAGATAGAAAATGTTAAGTCACTCTGATAGTTATAAGGCGGCAGGCGTTGACGTTACCGCCGGTTATGAATCCGTTAAAATGTTTAAGGAAAAGGTTGCGTCTACATTTAATGCAAATGTACTTGGCGGTATTGGCGGTTTTGGCGGTCTGTATGAACTCCCAATTGCGGGTATGAAGCGTCCCGTTACCGTATCCGGTACTGACGGCGTTGGTACTAAGATTAAACTTGCTATGGAACTTGATATTCACCATACAATCGGTATTGACTGTGTTGCTATGTGTGTAAATGACATCGTCTGTTCAGGTGCGGCACCTATGTTCTTTTTGGACTATATTGCTTGCGGTAAGAATGTGCCTGAGAAAATCACAAAGATTGTATCTGGTGTAGCAGACGGCTGTAAAATGGCAGGCTGTGCCCTTATCGGTGGCGAAACAGCGGAGCATCCCGGACTTATGCCTGAGGACGATTATGACCTTGCAGGATTTTCCGTTGGTATCGTTGACTATGACAAGATTATAGATGGCTCTAAGGTTGTGGCAGGTGACGTTGTCATTGGTATCGCTTCATCCGGCGTACACTCTAACGGTTTCTCTCTTGTCAGAAAGGTTATGGGCGATACTCGTGATAAACTTTCACTTACAGTTGATGAATTATCAGCAACTGTAGGCGAAACACTTTTAACTCCCACAAGAATTTATGTAAAGCCTCTGCTTGAACTGTTTAAGTCAGTAGATGTCAAGGCGTTGAGCCACGTTACAGGCGGCGGTTTCTATGAGAATATTCCGAGAATGTTGCCTGAGGGTATGTGTGCTGACATTGAGCGTAAGGCTGTTGAAGTATTACCTATTTTCGATGTTATTGCAAAAACAGGCAACATTCCTGAAAGAGATATGTTCAACACATTTAACATGGGTGTTGGTATGGTACTTGCAGTTTCCAAGACAGACGCAGACAAAGTTATTGAAGTTCTTCGTGCAAATGGCGAACATGCTTATATTCTCGGTGATATTAAGGCAGGTAACGATCCTATTGTTATCAGATAGGGGATAGTTATATGAAAAAAATTGCAGTACTTGTGTCCGGTGGCGGTACTAATTTACAGGCACTACTCGATGCACAGGCACGAGGTGAGATTATAAATGGTGAAATATCACTTGTAATATCGTCACAAGATGATGCATACGCACTTGTTCGTGCAAAAAATGCCAATGTTGAAACGAAAGTAATTGTGCGTAAGGGTAAAAAAAGAGATACATTTACAAGAGAAATTATTAAATGTCTTGACTCTCATGCCATTGACCTTGTTATTTTTGCAGGATTTATGTGCATTGTAGATGAGAGTCTGTGTAAAGCGTATGAGAATAGAATTATAAATGTACACCCAGCACTTATTCCATCTTTCTGCGGTGAGGGCTATTATGGACTTCTCGTTCACGAAAAAGCGTTGGAATACGGAGTTAAGGTGACAGGTGCCACTATCCACTTTGTCAGCCCTATAACTGACGGCGGTCCAATTATAGCACAACGTACTGTTAATGTGCGTGAGGACGATACACCTGAAACTCTCCAACGTCGTGTTATGGAGGAGTGTGAGTGGAAATTACTTCCCGAAGCAGCAAGCCTGTTTTGCCAGGACAAGTTGAAAGTCGAGGGACGTAAGGTTACTATATTGGATTAAAGGAGCATATTATGGATTTTTATAAGGAACTTTCTGAAAATACATATCCGGGCAGAGGAATTATGCTTGGCAAGTCTTGTGGTGGTAAGAGTGGAGTTATTGCATACTTCATCATGGGCAGAAGTGTAAATAGCAGAAATCGTGTATTTGTGGCAGAGGGTGAGGGACTCCGTACCCGTGCATTTGATGAGTCAAAGATGGCTGACCCAAGCCTTGTTATCTACTATCCCGTTCGTGTGTTTGGTAACACTACTGTTGTTACAAATGGCGATCAAACAGATACAGTATACAATTTCTTAAAGGACGGCAAGACGTTTGAGGACGCACTTCGTACTCGTACATTTGAGCCTGACCCACCAATTCTGACACCAAGAATTTCAGGTGTGATTACAGTGAGTAATGGCGATATGGCATATAAACTTTCTATCTTAAAGTCTGCTGACGGCAACGGCGAATCTGTTCGTAGATTTTTCTATGAGTACAGTCAGCCTGTTTGTGGCGAGGGACATTTTATCCATACATATAAGTGTGATGGCGACCCTGTTCCGTCTTTTTATGGTGAGCCAAAAACAGTTTCTGTATGTGATGATATTGACACATTTACAAAGAAAACATGGGAAAGTCTTAACGAGAACAACAAGGTCTCTTTGTTTGTTAGATATATCGACCTTGCAACAGGAACTCATACAGACCGCATCGTAAATAGACACGCATAAATATAAATTAAGTTAAAGAGGGCGAAATAATGAATGAATTGTCTTTGAAATACGGCTGTAATCCAAACCAAAAGCCAGCCAGAATTTTTATGGAGGACGGCAGTGAACTGCCTGTAAAGGTACTGTCAGGACGTCCCGGATATATCAACTTCCTTGATGCATTCAACGGTTATCAACTTGTTCGTGAATTGAAAGAGGCAACAGGATATCCTGCTGCAACTTCATTTAAGCACGTCAGCCCTGCAGGTGCGGCAATTGGCGTACCTCTTGACGAAACGATGCGTAAGATATACTTTGTGGGTAAGACCGAACTTTCCCCCCTTGCTTGTGCATACGCTCGTGCTCGTGGTGCTGACCGTATGTCATCTTTTGGTGACTTTATTGCCCTTAGTGATGAGTGTGACTACGCTACTGCAAAACTCATATCCCGTGAAGTATCTGATGGCGTTATTGCTCCCTCTTATTCTCCTGAGGCACTTGAAATTCTTACTGCAAAGCGTAAAGGTGCATACAATGTTATCCAAATTGATGAAAATTATGTACCTCGTGGCATTGAACGTAAAAACGTATACGGCATTACTTTTGAGCAGGGCAGAAACTCTCTGAAAATTGATAAGGAGATGCTTTCAAACATTGTAACTGACAACAAAGAGTTGTCGGAAAGTGCGAAAAACGACCTCCTTCTTGCTCTTATTACTCTTAAATATACTCAAAGTAATTCTGTATGCTATGCAAAAGATGGACAGGCAATCGGTATTGGTGCAGGTCAGCAGTCGAGAATCCACTGTACACGTCTTGCAGGCAATAAGGCTGACAACTGGTATCTTCGCCAGCATGAGTATGTACTAAACCTTAAATTCAAAAAAGAAGTAGGCAGACCTGATCGAGATAATGCTATTGACGTTTATATTTCCGACGACTATATGGACGTACTTGCAGACGGTGTCTGGGAAACTCTCTTTGAGGAGAAACCTCCCATATTAACTCGTGAGATGAAAAAAGAGTGGCTTAAGACGTTGACTGACGTTGCTCTCGGTTCTGATGCGTTTTTCCCATTTGGTGACAATATTGAAAGAGCACACAGAAGCGGCGTAAAGTATATTGCACAGCCCGGCGGTTCTATCCGTGACGACAACGTACTTGACGTATGTAATAAGTATGGTATCGTCATGGCATACACAGGAATTCGTCTGTTCCACCACTAATATTTTATCGGTATACGGAAAGGAATGAAACTTAAATGAATATTCTCGTCGTTGGCGGCGGTGGCAGAGAACACGCTATTGTGTGGAAACTCAGTCAATCACGTAAGGTAGATAAATTGTGGTGTACACCGGGAAACGGTGGTATTTCTGCTTTGGCAGAGTGTCTGCCATATCAGGCTACTGACCTTGACAAAATAGTGGCATTTTGTCGTGAAAATCGTCCTGACTTAGTTATGGTCGCTCCTGACGATCCTCTTGCAATGGGTTTGGTTGATAAGTTAGAGGAGGCAGGTATTCGTGCATTTGGTCCTCGTGCAAATGCGGCTATAATTGAGGCGTCTAAGAGTTTTGCAAAGGATTTAATGTTAAAGTATAATATTCCGACTGCAAAGTACGCTGTATTTGAGGACGAGGCAGAGGCAATTGCATATATTGAACGTGAGGGTGCACCTATCGTAGTTAAAGCAGATGGCCTTGCCCTTGGTAAAGGAGTAACTGTTGCAACAACAGTTGAACAGGCTATTGCCGCTGTTCGTGATGCAATGGGCGGTGCATTTGGTGCAGCAGGTGCCCGTGTTGTTATTGAGGAATGTCTTGTAGGTCCTGAGGCAACGGTTCTTTGTTTCACTGATGGTAAGACGATTATCCCGATGCCAACGTCACAAGACCATAAACGTGCATACGATCACGATGAGGGACCAAATACAGGCGGTATGGGTGCGTTTACTCCATCTCGTGTATATACTCCGGAAATCGGAGAGTACTGTATGAAAAATATTTTCCGTCCTACCATTGATGCAATGGCAAAAGAAGGTCGTGTATTCAAAGGTGTACTGTACTTTGGCTTGATGCTTACAGCAGATGGACCAAAGGTGATTGAGTATAACGCTCGTTTCGGTGATCCTGAAACACAGGTAATTTTGCCGATGCTAAAAAGTGACCTTGTAGATATATTCGAGGCTTGTATTGATGGAACTCTTGATACTTGCAAGGTGGAGTGGTATGAAGGCGGCTGTGCTTGTATCGTTATGGCAAGTGGCGGATACCCCGGCAAGTACGAGAAAGGTCATAAGATTGACGGACTCGGCAAAGTGCCGTCTGACGTAGCAGTATTCCATGCAGGTACAAAGCGAGTAGATGATACAATAGTCACTGCAGGCGGACGTGTTTTAGGTGTTACCTGTCGAGCAGAGGATCTTGACACGGCTCTTAAACATGCATACGCAGGTGTTAAGGAAATTACGTTTAAGGACGCTCATTTTAGAACTGACATCGGTATTAAATAAATTGAAAAATGCTCTGTCGATATTTCGACAGAGCATTTTTGTGCGTGGCACAATTTATATTTTGCCCTCAAGGGACTCGTCTTTGTCAATCCAATCACGCTGTACGTCAACCACTTCGTACTCATCATTTGTAATACGGTTAACTACTTGGGAAATACCTGCGTTGATAATCAATCGCTGGCACATGGAACAAGAATAAGCGTTTGGAGTCAACTCACCGGAGGGAACCTCCACGCCGACAAGATAGAGGGTTGCACCGAGCATTTCGCTACGAGAAGCATTAACAATAGCATTTGCTTCAGCGTGTACGCTACGGCATAACTCGTATCTCTCGCCACGTGGAATACCAAGTTCTGTTCTAAGACACTTGCCTAAATCACAGCAGTTTTTTCTGCCTCTTGGTGCACCTGAATAGCCGGTAGACACGATAGAATCGTTTTTAACGATAATAGCACCATACTGACGGCGAATACAGGTGGAACGCTCACAGACGGTCTGTGCAATGTCGAGATAATAGTTGTGCTTGTCTCTTCGCATAGTTTGTTTCTCACTTTCATTATATATTTTGTATTCGACAGCCTGTCCAATCTACACGGTCTGCCGTTAATTGAAAACAAGGGTTTTTAAGAAAATCATCCGGATAGTTTCCACACATCATAGGGTGACGTGATTCGTAACGGATGCCATTTGAAATAAGTGGGGAATAACTGCGAGCGTGATTGCCCCACAAAAACCATGCTGTTTCCTTACGGTTTGGTAAACGTGTGTCAATATACTCAATTAACCGCTTTGAGAGAGAATGCCATAAAGAGGCGTGGGAAAGAGGAGAGTAGGCTGTACACGTTAAATATGTATTGAGAAATAACACACCTTGCTTTTCCAATGAGTCAAATAGACTGTCAGGTGGTAAAATCTCAAAAGAACCATCTTTTATTTTGCTACGAAGTTTAGTCCAGATTATGTCTTCGCCCGTTTTAGCCTTGTAAATTGCACGAAGGATATTTCTAAGAGAAGTTTGTCTAAAGGGAGTTGTCCAATCAGTTAAACCACCCACCTCAAAACTTCTTCCTGTTGCCACATTCGGTTGCGGGTAAGGGTCTTGTCCTAAAACAACTATTTGCAATTTAGATGCATCGAAACTTGCAAAACGAAAAATGCGGTCAGGAGAGGGACATAATTTCACAACGCAGTTTTTATCAGTTACACTTGCAAAAATTCGACAAATTTCATCTTTGTTTTCAGAAAAAAATGGTTGCCACAGGGAATGAATTTCACCTAAAAAAATCGTTTCCGTTGTAATCACCTCTTTGCTATTACAAAATGTGTAAAAACTAAAATCCCCCTGTCGTGGACAGTTTTGAGGGTAAAAAATCTTGGAAATTGTGTCAGAATTTGAAATTCGCCCTTGAAAAACCTATAGTTTTCCACATTATCCACAGGTTTATCCACAGCCACTTAAAAAATTATGGGTAGGAGAGTGTCCTTCAAATTGGAGAAAATGATGTATACAATTTGTAATTAAATAGTTAAAAAACGGTTACAATTTCCTCATTCTGTCAAAGCAACGATACTGAAAACTTTCTGCAAGATGCTCTACTAAAATTATCTCACTTTCTGCAAGATCTGCAATTGTTCTTGCAACTCTTAGTATGCGGTCGTGACTTCTTGCGGTAAGTCCCATGCGTGAAAATGAAGTTTCCATGAAGTGTGTTGCGTCATTTTCCATTGGACAAAACTCACGTAATTTTGAGGGAGGTATATATGCGTTACAGGTGATGTCAGTTCCCTCAAATCTCTTTAACTGAATTGCACGTGCCGCATCAACACGTTTTTTGATTTGGGCAGATGATTCAGCAGGCTCACGGCGGCGTAATTCATCATATTTTACCGGTGGTACTTCAATATGTAAGTCTATTCTGTCAAGAAGTGGACCTGACAGTTTGCGTTGATATTGCTCAACAGATTTCTGTGAGCAGGTGCATCGACCACCTGGCAGGCCATTCCAACCGCATTTGCACGGATTCATAGCACATACAAGCATAAATTTTGCCGGGTAGGTTATTGTTCCTGAAACACGTGATATTGTGACTTTCCCGTTCTCAAGAGGTTGACGCAGTATTTCTATAGCCTCTGTATCAAATTCTGGAAGTTCGTCTAAAAATAATACTCCGTTATGAGAAAGAGATATTTCACCTGGGCGTGGAATACTGCCACCTCCGGAAAGAGCAACGGCCGAAATTGTATGGTGAGGTGCACGGAATGGTCGCTGGGTTAGTATAGGCGAAGATTTAGATGTAAGACCTGCAACAGAATGAATTTTTGTTGCGTCTAACGCTTCCTCACGAGTCATATCAGGAAGAATTCCGGGAATACGTGATGCAAGCATACTTTTGCCTGCACCCGGAGGTCCAATCATTAAAAGGTTGTGATTGCCACTTGCTGCAATTTCAATAGCACGTTTTGCGTTTTCTTGCCCCATTACATCTGAAAAGTCAAGACTTGTGGCAGATGTTTCCTCTTGAGATGGAATTATCTTTGTGGGAGTAATTTCACACTTGCCGTTTAAGTGGGCAAGAAGTTCAACAACATTTTGAACAGGGTATACAGTAAGCCCACCTGCGAGGTATGCCTCATGGGCATTGTCGGCAGGACAGTATATGGCACGAAAACCAAGTTGATGTGCGGCTGATGCCATAGGCAAAGCACCGACACAGGGACGTAGTGTGCCGTCAAGAGCAACTTCTCCAAGAAATGCACTGTCGTTTGGAATTGCGTCAAGTGAGCCTGCCGCATGGAGAATACTCAAGAGAATTGGTAAGTCGTACACAGAGCCCACCTTTTTAGTGTCGGCAGGTGCTAAATTAACTGTGATTCGTCTTGACGGGAAACTACAACCGCAGTTTTTTATTGCACTGCGGACACGTTCACGGGATTCCTTAACGGCGGCATCAGGCAGACCTACCACATCAAAGGCAGGCAAACCACCTGAAAGGTCACATTCAACTGTAACTTCGTAACCGTCAATACCAAACAGACCGAGAGAACGAACTCGTGATACCATATCAATTACCTCTCTTTTGCAGATATTTGTTTATCATATCAAATGCATTGGATGCGGTGATAAATCGGATTTTCTTACGGGAATAAAACGATGGCAAATTCAGTGTACGAACAAGGTATGTGCTATCCTTGCCTTCGCCTACTGCCAACGCAAGATACACAAGCCCGACAGGCTTTTGCGTATTGTCGGATTTTGGACCTGCAATACCTGTTACAGAAACTGCAATATCCGTATTATAAAGTCTGCGTACACCTCTTGCCATTTGGAGTGCAACAGGTATACTGACAGCACCATGTTTTTCTAAAATACTTTCATCAACACCGAGAATATCTCTCTTAATTTCGTTTGCATAGGCACATACACCGCCACGAAGGACTGAAGATGCACCTGATATATCGCTTAATCGTTTCGTACATAGTCCACCTGTACAACTTTCAGCAAAGGATATTGTAAGGTTTGCGTCTGTGGCACGCTGAACAACTGCTTCTTCAAGAGAGTTTACGTTTATTCCGTATACAACGTCACCAAGCACATCGCAGACCTTTTTAGTAACTGACATGGTCATTTCCTGTGCCTGCTTTTTTGTATCAGCCTTTGCTGTAATACGTATACTACACTCTCCGTCCTTTGCGTATGGTGCAACAGACGGATTTTTTGCAGATACCATTAGGTCACGAAGTTTTTCTTCCATAGCACTTTCGCCCATGCCGAAAACTCGCACCCAATCGGAGTGTATTACGGCACCTGACAATTTCATTAAATATGAAGCACCAAAAGTGTCAAACATCGGGTTTAATTCCTTTGGAGGTCCAGGGAACATGAGAAGGTATTTACCATTATGTTCCATTGCACAGCCCGGTGCTGTACCCCAATGGTTAGGGAAAACATCACAATCGTGGGGGAGATATGCCTGCTTTATATTGTTTTCTGTCATCTCACGACCAAGAGATTTGAAAAAATCTTTAATTGCGTTAAGGCTTGGCTCGTGAAGTACAAGTTTCTTTCCAAACACTTTTGCACATAACTCTTTTGTCAAATCGTCATAGGTAGGACCAAGACCGCCTGTTGTGATTATAATATCCACACGATCTTTAGCAAGTTTAAGTGCTTTGGAAAGTCTGTCTGGATTGTCACCTACAACTGTCTGATACAGTACATCAAATCCAAGTTCCGAAAGTCGTTGTGCAAGAAATTGAGCATCGGTATTGAGTATATCGCCAAGCAGAAGTTCTGTGCCGACACACAAGATTTCGACGGTCATATAAATTCACTCCCTAATATTTGTGTGAAAAAGTTATTGTATCCTTAAATGTTCAACGCCTTGAAGTGCCTCATTGATAAGTCCGTCAACATCAAGATGAGATTCAGCACGTTCAAGTTCCGCAATTGTCGGTTTCGTCTGTGGATGCTTTGGTGTAAAGACGGTACAGCAGTCCTCATAGGGAAGTATAGACGTTTCAAAAGTATCAATTTTACGAGCAATTTCAACAATTTCCGTCTTATCCATACCAATTAACGGACGAAATACCGGAATATCGCAGACAGCATCGGTAGTTGCAATAGCGTACAGCGTCTGACTTGCCACTTGTCCCATACTTTCGCCTGTAATAAGAGCAAGGCTGTCGTTTTCACCGGCAAGACGCTGAGAAATACGCATCATAAAACGACGCATGACAAGAGTAAAAAGATCCTCAGGACATTTGTCACGTATCTCCTCTTGAATATGGGTGAAAGGAACAATGTCAAGGTGTATACGTCCTGAATATGAGGCAACCTTTTCCAAAAGGGTAATGACTTTTTCCTTTGCACGCTCCGATGTATATGGATATGAAAAGAAATGTACGCCATGAAGATTAAGACCACGGCGAGCCATCATATATGCGGCAACAGGGCTGTCGATACCTCCTGATATAAGTATACTCGCACGTCCGTTGATACCTGACGGAAGTCCACCTGCACCAGGGATAGGGGCAGTGTGTACGAATGCGTTGCGGTCACGTACTTCTACATATACAGTAAGTTGGGGATTTCGTACATTTACAGTAAGATGTGGATATTTTGACAAAAGATATCCACCAACTTCACGCATAAGTTCCATAGAGTTTAATGGGAATTTCTTGTCACTGCGTTTCGCCTCCACCTTAAATGTAGAGGCACTTCGCAACTCGTCTGCAAGATACGTTTCAGCAAGTGCATAAATTGAATCCATATCCTTTTGGCACATAGCGGCACGGCATATAGATACAATACCAAATACCTTACTACAAATTTCAGTTGCCCTGTCAATATCAAAAAATTCGTCATGAGGCGTAACATAAATTGTAGATTGCATGATTTTAATGTCACAACTACCGCACACTTTCAAACGATGTCTGATGTCGGAGCATACACGTTCCTCAAATCTGTTGCGGTTTAATCCCTTTAATACCAGTTCGCCACATTTTAGAAGTAAAATTTCCATTACTTATCCAACCTTTATTATATAGTAGTATTTAGCAATCGCTGACGGCACATTTTAAGTCCCTCAACAAGAGCATCAATATCAGATTTTGTGCTTGTATCAGAGAAAGAAATGCGAAGAGTTCCGTCAATTACATCATTTGAAAGACCACAGGCTGTGAGCACGTGACTTTTTTTACCCTTTGCACAGGCAGAGCCTGACGATACATATACATTATACCCCTCCAGTATACGCATCATTACTTCACTCTTTGCCTTTGGAAGTGAAATGCTCATAATGTTTGGTACATGATATGCGTCCATAGGGAAGTTAATTTGAAACTGTGGCAGTTCCTCAATAAGTCGTTTGCTGAGATATGTAGAAAGTTCAGATATATGCCGTCGAGTATCAGACAGATTTTTGTAAACAGACAAACAGGCTTCACCAAGGGCTGCAATAGATGGCAGATTTTCTGTACCTGAGCGAAGTCCTGACTCTTGTCCGCCACCATATAAATAGGGCGGTAAAGTCAATCCGTTGCGAATATACAACGCTCCCACGCCTTTTGGTGCATGAATTTTGTGACCACTTATACTTAGTAAGTCAACTCCAAGAGATTTTACATTAACAGGTATCTTTCCCAAACCTTGTACAGCGTCAGTATGGAGTAGTGCAAGGCTGTTTTTTCGTACAAGAAGTTTTTTTACTTGTGAAACAGGCTGTATAGCACCTGTTTCATTATTTACAAGCATTACAGACACTAAAATAGTATCATCTGTAAGTGCGTTTTCAACGTCCGATATATCAATAAGTCCGTTTCTGTCTACAGGCAGATATGTTACACGAAAACCATCGTCACAAAGAGCCTTTATGGGATTTAGTACAGCAGGATGTTCAACACTTGTGGTTATAATATGTTTACCACGTTTTGCCATACGGCGTACTGCAGAAAACACAGCAAAATTATCTGCCTCCGTACCGCCAGATGTAAAATAGATATTTCGTGAGTCGGCACCAATTGCATCTGCTGTTTGCTTTCTTGCCGTAGATAAAATATGTTCAGCGTCAATACCTATTTTATGAAGGCTTGACGGATTTCCAAACTGTTTAGTCATAACACGATAAGCAACGTCTGCACAGACACCACTTACCGCTGTCGTAGCAACATTGTCGAGATAATGCATACATACCTCCGAATACTTAAAACATTCTAACTATTAGTATATCTCATTTTCTTGAAAAAGGGAACAGTAACTTACAAATAATCCGAGAATATATGAAAACTTCACGTCAATTTGCACATAAATTATACGTAAATTTTGTGCAGATAGACGAAAAGAGGCAATTTGGGGTTGACAGAATACTCTCTGTGTAGTATTATGTTAACTGTTGTAACCAAATTGTAATCAATTTTACCGAAAAATTACTGACAGAATTTTTGGTGTCAAAGTGATTTTAGGGAATGGAGGAGTGTATCGTAGGCTTTGATTTTCTGTGCTTTTGAGCGGGGAAATTTTAAGTGTTGCGGATTAGGTTATGTATCATAATTCAGTAAAATCAAAAAAAATTGCAAGACTTGTGGCATTGTTGCTTACAGTTAGTTTATTACTCGTTGTATTTGCCGCTGCTACCGATTCCTTTGTGTGTTATGAGGTTTCACACGATGGAGAGGTTGTTGGATATGTTGACAGCGTTTCAAGTTTTGAAAATTCAGTTGAAACGGTTGAAGACCATGTATCTTCAATTTTAGGATATGAATATGCGATTCCCGGTACTTGGACGTGTACTCTTAAATTGTCAGCGGTTGCAATTAAGACGGACTCTACCCAGATTGTTGAAGCATTACTTGAAAGTGTTGAGGCAATTGACGAGATGTACGTACTTACTGTTGACGGCGTAGACGTAGCAGGTGCAAGCAATGATACGATGATTGAAACTGTTCTTGATGCTTTGAAAAAACACTATACAACAGGCGATGAGACAGAAGTTAAGTTTATAAATGATATATCTGTAACTAAGAAAGTTGCTCCTCGTAGAATTTTGATGAATGGTATTGAGTTGTTCAATTACCTTCTTGAAAATCAGACAGTTAAGGTTTGTGCAACGTATAGCAAAAGCACTACTACGACTGTAGAGCGAGATGTACAGGTTTTCTATGACGAAACAAAGAGCCGTGAGTATAAGAGCGTTTCCGAGGGACGTGACGGTGTTTTTGAGGTTGTTGAAACTTACACCCTTGTAAACGGCAAGGAAGTGACGAGTGACCGTGTAGAAACCATAGTGCATAGAGAGGCAATTTCAGATGTTGTCGTTTACGGCACAAAGAATGTATCTCTTACACATCCGACAGGCACATATATAAATCCTGTAACATCAGGAAAGTTCACGTCTGATTATGGTAAGCGTGGTGGATATGAGTTCCATACAGGCGTTGATATTTGTAACAGAGCAGGAACTGAGATTTTTGCATCCGACAGTGGCAAAGTTGTTTTTGCAGGTTGGAAAGGAACGTATGGCTACTACATTATTATAGAGCATGGTGACGGAATCCAAACACGTTATGCACATCTTGCGAGCCTAAAGGTAAAGGAAGGCGATAAGGTTATGCAGGGACAGGTTATTGCAACTATGGGTTCCACCGGTCGTTCAACAGGTACACACCTTCATTTTGAAGTTACTCAAAACGGAGAAAATGTTGATCCCGGCAAGTTTATAGATATGGCTATCTATGAGGATTACCGTGGTAGGTAATTAGGCTTAAGATTTTAGGACCACAGACTAATGTCTGTGGTCTTTTTTCATGTGGGTGAGTAAATGAAACAAAATTACAAATATACCAATAGCCAAAATGTGGTAGAATAAAATTATGAGAAAGTGGAACTGCTTGGAGTATTTGTGCGTCTAATAGGGTACAGAATGTTGGCAAAGAACGTCAGCAAAACTGCGTTTTGAGGAGTGGGGAGTATGTTTTTTCCTATTAGCAGAAAAATATAGCATTTTGCACAGTTTACATAATGAAAATTTTCACTAAAATTTCAAAAAAACCCTTTTCAAAACGGAATAGATATGCTATTATATAGTATATGGAGGAGTATAGTTTTTGTAAAAATCAGTTTGACTGGACAGAGCAGATGGATATTGCAAAAGCCAATTCCTTTCATAAGTGAATTTGGAAGTAATACACTACCAAATTTACATAACCGGGAGCGGTAAAACTCAACGCAATGCTTTGAATGTGCTGCGTGGTCTGTTAAGTGAAAATGGCAAGGAGTTCGTACTGAAGACTAAATTCCGATGGTGAAGGGGAATTGTGTAACAGTTGCGAGCAGGGCTTCGCATAATGCGGGGCTTGTGACGGCTTTGCCAAACTTTCAAAAAAGCCGCAGAGCAAAAACCGATATGGAGTAAATTCATATCGGCTGTGCAATCCAAAGAAAAAGGTTTGTGCAGAGGTGTCAGAAGCCCTGATGATGATTTTCTGATGAAGGGCGAAGCGTTGGCAGGAGAACTGAAAGCGTATTACGCCTGCCTGATGAAGTCTATCGGCGGGGAGTTCTAATTTTTCCTACATAGACAACGCACAAAAAACAAAGCAAATAAATTATAAAGGAGACACGAACATGAAGCGAACATTATCCTTGATTCTTGCGTTTGCAATGCTCTTTTCCATGATGGTAACCGGCATTACAACGCAGGCAGTATCTTTCTCGGACGTTAGCGGCCACTGGGCAGTTAACAGCATCGACTACATGAGTTCGTACAACGTAATTAACGGCTATCCTAACGGCACATTTAAGCCCCAAGGTAATGTCACCAAGGCAGAGTTTATTAAGATGATGAACTACACTTTTGGCCTTTCTGATACCACTTCCATCGCTTATACAGATGTCAAGAGCGGCGATTGGTTCTATAGCGATATTGCCAAGGCTGATGCCAATGGTTATTTGACCACAAGTGGTAACTTTGTTAATCCAAACCAACCTCTGTCCAGACAGGAAGCAGCAGCAATGCTTGCACGTTATTTGAACCTTTCTACTACATCTTCTGCATCTTCCTTCACCGATAAAAATGCGATTTCTTCCGCTTACGTTGCTTATGTTGTTGCAGCAGCAACTGAAGGAATCTTCACTGGATATCCTGATGGCTCCTTTAAGCCTACAGGTACTATCACTCGTGCAGAGGCATTGACTGTACTTCACAGAATTGTCGGTTCTTTCGTTACCGGTACAAGTAGTACTGTCACCACCGCTAATGCTACTATCACAAAGCCAAACACAGGCCTTACAAACGCTTCTATCACAGGAGACCTTCTTATTACTGAAGGTGCAAAGAATGGCGTTGTTACTATTACAGGCACTACTGTAAATGGTAAGGTTTATGTTAAGGGCAATGTTTCCTTGAACATTGTAAACTCTACTATCAATGAACTTGTTGTTGATTCTACATCAGGTGCTGCTACTATTACAACTACTGGTACATCAGTTGTTAGAAACACTACCCTTAAGACAGCAACTACCCTTAATAACGGTACATCTAACGTAAGTTACGGATTTGATGTAGTTAAGACTGCTTCTGCTGCAGGTTCTACAAACTCCCTTAAGGGTGCGTTCAAGACAGTTAATGTAACAACTCCTTCCACTACCGTAAATATGAATGCAGGTTCTACTGTCGACAAACTCGATATTCAGACCACTGCTTCCAATACCAAGGTAACCGGTACAGGCGTTGTTGACACTCTTACTGTAAATGCTTCCGGTTGTTCTGTTGCTACAGCACCTACAAGTTGGACTATTAAGACAGGCTTGTCTGCAACTATTGCAGGTACAACTCGTACAGGTTCCGGCTATGGCTCTCAGGGTACTAATACCAACAGCGGTATGGAGTATGGCTATCCCAAGATTTCAAACTACAATTCATACTACAACAGTGGCACAGTTGCTTTGAAGTCTGTTACTTCCGGTAGAGCATACTTTAAGCCCATCTCCAAGTATAGTTCATTGCCCACTGCTGATGAAATCATTAACTATGCTAACTACAATTCTAATTACTATGTAGATCTTTACTCATCCGTTTCTTACAAGACATTTGATCTTGAGTCTGGATATGATCTTGCAATGGTATTCAAAGCATCTAACGGCGCATATTACACTCCCATTAGAGTATCTCTCAGTGCTGAGAATACATCTTCCGGTGAAGTAACAGGTTATGTAACCGACATTATGACTTCCGGTAATACCTCTTATGCAAGAGTATCTTACGATGCAACTACCGCAGGTAATGTATACTTCAAGGTAATTGGAATTAACCAGACTGTAACTGCAAGCAGTGTACGCTCCGGTTATTCTACTTATGAGTATACCAACGGTTCAAGCGATACAGTTAATGTACCCCTTGGCAGTTACACTGCATACACAGGTAAGATTGCAGTAGTTCTTGGCAATTCAAACAACGTATCTTACATTTCCTTGTCCTCATCTTCTTATCCATCTTATGATGAAGTAACAGGTTATGTAACAAACCTCAGTAGTTCTTACGCAACTGTATCTTACAGACCAAACGTTTCTACATCAACCACCGTATACTTTAAGGTAGTACCGATTGGCAATTATGTAACTGCTGCATCTGTACGTTCTTCCGGATACACAAGTGACTACTACAATGGTTCTTACAACTACAATGCTTACGACACAGTTAATGTACCGCTTAACGGCTACACAACATACACAGGTAAGATTGCAGTGGTAGTTGGAAACTCCAACAATGTATCTTACATTTCCTTGTCCTCATCTTCTTATCCATCTTATGATGAAGTAACAGGTTATGTAACAAGCCTCAGTAGTTCTTACGCAACTGTATCTTACAGACCTAATGTTTCTACATCAACCACCGTGTACTTTAAGGTAGTACCGATTGGCAATTATGTAACTGCTGCATCTGTACGTTCTTCTGGATACACAACTGACTCCTACAATGGTTATAATACTTATGAAACAGTTAGTGTACCGCTTAACGGCTACACAGCAAACACAGGTAAGATTGCAGTAGTAGTAGGAAACTCCAACAATGTATCTTACATTTCCTTGTCATCTTCCTATCCATCTTATGGTGAAGCAACAGGTTATGTAACAGGCATCAATAGTTCTTATGTTAACGTAACTTACAGAGCAAATGTTTCTACATCCACTTATGTATACTTCAAGGTAGTACCGATCGGCAATTATGTAACTGCTGATTCTGTACGTTCTTATGGTTATACAAGTGATTACTACTATGGTTCTTACAACTATAATGATTACGAAACAGTTAGTGTACCGCTTAACGGCTACACAGCATACACAGGTAAGATTGCAGTAGTAGTTGGTAACTCCAACAACGTATCTTACATTTCACTTACAAATACTTCATCTAACGATGAAATAAGCGGTTATGTAACAAATATTGCATTAGGAAGCGACGGCAGACGTTACGCAACCGTTGCTTACACAGCAGATACAACAACTACTCAAGAAGCATACTTTAAGGTAGTTGATATTGATGATTATGTAGACGCACCGTATGTTCGTTCAGGAATTTATGCTCATGAATCCACTAACGGCTCTGCTGATACTATCATTGTTCCAATCAACTACTACACAGAAACTACTGGTAAGATAGCAGCGGTTCTTGGTAGTTCCAGTGAAGTTTCCTACATTCCGCTTACTATTGTATCTGGACCTGTTACAACAACAGCAAATGCAACATACGCTGTTGTAGACGGTACAAAGGATGCAGTAGAACTTACAAGTGCTATTACAGTTAAGTTTGACCGTAACCTCGGTCTTAGCAACGAGTCTCTTAGAAATTACTTCACTGTTAGTGAAGGCGATAATACCTATACAAGTCTTAAATACACCGTTAACAATGCTGCGGCTGGTGGCACACTTGTAACAATCGCACACGACCCATTGCTTGGTGGTGGTGGCAAATGGGTTGCTGATAAGGCTCATACCCTTACAGTTTCTATCCCAGGCGTAACAGTCACACCTTCAAGTTACACATTCACAACAGTTGAAGAAATTCCTGAAACTGTTTTGACTGCTAAGATTGCAGGCGCTTCTCTTAGTTCTACCGAATTAAACGAATGTGCTGCAGGTCCTTATACCATTGTTATCTCTGCTGACGGTTCTCTCGTTAAGTACAGAGTAAGTACAGATAACGGTTCTTCTTGGGGTGAGTGGAGTGATGGTGCAGCATCTCATTCCTACTCTACGACTCTCGTCGCAGGTGAAGATGTTATAATTGTTGAGGCAAAGAATATGATAGATACCGCTGGTAACTATTCTGATCCTGCCCTTCAGTTCAAGCTTCAGGCACCGCTCCCTAAGATAGTACTGGCCACCAATGGTGGTACAGTACTGAGCTCGGTCTCCAACGCAATCAATAATGCATCTTATAAGGTTGCAACTGAAATCCCTGCAGGTGCACAGTTAAAGTGGGAAATTGAAGATGCTACAGATGATACAGATAAAATTGTAGTAGATGGTAATTCAATTTCAATCCAAAAGAAATCTAATAAAGAAAGCCTTAATATCAAGTTTTGGGCAGAGAGCACAGGCGGAGTAAAGGGTGAAGCAACAACCTACACATTCAATTTTAGTACTGAGGCTATTGCGGCTCCAACTATTACTTCCTTTACAAATCCTCTTGACGTAGAAGATACTATTTCCGCTTCTGCTGTCAATGGTTCTGTAACAAAGTATTGGATGGAAGGTGCAAAGAATAAACTTCCCGGTGGTGAAGGTGGTTACACATCTGAAACTCCTTTTGAGAAGAATTCTACCACATGGGAATGGAAAGCAGATAAGTCTGCTCTTGCTCCTATAGAGATTACAAAGGCTATGGCTGGTCAGAAGATTACTTTGACTGCACAGTCAAGCGTAAAGGATGGAAAGACTTCCAACCTTGTTCAGACTTCTTCAGAAGTTTCCAAGGTTATTATCGTAAATCCCAATGCTCCAACATTGGCAAGTGACGATAATACAAAGATTACGGTTTCCAAGCCTGCTGATGGTATGGCTACCGGCTATGCATACTCTACTAAGGCTGAGCCGACCGCCGCTGATTATAAGGCAAATGCTGTTATAGGTTTTGCTGATGCAATTACTGTCAGCATAGAAGAAACCACTACATTCAGCGTTGTATCTTATGTAGTTATCGACAACGAGTACTATTTCTCTGCACCGACAACAATAGTAAAGGCTGCGGAAATTACTGCAAAGATCGCAGATACAGCACTTAGCTCTACTGCAGTAAACAAGTTTGACGAAGGCACATACACTGTTGTTATCTCCGCAATTGACGGCTCTCGTGTTATGTACAGAGTAGACGGCGGTGAATGGAGTGCAGCAAAGACTTCTCATTCTCATACTGCTGTTCTTGAAGCAGGCGATGATGAAATCGTTATTGAAGCTAAGTCCGTAATCAATGCTGATGGCGATTATTCCGACGTTGTTTCGTTCAAACTTCAGGCAAATGCTGCTGAAGATGACGACGATTAGGATTCCGGCGACAACGGCGGTTCCGAAGGCGACGATGATCTCGGCGGTCTTGAGAACGGCGAGAACGATATGGGTTAGCACTAATTCCTAACCTATAGCAAATTACTAAAATACCCCCTGCGGAATTATCCGCAGGGGGTTCTATTATGAAATAAATAACAGGAGCAAGGTTCTTACTGTCCGACAATTATTTTCTCATATAAGAAACAGAAAATCCCCGAAACGATTACAGTTTCGGGGATTTGTGTATCTGTTATTAAACTTCAATATTTTTCCATTTGCCTTGACCAAATCGCCAACCTACAAGCAAGAGTCGTAAGTACTGGTCAATTAGCACACCAATCCAAGCACCATACAGCCCAAAACCAAGGGGATAACAGAGTAGCCATGATAGCGTAGGTCTAATACACGCAATGGATACCATCGCTGTAATGGCAGTGAATTTTGTATCTCCTGCACCACGCAGACACCCTGAGTAGATAACCTGTGATATCTGTCCAACGACAATTAGTGCTATTATATATATAAGCACCTTTCCAAGTCCCATAACATAAGGGTCGTCAGTATAAAGAGTTAAAATTAGGTCACCGAATATGACGAAGATAGTTGAAAGTACTGCTGCCACGATATATCCGATACGCTGTGTACATTTACAATAGAGTTGCGATAAATCGGGACGTTTGCGACCGAGATTTTGTCCCACTAATGCACTTGCTGCAACTGTCATACCATCACCAAAAGAAAATGACAAGGTGAGAATGTTCATACCGATTATATGTGTTGCATAGTCAAGTGTGCCGAGGTTTGCCACAATTTTGTTGTAGGTAAAAAAGCCGATACGCATAAATAACTGTTCAACCATAGCACTTGAACTGACTTTAATAATACTTCCCATTGTGCCTCTGTCCGGGATATAACTTTCGTGTAGTGTAAGATGGAGAAAACCTCCTTTTCTCATAACACTGTAAATTGACATACACATACCGACGTAAGAACCAAGTGATGTGGCAACCGCAGCACCTACAATACCCCAAGCAGGGAATCCAAGATTACCACCAATTAAAAGATAGTTAAATATACAGTTGACGATATTTGCTGTTACGTTTGTACGCATTGAGATTTTTGCGTTGCCTGAACCTCGTTGTGCGGCATTTATTGCAAGAGATATGATATTTGCAGGGATACCGATAAGTACAATACGAAAGTAGGTGACTGACATTTCGATAGCATCCGGCTGTGCTCCTGCAAAAACGAGAAGTTCACGAGAAAAAGTAAAGGCAACACTTGTAATAAGAATTGAAAGGAGAACAACTATAAGCAGACATTGTCTAAGACAACGATTTGCACCGACACGGTCATTCTGCCCTCGTCTACGTGCTACAACGGCTACAATGCCTGTGTTTAATGCCATAAAGACAGAAAGAACCATAAGTCTTGGCTGTCCAGTTATGCCGACTGCTGCTATTGCCGTTTCACCAAGGGAACTGACCATAATTGTATCTATGATAGATACAAGTGCAATGAGAAATGACTCTGTCATAGACGGCCACGCCATTATCATAGTTGACGAGTACATATCCTTTGCTGATGGTATTTCTCCTACAACTTGAGACTGTTTAATCATTGCCGATGGCTCATAGAACCTTTTTAGAGAAAAAGCCACAACATCACCTCTTAAAAGTGAAGTATTTTCCTACTAAGGCAAAAGTGAAGTTGAGTTTGCTAACACAGCACTTATAAAGCAAACTTCACTATCACGAATAACTTAACTTGCCCGAAGGGCAAACTTAATTTTGGCACAGTCTTATAACTGTGCCAAAATAGTAGTCAATGCAGATGTTATTTTTCTTCGTTATGGATATGCTCGTGGGCAGGGTCGTGGTCATGACCACAGCATGAGCAGTTACCACTACAACCGATAATGGGAGTAGGGTCAATGCCACGACGAGTATAGTAGTCGGCAAGGGCAGACTTAATTGCTTCCTCTGCAAGCACGCTACAATGAAGTTTAGCAGGGGGCAAACCATCAAGTGCTTCTACAACAGCCGTATTTGTCAATGCAAGTGCTTCTTTAATAGACTTGCCCTTTACAAGTTCAGTAGCCATAGATGATGTTGCAACAGCAGCACCACAGCCAAAGGTCTTGAATTTAACGTCGGTGATTACTTCATTTTCATCTACTTTAAGGTAGATTTTCATAATGTCACCGCATTTTTGGTTGCCTACAGTGCCGACTCCGTCTGCATTTTCAATTTCACCCATATTTCTTGGGTGTGCAAAGTGATCAAATACTTTATCGCTATACATTGTTAGCATCCTTTCTATTCATATCTTCCCATACGGGAGACATTTCTCTAAGTCTATCTACGACAGTAGGCATAGTTTCTAAAATGTAGTCTATATCTTCCTCAGTATTGTCACGGCCTAAAGAAAGACGAAGTGAGCCGTGGGCAATTTCATGGGGGAGACCGATTGCCATAAGGACATGGGATGGGTCAAGACTTCCGGAGGAGCAGGCAGAGCCGGACGATGCGGCGATTCCAAACATATCAAGCATCAATACAAGGCTTTCACCCTCAATAGCCTCAAAACAAAAACTTGCGTTACCGGGCAGTCTATTATCACGGCTACCTGTAAGACGAGAATAGGGGATTTTCAGCAGACCGTCAATAAGTCTGTCACGCATTTTTGACAGACGAGTCCGCTCGCTTTCAAGTTCGTCTACAGCAATTTCAAGAGCCTTTGCCATACCAACAATACCTGCAGTATTTTCTGTACCGCTACGACGGCTACGTTCCTGACCACCACCTGTAAGGTAGGACGGAACACGAATACCACGGCGTACATACAACGCACCGACGCCCTTTGGGCCACCAAACTTGTGGGCAGAGAGGGAGAGTAAGTCGATATTCATAGCGGCAACATCTATTGGAATATGTCCTACAGCCTGAACGCAGTCTGTATGGAATGGGATTTTATGAAGACGACATATTGCACCGAGTTCGGCAATCGGCTGAATTGAACCGATTTCATTGTTTGCTGTCATTACAGACACCAAAATAGTATCTGGACGTATTGCCTGCTCCAATGCCTTTGCTGTGACAAATCCCTCGCTGTCAACGTCAAGGAGAGTAATCTCAAAGCCGTCCTTTTTCAAAACGTCAAGGGTATGAAGTATGGCATGATGCTCAATTTTTGTAGAGATGATATGTTTTCCTTTATGTGCATTTGCTTTTGCAATACCACGAATAACAGCATTGTCACCTTCTGTACCACCGGAGTTAAATATAATTTCATCGGGATTTGCATTGATTGCAGAAGCGATGATATTACGTGCGTTATCTAAAAAAGTTTTCGCATGACGACCAATGCCATATATAGACGATGGATTTCCGTAAGTATCTGATAAAACGGGAATCATGGCTTCAACGACTAAAGGATGAATTTTTGTCGTTGCAGCATTATCAGCATAAACAAATTTATTCATTATGGACCTCCAAACTATAAATAAATCTATTAAGTATATGATACCACAAAATGAGGAAAAATAAAATGCAAAAAGTTACAAATTTTTATCTATAATATAGATATATTATGTAAGGAAAAATATGTCAGGAAAAGACGAGTGTTTATTGAAAGACAACATAATATTTTTATATTATGAGAAAGAGAAAGGAAAAGAGGAGGAGTATTTGTGAAAAAGCATTGTTTTTTCAGAAATAAACGCTGTGTTTTCTAAATTAGGTGTTGACATTTATACCCTGTTTGAGATATAATAATACTCGTTAAGTTTTGCTGATTTCCAAGGAACGGCAAAAATTCGGACGTGCCCGCGGTCGAATTGGTCGTAGCCTTGTGCAGAAGAAAGTTTTTTCCGTATACGTATTTTCGTTGGCAAAGACTATTAAGAAATAATGGGGGTGTATCGGAATGGTTCGTACTTATCAGCCAAAGAAGCGTCAGCGTAGTGTTGAGCATGGCTTCCGCAAGAGAATGAAAACTGCTAACGGCAGAAAGGTGCTTGCAAGAAGACGTGCAAAGGGCAGAGTTCGTTTAACTCATTAGAACCGTTTACCGTAACGAATCTATTGGGCTTCCGACCGCCTTTATTGGCGGTCTTTTTCTTGAGTTTGTAAAATTGGTGTGCCATACCGGCTACTCCTTTTTACATATAAACCATTAGATACTTTGCGGATTGTTTGTTGGCGGCGGTTACGCAAACCGCCGCAGAAAAGCCCAAAATGGCAGTAATTAGCAGTTATAATTTGTGCGGGCAAAAATAACCGAGATACCTTTATTTCGATTATGCGAACTCACACCCACAAGGATATTGTCTAAGTGCGGTGATTTCTAAACAGGAGTGCCGATTATGTGTCGGCATGGTTGTTGTTATGCGTTATACCATATCCATTAAAGAAAATCGTGATTTTAGAAGAATGTACTCTAAAGGCAAAAGTGTTGTAAATAATGCTTTTGCAATTTATGTACGCAAAAATTGTATTGAGAGAAATCGGCTTGGTCTTACTGTGGGAACAAAAGTTGGTAAGGCTGTATGCCGTAATCGTGTGCGTAGACTTATTAGAGAGTCATATCGTCTGCAAGAGGATACGATTAAATTGGGATATGATATAGTTATCGTTGCCAGAGTCAAGGCAGGTCACCTGTCATTTTGGCAGGTTGACGAGTCAATTAAGGAATTGTTCGCTAAGTTGAAACTTTATAAGGAGGTTGCAAAGTAATGAACTCGCTTTCAAGCCGTATGATTATAGGTCTCATTCGATTTTATCGACGGCACCTGTCAGGCTTAAAGCGTTCACCTACGTGCCGTTTTATTCCATGCTGTTCAGAGTATGCTTTGGAGGCTGTGAAGAAATATGGTGCGTTTAAGGGTAGTTTGTTAGCACTTAAAAGACTACTAAGATGCAATCCGTTTTGTAAAGGTGGGTACGACCCGGTACCGTAATGGGACATGTGCCCAAACCGTTAACACGGTTTTTCATAACGTAGAAGGAGACACGTTTAATGAATATTTTTGATTTCCTTATCGTAAAACCATTTGCATTTATTTTGCGTTCAATTTACGATTTGGTGGGCTCCTATGGTCTTGCAATTATTATCTTCACTATTGTAACAAAAATTATCATATTGCCACTGTCTATTAAGAGTAAAAAGAGTATGGCGAAGATGCAGAAGTTGCAGCCTAAACTCAAGGAACTTGAGGCAAAGTATAAAAATGATAAGCAGAAATATCAGGAGGAGATGGCAAAACTCTATCAGACTGAAGATGTTAGTCCGTTAGGAGGCTGTCTACCTACTTTAATTACCCTTCCCATTATGATGGGTCTTTACTGGCCTATCAGTGAACCACTCAAACATCTTATGAATTTGACGGCTGAGCAGATTGCCCTTATTACTGAGCGTCTTGGTATGGCGACTGAAACAGGTTTTGTATCTCAGATTGCACTTGCACAGAAAGTTTATGAGAATTTTGACTTGGTTAAGGATATTTCTCCAAACATTATACCGATGGATATGAATTTCTTAGGAATTAACCTTGGTGCGACGCCGTCGTTTTCTACGTTTAATCTCCTGTTTCTCATACCAATTATTTCCGGTTTATCAGCGTTCTTACTCAACAAACTGACTATGGAACTTCAGTATCGCAGTACGGGAACACGTATGCAGAATCAAGGTGCGATGACTTTGATGATGCCACTTATGTCCGTATGGATTGGATTCTCACTTCCTGCAGGTCTTGGTCTTTACTGGATCGTTTCAAACCTTGTAGCAATGGTGCAAGAGGTATTTCTTAGCAAGTACATGGAACGTGAAATTAAGAAAGAGGCTGCAATAGAGGAACAAAAGCGTGCAAAACTGGCGGAAGAAAAGCAACTAAAAAAGCAGAAGTTGCAAGAAAAATATGCCGCCGAGGAGGCGAAAAAAGCAAATGGTAAAAACAATCGAAGTAACGGGAAAAAACACTGAGGAAGCAGTTAAGGTTGCATTAGAGCAACTTGGTGCGACTCGTGACGAAGTCACAATAGAGGAAATTCAAAAGGCAAAGTCAGGCTTTTTCGGTCTTGGAAGTAGCGAGGCAATAATTCGTGTTACCTATAATGCTACACCTACTGACCATGCAGTTTCTTTCCTTGAAGGTCTACTTACACGTATGGGTGTTACTGCAACTGTTGAGGCACTGCCTGCTGAAGAGGGTACAGTTAAACTCAATATTAGTGGTGAGAACATGGGTGTTGTAATTGGTCGCCGTGGCGATACTCTTGACGCACTCCAGTACATTACATCAATTGCTGTTAATCGTGGCGAGCCTAATCATATCAAAGTCACAATTGATACAGAGAACTATCGAATGAAACGTGAAGAAACCCTTATAAACCTTGCAAATAAGGTTGCAGGCAGAGTATTAAAGTACAGAAAGAATGTTACATTGGAGCCTATGAGTTCCTATGAACGTAGAGTAATCCATTCAACACTTCAAGATGTACAGGGCGTTTCTACCTATTCAACCGGCTCTGACCCAAACCGCCGTGTAGTTGTTGCATTTGGTAATCGCAACAATGTAGTAAGAGGTCGTCAGACAAGGTCCACAACCGCACCCATAGACAAGGATGTAGTGGACGAAACAGTGTAAACTATGAAAGGCGTCTGCAAAATATCTGCGGACGCCTGTATTTTTGAAAAAAGAAAGGAGCGACAGTATGTCCGATACAATTGCTGCCCTTGCAACTGCACCGGTAAAAAGTGCAGTTGGCATGATACGCATAAGCGGTGACAAAACATTCGATATTGTAAAGAATGTTTTTCGACCAAAAGGTAAACGCATTGTACCACGTCACATGACGTTTGGATACGTTTATGACTGTGATGGAGTTCGTCTTGATGAGGCACTTTGCGTATTTATGCCGTGCCCAAACAGTTATACAGGCGAAGATACGGCGGAACTTTACTGTCATGGCTCTATTGGCGTACTAAGATGTGTCCTTGATACCCTATATCGCAATGGTGCAAGACCTGCACAGCCGGGTGAATTTACAAAACGAGCATTTTTGGCGGGGCGTATGGACTTGACACAGGCAGAGGCAGTTATTGACCTTATCGACAGCGAAAGTCGTGAAGCGGCACGAAATGCGGCGGCACAACTTGGCGGTGCATTAGGTGGTAAACTGACAGCAATTCGTGAGGAATTAGTGGCGTTAGTAGCACACCTTTGTGCAGTTGTTGATTATCCTGAAGATGACATTCCCGAACTTCTTATGTCAGATGCCTCAGTGACTGTTTCTAAGTGCCTTACAGAAACAAAAAGGCTTCTTGGAACGTACGAACGTGGTAGGCGTGTGAAAAACGGCATACCCTGTGCGATTGTAGGAAAACCAAATGTTGGAAAAAGTTCACTGCTTAATGCCCTTGCAGGCTTTGAACGCAGTATTGTAACTGAAATTCCTGGTACCACTCGTGATATGGTAGAGGAAACTGTGGAAATAGGCGGTATGTCATTTCGTTTCCAAGATACAGCAGGACTTCGTAATACAGATGATGTAGTTGAACAAATCGGTGTTGAGCGTGCAAGTGAATATGCAAAGAAGGCAGATTTTATCCTTGCCGTATTTGATGGTAGCCGTCCTTTCGACAACAATGACGAGTTGACGTGTGAAGCGATAAAAGATAAAAATGTTGTATGTGTTGTAAATCAGTGGGATAAGGCTCATACGATTGATGTTGATAATTTACTTAAACGATTTAGCGAGGTACTGTTTGTATCGGCAAAGACAGGCGAGGGTATTGACGTACTAAGTGACCATATTAGCAATCGCTTTTTGGATAAAACTACTTATGATGACACAGTTGTATCCAATCCACGCCATGTTGACGCATTACGCCGTAGTGCAGACGCATTGCAATCGGCGTATGATGGTATAAGTTTTGGTATGACGGCAGATGTTGTTACAGTTGACTTGGAAGAAGCACTTGATGCTCTTGGCGAGTTGACCGGACAAACGGCATCTGAAGATGTAATGAACGGAATCTTCTCAAGATTTTGCGTAGGAAAGTAGGAACGCACATGGAGTATCTATCGCAAGCATACGATGTTGCAGTTATCGGTGCAGGTCATGCAGGAATAGAGGCGGCACTTGCTTGTGCGAGGCTGGGACTTGAAACTGTATGCTTTACAATAAATTTGGATGCCGTAGGCAATATGCCATGTAATCCAGCCATTGGCGGTACGGCAAAAGGACATCTTGTGCGTGAAATTGACGCATTGGGCGGTGAAATGGGCCGAGCAGCAGACGCAACGTGCATACAGTATCGTATGCTCAATCGAGGTAAAGGCCCTGCCGTGCATTCTCTAAGGGCACAGGCAGACAGAGCAATGTACCGACTTTATATGAAGCACACTCTTGAACGTCAAGAACACTTGAGTCTAAAACAGGCAATTATAGTTGATATTCTAACGAAAGACGGGGCAGTGTCCGGCGTAAAGACGAATATCGGTGCAATACACCCGGTAAAAGCGGCAATAATATGTACAGGTACATATCTTGACGGACGTATTATAATCGGTGACGTATCTTTTGAGGGTGGTCCTGACGGTATGTTTTCCGCAAAAGGACTTACTGACAGGTTAGTTGAACTTGGTCTTTCAATGCGTCGGTTTAAGACAGGTACGCCTGCTCGTGTCAATGCACGTAGTATTGATTATTCTTCTCTTGAAGTACAAGAGGGAGAGTCAGACTGCGTTCCGTTTTCATTTGAAACGAAGGAATTGCCTAAAAATCAAGCAGTTTGTTGGCTTACTCATACAAATGAAGAAACTCACAAAATCATTCGAGATAATCTCCACAGAAGTCCGTTATATGGAGGAAATATCAAGGGCGTTGGACCGAGATATTGTCCGTCAATTGAGGATAAAATCGTGCGATTTGCAGACAAGCCACGCCACTCTCTGTTTATTGAGCCAATGGGTAGTGATACTAAGGAGATGTACATTCAGGGCTTTTCATCGTCAATGCCTGAAGATGTTCAACTTCGTATGCTACATTCGGTTAAAGGTCTTGAGAATGCGGAGGTTATGCGTCCTGCTTATGCCATAGAATATGATTGTATAGATCCTCTTGAACTATATGCAACACTTGAATCTAAGAAAATATCCGGTCTTTACGGTGCAGGACAGTTTAACGGCACGTCAGGCTACGAGGAAGCGGCGGCACAAGGACTTATTGCAGGTATAAATGCATCACGAAAGATTAAAAGGTTGTCACCGTTTGTACTTGACCGTAGTGATGCGTATATCGGAACTCTTATTGATGACCTTGTAACAAAGGGAACAAACGAGCCGTATCGTATGATGACCTCACGAAGTGAGTATCGACTCCTACTTCGACAAGATAATGCCGATATAAGACTTTGTCATAAGGGCCATGAAATCGGACTTGTATCTCGTGAGCGACTTGATGCGGTTGAGGAGAAGTATCGCAAAGTAGAAGAAGAAATTGCACGTCTTGGAAAGGTAAGTGTTCCGCCAAGCAGTTTACTCGATGTCATTTTAGACAATGCAGACAGTACACCAGTAACAACCGGTATACGACTTCTTGATTTGCTAAAACGTCCTGAACTCAGTTATGATGCACTTGCACCACTTGATCCTACCAGACCGTCGTTGCCATTTGAAATTCGTGAACAGGTAGAGATACAAGTAAAATATGAGGGATATATCCGCCGACAGCAGAGCCAAGTTGAACAGTTTAAGAAAATGGAAGGTAGACTTCTGCCGCAGGATATTGATTATATGAGTATTGATGTACTGCGACTTGAGGCACGTCAGAAACTAAATGCAATGCGTCCTACAAGTATTGGTCAGGCATCTCGTATTTCAGGCGTCAGCCCTGCTGACGTAACAGCGTTGATGATTTGGCTTTCACAGCAAAAGGGGGAGCAAAGTGGAAATAATTGATGTCTTACAATCAGGATTAAAGTCAATGGGCATGGAAGAATGTGCTACACCTAAGCGATTTGAACAATATCTAAAATTGCTCCTTGAAAAGAATGAAGTAATGAATTTGACAGCAATTACAGACCCCATTGAGGCTGTAAAAAAGCATTTTTTAGACTCCCTTTACATTCATAAGGCAATATCGCTATCAAATAAATCTGTAATAGACGTAGGTTGCGGTGCTGGTTTTCCCGGTCTGCCGTTACGTCTGTATGATGATACAATAAATTTGACACTCCTTGACAGTCTTGGCAAACGAGTAGATTTCCTTAAAGAAGTGACGAGTCAGTTGCTTTTTGAAGGTGCTGTCAACTGTGTACACGCAAGAGCAGAGGAATACGTTTTAGAAAATCGGGAACAGTATGATGTCGCCGTATCTCGTGCAGTGGCATCACTACCGATGCTTTCTGAACTTTGTTTGCCCTATGTCAAAGTGGGTGGTTATTTCTGTCCTATGAAATCCGTTGACTCGGCTCAAGAGATGTCACAGGCAGAACGTGCCATTTCGCTTCTCGGTGGTGAAGTGGAGAGAAGTGTAGACTACTTAATTCCCGACACGGATATAATTCATCGTATAATTGTAGTTAAAAAGGTTAAGGAAACACCATCTGCATATCCAAGACGATTTGCAAAAATCAAACAACAGCCGTTATAAAGGAGATGTGCGATTTGAAATTGCTTTGGGAGTTATTCGTTACATTCATGCGTATCGGCGGATTTACATTTGGCGGGGGCTATGCCATGCTACCAATGATTCAACAGGAAGTGGTAGATAGACGTGGTTGGGCGACAAGTGACGATGTAATGGACTATTTTGCCGTTGCCCAATGTACCCCAGGTGTAATTGCCGTAAATACTGCCACTTTTGTGGGCTACAAGCAGAAAGGTATATTAGGAGGTATAGTTGCGACACTTGGCGTGATTTTTCCGTCTGTGGTAATTATTTCAGTCATTGCGTTGTTCTTGCAAAACTTCCGTGATATTGCATGGGTTAATTACGCATTTGGTGGTATCAACGTGTGCGTATGTGTTCTGATTTTCAATGCAGTATGGGGACTGTGGAAGAAGAATGTAAAAGGAGCAAGAAGTATCAGCGTATTTGCCATTGTTCTCGCTTTGATGATTATAATTGACATTTCTCCCGTATTTGTTGTGCTTGGTGCAGGTCTTACAGGTCTTTGCTTCGGTCAGTATGACAGGAGGGCAAAGAAATGATATATTTTATACTGTTTTGTGAGTTTTTCAAAATAGGACTATTTGCCGTTGGCGGCGGTTTGGCAACGCTACCGTTTTTAAGTGAACTTGCCAACAAGTACGACTGGTTTGACGCAGCGTTGTTGACGGATATGATTGCTGTATCTGAATCAACTCCCGGCCCAATCGGCGTAAATATGGCAACCTATGCAGGTATTCAAGGAGGAGGAGTGTTAGGCGGCGTTGTTGCTACCTTGTCACTTGTAGCACCGTCTGTTATCATTGTCTTAATAGTTGCAAAATTTTTGCAAAACTTCCGTGATAGTTTTTATGTGGAATCAGTATTCAAGGGCTTACGTCCGGCAGTTACAGCACTTATCGCTTATGCAGGTATTGGAGTTGTTAAAAATTGTATTCTTAATATTCCTGCATTTACTGAAAGTGGTAATCTGCTTGATTTGATACGATATAAGGAACTTGTATTCTTTGGAATTTTACTGTTTGCAACACGAAAATGGAAAGCACATCCAATCTTGTATATTGTAATCTCCGCAGTAGTAGGAATTATATTTAAGATGGGATAGGAAAAACTATCCGTGTAGATGGGTGTCTGTAAAACAGTTCAATCAAAAATTAACTATTTACGGCATCTGTCATACGAGGTTGACTAAAAAAACTATACTTGGTTTGATAACCAGGTATAGTTTTTTGTATAATGAAAAGTTTTTTTCCATCTAATATTAAACTTAAATGTTTTCCTTAGTACAAAGTAGAATACTAATTACCCATACCCTTTACCATATCAAGGGGTAGGGTAAAGACAATACCTGTGTCGGGTTTCGAAAGATCTCCAACAACCTCATCAATAATATCGAGCACAGTTTGTATTTGCTCTTCATTTACAACAGTAAGAATGGTCTTGTTTTCCTCGTTTCCCGGGTCAATAATTGAGCGTAAAGATGAGAAAAACGAGAAAGAATTGTCGCCGAATTCGTATAATGCACGTGCCATACCTGTACTTGACAGGATAGTAGCACCACGAATACCTGCATCTGCAAGGCGGCAAAGGAAAAGTTCAAGAGCATCAATTTTATTAAGAATAAAAACTAACAATTTCATATTGTCATTATCCTTTCAATATTATTACTCACTTATGAGTATAACATATTTATTTTGATAATTCAATTGTTTCTACAAATTCCAATGTGAATTGTAACGTAATTATGACGCTTTTTGTCGAACGGTTGACAAATATTATGAGTTTTGATATAATAAAATAAATTATAGGTGAAGCCGTAAGGCTTAATACTGATATTGGAGGTTAAGTTATGTTCTGTAAAAACTGTGGCAATCAGATGGATAACATTGCTGTTGTATGTACTAAGTGCGGTGTAGGAGCAGGTGCAGGTAATTCTTTTTGCCCCAACTGCGGTCAGACTACTGCACAGGGTGCGATGGTTTGTATCAACTGTGGTGCAATGCTCGATCAAAAAAATCATCAGAATCTTGGCATGGAGCAAAAGTCTAAGATTGCAGCAGGAATCTTGGGAATTTTGGTTGGTTCTTTTGGTATACATAACTTCTATCTTGGTTATACCGGAAAGGCTGTCGCACAACTTTTACTTACACTTGTGACTTGTGGTATGGGCTCCGTTGTTTCCGGTATTTGGGGACTTGTAGAGGGTATTATGATTCTTACAGGTTCAATTAACTGCGATGCAAAAGGTGTTCCACTTAAAGACTAAAACACATATTATCTGTCAAAAATTATGGATCAATAGAGAAAAAGAGTGCGGATATATTATCCGCACTCTTTACGCTTTTAGCCAATGATTTCAACGGAGACACGGCGGTTTGAACGGTTAGCCACACTTCTAACGATTGTGCGGATCTCCTTTGCAATTCGACCCTGCCGGCCAATGACCTTACCCATGTCATCCTTTGCAACACGAAGCTCAAGAACTGTCTCTGTATCTTTCTCAATTTCATCGATTTGGATTTCATCACGACAGTCTACGAGGTTCGCTACAATGTAGTAGAGCAAATCTTTCATTTCATTTCGCCTCTTCATACCCAAACGGTCAAGCCGATAGGGTAGTATGGGTGTTGTTGCACAAACTAATTAGCAGATGCCTGCCTTTTTGAGAAGCACCTTAACGGTATCTGTGGGCTGTGCACCCTTGGACATCCAATCCTTTGCACGATCGCCGTCAATGTTGATCTGAGACGGCTCTACAAGGGGGTTGTATGTGCCAATCTCTTCAATAAAACGACCGTTACGAGGATAACGGGAGTCAGCAACTACTACTCTGTAGAAAGGAGCCTTCTTTGCACCAACTCTGCGAAGTCTGATCTTTACCATGTTACATTTCACCTCCATAAACTTTGGTATATATTAACACTTAAGTTAACAGCAAATATTAAAAGGGGAGTCCAAAGCGTTTGCCACCTTTACGCTTACCACCGCCAAAGCCACCCTTTGGCATGAAGTTTGGCATTCCTTTGAATTTACCGCCTGAAAGTTGCTTTGTCATAGTTTGAAGCATCTCAAACTGCTTTAAGAGTTTGTTGACATCTTCAACTTTTTGTCCGCAACCGGCAGCAATACGCTTTTTACGACTAAAATTGATAACAGATGGATTTTCTCTTTCCTTTGGTGTCATAGACGTAATAATAGCCTCAAGACGCTTAAATTGACGCTCATCAACCTGTACGTTCTTTAATGCACCTGGTTTTATGCCTGGAATCATGCCAAGAATATCTTGCATAGAACCCATATTCTGCATTTGCTTAATCTGATCGAGATAGTCGTTTAAGTCAAGTGATGAAGATCGAAGTTTCTTTTCAAGTTCTTCGGCTTTCTTCTCATCAAATGATATCTGTGCCTTTTCAATAAGAGTCAGCACGTCACCCATACCAAGTATTCTTGATGCCATACGTTCAGGGTGGAACAACTCAACCGAGTCAAGTTTTTCACCAACGCCAACAAACTTAATCGGCTTTCCGGTTACAGCACGAATACTTAATGCCGCACCGCCTCTTGCATCGCCGTCAAGTTTTGTCATAAGAACACCGTCAATACCCAGTGCGTCATCAAATGCACTTGCCGCATTGACTGCGTCTTGACCCGTCATTGCATCTACAACAAGAAGAATTTCGTCAGGAACGACAGCCTCTTTGATTGCTTGCAACTCACTCATAAGTTGTGTATCTATGTGCAAACGACCTGCCGTATCAATAAATACAATATCGTTACCATGACGTTTTGCATGCTCGATACCTGCTTTTGCAATCTCAACAGGATCTCCTTGTCCCATCTCAAATACAGGAATATCAACCTGCTGTCCGACAATTTGAAGTTGCGAAATAGCAGCAGGGCGGTATACGTCACAAGCGACCATCAAAGGACGTTTGTGGTGTTGCTTTTTGTAAAGGGACGCAAGTTTTGTGCCGTTTGTAGTCTTACCTGCACCTTGCAAACCCACAAGCATTACGACTGTTGGTGGTTTTGAGTTAATATTTAGTTTTGAGTTTGTACCGCCCATAAGGGCAATCAACTCTTCGTTGACTATTTTTATTACCTGCTGACCAGGAGTCAAACTCTCTAACACGTCACTACCAACGGATTTTGCCGATACAGCGGCGATAAAATCCTTAGCGACTTTGTAACTGACATCGGCTTCAAGCAAAGCCAAGCGTATTTCACGCATTACCTCTTTGATGTCTGATTCAGTTAATCTGCCTTTACTTCTGAGGTTCTTGAATACGGCAGACAGTTTTTCGGATAGGCTCTCAAATGCCATAATTATAACTCCATTTTAGACATGGTTTCGGCGGATAAATTTAGTATTTTTTCCGCACATTCCGTAATTTTCGTATCAATTTTATTGTTGTATTGAGAAATTTCTGTTGCAAATTGGCTTATTTTAGAACAGTTGTTACGTACTTCTGCAATCTTATGCATAAGTCCCAACTTCTCCTCATATCCACGTAATGCCTCTTCGGCATGAACAAGTCCGTCACGAACTCCTTGACGGGAGATGCCGAGATTTTCCGCAATCTCACCAAGAGAAAGGTCTTCATTGTAATAGAAGTCCATTAAATCGTGTTGTTTTGGGGTCAATAATTTGCCGTATACATCAAGCAGAAGGCACATTTCAATAAGTTTTTCTTTCATATAATGTCGCTCCTTGCTCATGTTTACTTGCCTGTAAAGGGAAATAACTTGCGTAAAGTAACTAACCTTTACAATAATACACCTATTTTGGTTTTCTGTCAAGAACTATTTGGAGAAAATTTCAAAAATTTTTAGTTTTGAAAAAATAAGCGGATGGAAAAGCCATCCGCTTATTAAAAATAGTCTATTACGGGAAAATACCACGGATTTTCTTCGCTTTAACGAGTCTCTCAAGTGCAACCATATTAGCACCAAGGCGAAGAGTGGAATTGTGTTCCGCTGCCTTGTCAGCAACTTCCTTGAATGCACTAACCATCTTCTTTTCGAGTGCTTCGTTGACATCGGATTCATCCCATGTGATGCTCTGAGTGTTCTGCACCCACTCGAAGTAGGAAACGATAACACCACCGGAGTTAGCAAGAATATCGGGAACGACAGTCTTGCCCATCTTCTTGAAGATTTCGTCAGCCTCAACAGTAGTAGGACCGTTAGCACCCTCAACAATAACACGAGCCTTAACGTTGGCTGCATTTGCTGCAGTCAACTGATTTTCAAGAGCAGCAGGGACGAGAAGTTCAACATCCTGAATGAGTACATCAGTACCGGAGATACGCTTCATCTTAGTACCCTCAATATTCAACTCGCTAAGAAGTTTACGTTGAGAAGTGTGCTCAAAAATCATATCCATATCAAGACCGTCATCACACATAAGGCCACCGGATACGTCACTAACAGCAATTACCTTACAGCCTGCATTATAAAGGAGTTTTGCAGCGGTACCACCAACATTGCCCATGCCCTGAACTGCAACACGAAGGCCTTTAAGTTCCTTGCCAAAACGCTTCATTACTTCACGAGCAACAATCATAACGCCACGACCTGTTGCTTCGCCACGACCGAGAGAACCGCCAACTTCAATTGGCTTGCCTGTAACAACGCCGGGAATGGAATAGCCATTAAACATACTGTATGTATCCATGATCCAACCCATCATCTCAGGGTTTGAACCAACGTCAGGAGCAGGAATATCTCTATGAGGACCAATAAGGGGGAGAATCATAGAAGTATATCTACGAGTTAGTCTTTCAAGTTCACCTTTAGAAATGGTAGTAGGGTCAACCTTGACAGCACCTTTTGCACCGCCGTAGGGAATATTTGCAACTGCACACTTAAGAGACATCCATGCAGCCAATGCCTTTACTTCGTCAAGATTTACGTCCTGATGGAAACGAATACCGCCCTTACAAGGACCTCTTGAGGAGGAATGCTGGATACGATAACCTTCGAACATACGGATAGAGCCGTCATCCATTTTTACAGGCACATTTACCTTAAGTTCACGCTCAGGGTACTTAAGGGCCTCATACTCGTTGTGCTCAAGACCAAGCATTCCTGCTGCTGTTTCAAGCACACTAAGCATGTTTTCATAAGGGTTGTAGTTTGTTGCTGACATGATAAAAAAGCCTCCTTGCAATAATTAAAGAATTAGTCAAGCCACTTAGAAAGATTTTCCTTGACAAATGCATCATCGTTGAGATGTGGATACATTTTATATACACGGTCAATTTCCTCTGATTGTCCAGGAGAGAGAACTTCGTCAGGATTTAAGCACCATGTGCCATCCATCAAGCCCTGACGGCGTAATACCTCGTGAACACCGGGAATACAACCAGCAAAATCATTTGCTGCATCGAAGAACGCTGCGTTACAGTCGGTAACTTCAATATTAAGAGTAAGTAGAGAACGTGGAATCTGATCCATCTCTGAGTACTTACGAAGTTCGCTGTACATATCAACAACAGACTTTGTCCACATGGACCAGTGACCGAGCAGACCACCAACAAACTTTTTCTCATGAACAATGCCGTTGTCATCTGTGAAACGGTATGTAGTAAGAAGGTCGTTAACAATGTTGTCGTCATTGCCTGTGTAGAGAGCAATCTCATCACAACGGGAACTAAGAGCAACAGCACGTACAACGTCAAGGGAGAAGTAGCGGTTAAAGGGAGCCGCTTTAATAGCAACTACGTTGTCAATCTCGGCAAGGCGTGACCAGTAGTTATATGTAAAGTGACGACCGCCAACTGCTGTCTGAAGATAAAAACCAATAACAGGCATAATCTTTGCAATCGTTTCTGCACGCTCAATAAGGTAATCTTCAGAAAAACTGTTAAGACCACCTGTGCTAAGCAAAACTGCATCATAACCTAAGTCACGAGCAAGAGTTGCTTCCTTTACAGCCTGCTCAATGGGACCGCAACAACCAGCAACTTTAATGATAGTTTTGCCAGTCTTTTTCTCGTATGCATCTGCTTCTTCCGCACCAATACGAAGAACGGGCTCTAAAAGATTTATTTCAGGATCACGGATTTCAAACTGGGTTGTATGTACTGCAACTGCAAGACCGCCAACGCCAGAATCTAAGTAATAACGGATAAGGGCTCTTTGCCGGCGTTCATTGTGAGTTCTGTCTTCATTAAGAGTAAGGGGAAATGCTGGGATAACAGTACCTTCTGCTAACTGTTTTCTTGCTTCTTCTCTCATCATATTATTATACCTCTTTATTTATGTTTACAAATTAATACTTACCCTTGCGTTCTTCAAAGTGAGTAGGCTTATTAAGGATACGTCCGCCGGACATAATCCACTCTGCCTGCCACTTGATCATTTGCTTGAGACAAACGGAAGGATAGCCAAACAAATCAAAACATTCACCTGCGTTGGACAGGTACGCATCGTTAAGTTCTTCGCCTGTAAGGATAGGCTCTTTACCAAACAACTTACCAAATTCAGTTGCAGCATAACGGACAGATACTGTTTCAGGACCTGTTACATTAAGTTTAGCCGCAGGACTTGATGTATGGAGCAAAGAACGGATAGCAATTTCGTTTGCATCGCCCTGCCAAATACAGTTGAAGCAGGAGTTGGAAATAGAGAGTTCTTCACCTGCGTATACCTTACTTGCAATGTCGTAAAGCACACCGTAACGAAGGTCAATAGCATAGTTTAAGCGATAGATCAAAACCTTAGTACCGTACTGAAGTGAACCATACTCAAAGCAACGCTCACGAGCGAGAACAGATTGAGGATATTCACCTGTGGGCAGGGGATTAACTTCCTCAGTAACACCGCCTGAACAAGCAGGTACAATGGGATAAAGATTACCACTGGAGAATGCTACGATATTTGAATCTTTGTAACGCTCTGCAACGAGAGAGGGGAGCCATGCGTTCATGGACCATGTATAAGGCTCTTGGCCGTTTGTGCCGAACTTTCTGCCTGCCATGAAGATAACATTTTCTACATCAGGCAACTTATCAAGTGCACCATGCTCAAGAAGGTCTGCTGAGATAGTAATAACACCCTCGTCTTGAAGCAACTTAGTTGCTATAGGATCACTGAAACGAGAAACAGCATACACTTTCTTGTCAATGCCTGCTTCTTTGATTGCGTTCTTTGCCAGGATACATAAGGTTGGCCCCATTTTGCCGCCTGCACCAAGAATGATAATATCACCATTGATTTTCTTCATGTCTTCAATGAGTGCGGTGGAAGGACTAGCCAACATTTTGTCGAGTTTTGCCTCTGTCCACATAGTAGTTTTCCTCCTTAAAATTGAGAAGCCGTCTTTTATGGCTTTATTATAGCACTGCCGATTTATGTTTACTTCTACTTTTCGAATATCTTATTTGCCTTTTGGATTCTGTTCAAGTTTGAATAGGTCAAGTTGACATATCTAAAACTTTATTAAATCAAATGACAAAGAATGCAAATAGGAGTAGTACACAAAACAGTAGATTATGGGACGTAAGGGAAAAGAATAGAAAACTAAAAGGCGGTTTCATTCTAATTCGCCAATGACAATTTCTGCCACTTAACCCATACATATACTATTATACCCTCTTGTCGTTAAAATGGCAAGAGGGTATTTTAATGTTTATTAAATAGTTTTGAAAATTTTTCTTATTTTAGTAGGAAATTGCCCAATAGATCATGTGTTTTGCAGGTTTTCCGCAGATGGGACATACGTCACTTATCTGCTCTTGCTCAAATGGCATACAACGTGAAGGCATACCTGTAAGTTCTTTGACCTTCAATTCACACTCCTCGTCGCCACACCACATGGATTTAATAAATCCGGGCTTTGTTTGAGAAAGAGTGATCATTTCATCAAGCGTTTTAGCAGTATATGTGTGAGTTTCACGATTTTCAAGAGCCTTGTTATAGAGTTTGGTTGCAAAGTTTTTAAGGGCATTTGGCAAATAAGTTGCAAGTTCATCGAGAGAAACCGTAACTTTTTCACGTTCAATACGGTCAACGATAACACACTGATTATTCTCAATATCACGAGGACCAATTTCAATACGCAATGGAACGCCCTTCATTTCGTATTCTGCAAACTTCCAACCCGGGCTTTGATCGCTTGAATCAAGTTTAACTCTAATACCAGCGGATTTAAGTTGTGCTGTAATTTCATCTGCTTTTTTCAACACACCCTCTTTGTGCATTGCAATAGGCACGATTACTGCCTGAATTGGAGCAATGGCAGGAGGAAGTACAAGACCGCTATCGTCACCATGGCACATGATGATACCACCGATAAGACGGGTAGACACACCCCATGAAGTTTGGAAAGGAGTTGCAAGGACGTTGTTTTTGTCAGTATATGAAATTTCAAAGGCACGAGCAAATCCGTCACCGAAGTAGTGAGATGTACCGCTTTGAAGAGCCTTGCCGTCATGCATCATTGCTTCCATTGTATAGGTTGCCTCTGCACCTGCAAACTTTTCCTTATCAGTTTTTCTACCCTTAATCATGGGAATACAAAGTTCTTTTTCTGCAACATCCACATAGATGTCAAGCATACGTAATGTTTCTTCCATAGCCTCTTCAGCAGTTGCATGAAGAGTGTGGCCCTCTTGCCACAAAAATTCACGAGAGCGAAGGAAAGGACGTGTAGTTTTCTCCCAACGTACAACACTACACCACTGATTATATAGTTTTGGCAAGTCACGCCATGAACGGACAATATTTGCATAATGCTCACAAAACAGTGTTTCAGATGTGGGACGTACACACATACGCTCCTGTAATTTTTCACTACCGCCATGAGTAATCCATGCAACTTCAGGAGCAAAACCTTCTACGTGGCTTTTTTCCTTATTGAGAAGTCCCTCAGGGATAAACATTGGCATATATACGTTTTCATGTCCGGTTTCCTTGAAACGAGCATCGTAAAGTTTTTGAATATTCTCCCAAATTGCGTATGCATAAGGTCGCAGAATAATACAACCCTTTACGCTGGAATAATCGATAAGTTCTGCTTTTTTAACGATATCTGTGTACCATTTGGCAAAGTCCTCGTCCATGGGGGTAATTGCTTCTACGAGTTTTTTGTTGTCTGCCATGTATTTATACATCCTTTCTTGGGTAAATTACAGTGTAATGGAATGAAAATTATTTTATCAAATTGTGGTAAAAAAGTCAATGAAAAATGCTTTATAACGAATGTTTTTATCAAAAAACAATAATGGCTGACAAACAGATAATAGTGATAGTTAAGATTATAAATAATTGTTAATACAATTATTAGTGAACCTCAAGTTGTTTTCAAACTTTGCAAATTCTGTATCCATTTTAACGCACGGACACTCAAACGCAAAATATCCATTGTAATTAAACTTTTTAAGTTGAGAAAATGCGGTTTTGAAATCAACTACACCTTCACCAAGTTCAGCGTCCTGTAACAGATTATGTCCTTTTGTTTCTGCGTACGATGTCCTAAAATCAAGAACGCCAGTTTCCGCACCAAAGAGTTTAGCGTTATTCTTGGAAATGTTTTTTGAATCTTGTGGCTTTGCAGCAAAAAACTTATAATCTTTAAGATGGACATGGGCAATTCTATCGGCAACAGTTGGTATAAAGTCCTCAATTCTCTCATCTACAAACATAATATTTCCAAAATCCGCAACAACACCTGTGTTGAGATTTGTTGACTTAAAGAACTTAGAAAAGGCATCTTTACCATTAAAAATATATCCTTGCTCTTCGTGAATAGTATGAATGCCAAGTTGTTGGCAGTATTCATAAAGTTCTTGCACTGCCTCTATGCCTCTTTGAAAGTATATGTCTTTATTTATCAAAACTTCGTCAGGTTTGTCAAAATAAAGTGCGATTGTGTGATGCAAGTATGGGGAACCCAAAATTGCTGCTACTTGTGCATACTTTTTTGCAGCATTTATTGCTTCTTTGCGGTCTTGACCAACTAAGTTAATTCCAAGTGAAGAGCATACAATTTTAATGCCTTTGTCATCAGCATATTTTTTGAGTGACTTTGCAAAATCTAAATCAGGAGTAGAAAGTTCTAATGCGTTAATTGTTTCAAGATTTTTAATACCATACTTTACGGCTAAATCAACCATTTCAAAGTACGAATTGATTTCAAAAAACGGTGGTGTGTACAGTACAATTTTATCATTTGTTTCAGACGAATTGTAATTCATTTTAACACCTCATATCAGAATTTTACTGATTTACAAGTTCATTTTGATAAAGTCAATATATCCCTAAAACCATAATAATTTTCTCTATGTTTGAAGATGATGATAGTATACAAGATTATCGTGGTAAAATCAATGGTAACATTGTAGAAATATAATGGATAATTGGTATTAAAAACTTGTGACAAATTTAGTTGCGCAATCAAAAATAAAATGGATATATAAGCATATTGTTTAATGTATGTCAGTTGAAAAATATATTTTGCAACTGATACACTTCGACCGTTTTTTGTCATTCATTTATGGTAGTGTGAGATGCGTCGTTGTTTTAGAAATAAAAAATAACAACGGAGAAAGCAATTGTTTTACATAAAAGTACTGGACAAATGAGGGAAAATATTGTATAATATCTATAAAATCATAGGTTTGACAAATACCATGGCTAATATAGTTTCCAATGACTGTAAAAATATAAAAGAGGAGAAGTCCAATGGAACTAAAAAGTAATCCCATAGAAGATCATTACTATCTATTTCACTATGGTACAGATATGCGTGCATACGACCTTCTTGGTGCACATATAGAAAAGCGTGACAATGATTGGGGCGTTGTATTTCGTGTGTGGGCACCGGAAGCGAAAATGGTTTACGTTACAGGAGACTTCTGCCAATGGAATTTGTGTGCTGTGCCCATGACGAAAACAAGTGTCGGTGTTTGGGAAACATTTATCGTTAATATTGGTGAATACACAGCATATAAGTATAATATTGTGACCCAGTATGATGAACTTCTTGAAAAGAGTGACCCATTTGCATTCCATAACGAACTTCGTCCTGGTACTGCAAGTAAAGTATACGATATGACAAAGTATTGTTGGGGTGATGACGAGTGGTTAAATCGGCGAAGACTCAGTATAGAAGAAAAAAAGCCAATAAACATTTATGAACTTCACATAGGTTCATGGCGAAGAAGTGAGGACGGTTCTTTTTACACATACAGTCGCCTTGGAGATGAACTGATACCTTATGTTAAGGAAATGGGATACACCCATATAGAACTTCTACCAATAACAGAACACCCCTTGGATATGTCATGGGGATACCAATGTTCCGGATACTTTAGCCCAACAGTCCGTTACGGTGAGCCGAGAGAACTTATGCATTTTATCGACAGGTGCCATCAGGCTCAAATTGGTGTAATAATTGATTGGGTGCCTGCTCATTTTCCAAAAGATGCATCGGGACTTTATGAGTTTGACGGCACACCTATTTATGAGGGAAAGGACGAACGCCAAAGAGAACATCCAAGTTGGGGTACACGCATATTCGATTATGGAAGAAATGAAGTCCAATCGTTTCTCATGTCGTCAGCAACATTTTGGATTGACAACTACCACGCAGATGGCTTTCGTGTAGATGCCGTTGCAAGTATGCTATATCGCAATTTCTGCCGTGAGGAAGGACAGTGGACTCCAAATATATATGGAGGACGAGAAAACCTTGAGGCAATTGCATTTTTAAGGAAACTAAATTCGTCAATTTGCGAAAAGTATCCCGACGTACTTCTTATGGCGGAGGAGTCGAGTGCATGGCCAATGGTAACAAGACCTGCACATTTGGGCGGTCTTGGTTTCACTCATAAATGGAATATGGGTTGGATGAACGATATTCTTGAATATATGAAGAAAGACCCAATACATCGTCAGTACCATCACAATCTAATAACTTTTTCAATGACTTACGCATTTTCTGAAAAATACGTACTGCCACTAAGCCATGATGAGGTCGTACATCTTAAAAATTCACTTGTAGGAAGAATGCCCGGTACGTATGAGGAGAAGTTTGCAGGACTTAGGCTTTTACTTGCGTATCAGATAGTACATCCGGGAGGAAAACTGCTATTTATGGGCAGTGAATTTGGACAGTTTGCAGAGTGGGCATTTGATAGAAGTCTTGATTGGTTTTTACTTGAATATCCAATGCATCGTGCAATGCAAAGATATACGAAGGAACTGAACAATTTCTATCTTGAAAACAGACCTCTGTGGGATAATGATAACGATTGGTCGGGGTTTTCGTGGATTTCATGCGACAATAGTGCGGAGAATATTCTTGTCCTAAGACGTATTGACACAAGGGGAAATGAACTGATTGCCATACTCAACTTTGCTCCTGTTGAACGATGGGATTATCGTATTGGCTTGCCGCAAGAGGGTGAGTATGAGGAAGTGTTCACCTCAGATGCACTGTGCTACGGCGGATTTGGTGCTTATAACCCTACACGGACAGCAACGGAAATTCCGTGGAATGGGCTTGGATACTCTGCAACTTTTACAATTCCTCGTATGGGTGCGACAATTATACGGCGTAGGACAGATACAAAGGGAAAAGAAGATACAAAGAACTAATCGGTAACGATGAGGTGAAGAATATGTACAAGAAAAATGAATGTGTCGCAATGCTTCTTGCAGGTGGTCAAGGCAGTCGGCTTTATGTTCTTACTGCTGACGTTGCCAAACCTGCTGTACCATTTGGAGGAAAATACAGAATTATCGACTTTCCGCTGTCAAACTGTGTCAACTCCGGCATTGATACTGTCGGCGTACTGACACAGTATAAGCCTATGGAACTTAATGCATATATTGGCTCAGGTCAGCCGTGGGACTTGGACAGAAACAGTGGCGGTGTTCACATTCTTCCACCGTATATGCAAGCCGAGTTTGGCGAGTGGTATAAAGGTACTGCTAATGCAATTTATCAGAATATACCATTCTTGGAAAGTTATGCTCCTGAATATGTTCTGATACTAAGCGGTGACCATATCTATAAAATGAACTACAATAAAATGCTTAAAGCCCATAAGGAAAACAATGCAGATTGTACTATTGCTGCAATTGATGTACCTTTAGAGGAGGCTTCTCGTTTTGGTATTCTCAATACAAACAGCGATGGCAGCATCTATGAATTTGAGGAGAAACCAAAAGCACCAAAGAGTACTCTTGCATCTATGGGAATCTATATATTTACATGGGAAAAATTAAAGACATATCTTGAAAAAGACGAGAAAGATCCAACCTCAGAAAACGATTTTGGAAAAAATATTTTGCCTACAATGCTTGCTGACGGACAGAGAATGTTTTCTTACCGCTTTGAAGGATATTGGAAAGATGTTGGAACAATCCATTCTCTGTGGGAGGCAAATATGGATATGCTTTCGCCTGGTACAGGTCTTGACTTAAACGATCCGTCATGGCGTATCTATTACCGTAACCCGGTATCTCCACCTCACTATATTGCTCCGTCTGCTCATGTATCTCATGCAACTATAACAGAGGGCTGTGAAGTGCATGGAACTGTTGAAGAGTCTGTACTGTTTAACAATGTTACAGTAGAGGAGGGAGCACAGGTCCGATATTCTATTTTAATGCCCGGTGTAAAGATTGGAAAGAATGCAAAAGTAGAATTTGCAATAGTGGCAGAGAATACTGTTGTAGGCGATAATGCACAAATTGGTTCAGGTGATGTGATAGATGCACACGGCAGTAAAATTACCGTACTCGCCTCAGGAATAAGAATCTCAGATAATATTGTTGTTGCTGCAGGAGAAATGCTTGACAGCAACCGATAGATTTAGATATACATTTTGAAGAAATAACGCTTAATAGCGGGAATGGAGAGTCGAAATGGATGCATTAGGCTTAATTTTTGCCTATGAGGGCGACGATAAAATGGGTGAGTTAAGTGCTACTCGTACAACTTCCTCTATACCATTTGGCGGACGATACAGACTTATTGATTTTATGCTTTCCAATCTGTCAAATGCAGGTATACATGATGTCGGTGTAATTATGCAGGAGGGATATCAATCCCTTTTGGACCATATTGGTTCCGGACGTGACTGGGATCTTGCTCGTAAACTTGGGGGCATTGCACTTTTACCACCTTTTGGATATACGCAGTCAGGAGCATCTGAAAAGAGATACGCTTCAAAGTTCAGAGGTAAACTTGATGCACTTTTGAGTATTCTTGATTTTATCAAGAACTCTGAAAGTGAGTATGTTGTCCTTGCGAATGGTAACTGTGTTCTCAATATAGACATGAATCTTGTGTTTGACGCCCATACAAAAAGTGGTGCAGATATTACTGTTGTGTGTGCGAAAAAGCACGTTGGAGAGCCAAATCAATCGGTATACTATACTTTTGGAAAAGATGGAAATGCTACAAGTATTGCCGCATATCCTGATGTTGCAGGAGATAACGAAAGTCTTAACATATATTTAATGAAGAAGGACCTTCTTGAATACCTTATAAACTACGGCAAAGTCAGAGATATGTGCTACTTTGAACGTGAGGTGCTTAGAAGTGTTTTAGGTGAACTTAAAATTATGCCGTACTTTTTTGATGGATATGCGGCAAAAATGGAAAGTCAAGAGGGATACTATAAACATAGCATGGAACTTCTTAACAAAGATGTTCGCAACAGTCTGTTTAATAAAAATAATCTAATTTACGCTCGTATACGTGACGAGGCTCCTACATACTATTCTGATAGTGCTCATGTAGAAGGAAGTCTTATAGCAGATGGTTGCATTATTGAGGGTAGAGTAGAAAACAGTATTCTGTTTCGAGGTGTACACGTTAAGACAGGTGCAACAGTTAAAAACTCTATTGTTATGAGGAATTGTATCATTGGAGAAAATGTCTTTATTAACTACGTTATAGCAGACAAAAATGTAGTGTTTAAGCAAAATGGAATGATAATGGGAAGTTGTTCATATCCAAGTGTAATTCGCAAAAACTCCGTTGTTTAACCTATAAATTGTAACTAAAAGTTGTATACTTACGCAGTGAAATTGGGTATACTTAATATGAAATGGAAGGTGTCTAATGAAGATTTTATTTGTATCGGGCGAAGTGGCACCCTTTTGTAAAACAGGTGGATTAGGTGACGTGGCTGGTGCTCTGCCTCAAGCGTTGGAAAAATGCGGAGCCGATATCCGTGTCGTTGTTCCTCTTTACGAGATGGTAGACGACCGTTGGCGACGTCAAATGACGTTCCTTTGCAATCTCAACGTCCGTGTGTCATGGCGAAATCAGTATTGCGGAGTGTTCCAACTTAAAAGAGATGGTATAATCTATTATTTTATCGACAACCGCTATTATTTTGAACGCCGTGAGTTATATGGACACTATGACGATGGAGAGCGTTTTGCATTTTTCTCAAAGGCGTGTCTTGATATTTTACCTGTTATTGGATTTATGCCTGATGTCATTCACGCAAACGATTGGCAGAGTGCACTCATACCGATTTATCTAAAACTTCTTTATAGCGGTAACGAGGCGTATAACAATATACGTTCAGTATTTACCATTCACAATATCCAGTATCAAGGTCGATTTGACCGTCATTTCCTTGGAGATGTTGTCGGTATTGATGATGAATACTTTAGAAATGGACTCCTTGCCTATGATGATGGTATCTCACTAATGAAAGGTGCTATTTTATGTTCTGACCGTATTACAACTGTAAGCGAAACATACGCTAAAGAAATTTGTACATCAGAGTTTGGATATGGACTTGATGGTGTACTGTCACAATGTAGTGGTAAACTATCAGGCGTGGTAAATGGTATTGATACAGTTATATTTAATCCACGAACAGATGCACATCTGTTTTCTTCATACAGTGAAGAAGATATGTCGGGAAAAATTTCCAATAAACTTGAACTGCAAAAACTATTTGGTTTGAGAGAAAATCCCGACACACCTGTTATTGCAATTATTTCTCGTCTTGCAGGACATAAGGGAATGGATCTGCTTGCACCTATATATGACGAACTTCTTCAAGAGGACGTAAATCTTGTGGTGCTTGGTAAAGGCGAATGGCAGTATGAGCAAATGTTTATGCAAATGAAAGAGAAGTACCCGAAAAAGTGTGCTGTCAACATTATGTTTTCAGCAGATTTGGCGAATAAAATGTATGCAGGTGCAGATATTCTCTTAATGCCGTCATACAGTGAACCGTGCGGTCTTGCACAGATGATGGCAATGCGATATGGCACTGTTCCAATTGTTCGTGAAACGGGCGGTCTTCGTGATACTGTTTTACCATATAATGAATATACAAATGAGGGATTGGGCTTTACATTTGCAAACTACAACGCTCACGAAATGCTTGGCATTATCCGATATGCACTTAGTGTATATCGAAATAAGGATGCTTGGCATGGTCTTATGAAGCGTGGTATGATGACTGATTTCAGTTGGTCAAATAAAGCCACCAAATATATGGAAATCTATAAATCTATATGTGAGGAAACTAAAGAATGAAAAAAGGAAACCAAATGTCAGTAGAAGAAATGAAGCAGGCAATCGGCGAAAAACTTCGCCGTCACTTTGGTTGTGAAGTAAAAGAAGCAGGCAAAATCGAATTGTTCAAGGCGTGTGCCCTTGTCGCACGAGATTTAATGTCAGCAAAGTATGTAGATACCCAAAACAGAGTAGAGAAGAATAGTGAGCGTCAGGTACATTATCTGTCACTTGAATTTCTTATGGGTAGGTCATTTCTGAATAATATCTATAATCTTGGCATTAAAGATGTAATGGAACAGGCACTCTATGAGTACGGAGTGAATATTACAGATGTACTTGAAACAGAACCTGATGCTGGACTTGGAAATGGCGGTCTTGGCCGTTTAGCCGCTTGTTATATCGACTCCATGGCAAGTTTAGGTATTTCTGCAATCGGCTACTCAATTCGATATGAGCATGGACTTTTCAAACAAAAGATTGTTGATGGACAGCAGACTGAATTGCCTGACAGTTGGCTTGATGTTGGTGAGGCGTGGCTAATACCTGACATGGACGAGGTTCGTGAGATTAAATTTGGTGGTCATATTGAGGAACATTGGGAATCGGGAAGAATGGTGGCTGTTCATAAGGACTACACTCCTGTACTTGCAGTACCATACGATATGCTTGCCTGTGGATATGATACAGACAACGTGTGTACGCTCCGTCTTTGGAGTGCGAGATCTCCTGTGGAACTTGACATGAAACTGTTTTCTCGTGGTGAATACCTTAAAGCGTTGGAACAGCATGCAATGGCAGAAGTTATCTCAAAGATTCTTTATCCTGATGATAAGCATTTAGAGGGAAAATCACTTCGATTAAAACAGCAGTATTTCTTTGTATCAGCAACAGTACAAGACATTGTAGCAAAACATCGTACTCAGTATGGTACTTTGAAGAACTTTGCTCAAAAGCACGTTATTCAGATAAACGATACCCATCCTGCAATGGTAGTGCCTGAACTTATGCGAATTTTCCTTGATGAAGAAGGATATACATGGGAAGAGGCGTGGGAAATTGTATCTCAATGTGTTGCATATACAAACCACACAATTCTTGCAGAGGCACTTGAACAATGGCCCGCAAGTCTGTTTGAAATGCATTTACCTCGTATTTGGAGCATATTGTGCGAGATAAATCAGCGTTTCTGCGGATACCTCTGGGAAATTTACCCAGGTGACTTTGGCAAGATAAGTAAATTGAGTCTTATATGCGATGACATGGTACGTATGGCTAACTTGTCAGTCGTTTCAAGTTTCTCTGTAAATGGTGTATCGGAACTTCACAGTGCAATTATTCGTGACGATGTATTTTCAGACTATTATCGTTTAATGCCTGGTAAGTTTACAAACGTCACAAATGGTATCGCTCACCGCCGTTGGCTGTGTGAGATAAACCCAAAACTGACTGACCTTTTATGTGATTGTATCGGTGATGACTTTAAGAAAATCCCGTCTAAACTTGCAGACTTCAAAGGATATGCCGATGACAAAAACGTACAGAAGCGTCTTGATGAGATTAAACACGAAAATAAACTTCGCCTTTCAAAGTATATTGAAAAGGCAAACGGCATAAAAGTAGATCCATCTTCAATTTTTGATGTACAAGTAAAGCGACTCCATGAGTATAAACGTCAGTTACTCAATGTACTTCAAATTCTTGATTGCTATTTGACTATCAAAGAACACCCCAATATGGACTTTGTACCAAAGACTTTCCTGTTTGGTGCAAAAGCGTTTCCGGGCTATTATACGGCGAAGAAGATTATTCAACTTATATGTTCTGTTGCATCGTTTATAGAAAAGGACGAGGCTGTACGAGATAAACTTCGTGTTGTATTCTTGGAAAACTATCGTGTGTCGTTGGCAGAAATTATAATGCCTGCCGCCGAGTTGTCTGAACAGATAAGCGTTGCCGGTAAAGAGGCAAGCGGTACAGGTAATATGAAGTTTATGATAAATGGTGCATTAACTATGGGAACTCTTGACGGAGCAAATGTAGAAATTCATGAGGCTGTCGGAGACGACAATATTTTCCTGTTTGGATTGAAAGCACATGAAGTGAATGAACTTCGTCCATATTATAATCCGTCAATGATTTACGCCTCAAATCCACGTTTAAGGGCGGTTCTTGACTTAATTAGTCACGGTTTTGACGACGGTGTATGCTATCAAGAACTTGTATCCGGCTTGCTTCTTGGTGATAATCCTGATACGTATATGCTTCTTGCAGACTTTGAAAGTTATTGTGTTGCACAAAGTCAAGCGAGCGAGTGCTATCGTGACAGAAGTAAGTGGAATAAAATGTCTGCTATCAATATTTCAGGAGCAGGACGATTTGCTGCTGACCGTGCTATTGATGAGTACGCAAAGAAGATATGGAACGTATCTACAAACTACAATGCATAGCAAAAACTGCGAAGTGCAACATTTGCACTTCGCAGTTTCATAAATTTTAATTGCGAGGTATAACAATGGATTATCCAAAACATAACCCACAAGACATTGAATATCGCTGTCCTGTCGGTGCAATACCGACTGAAACAAAACTTACGCTTAATATAGATGTACCAAGCCAGTATGAAGTGTGTGAGGCATACTTACAAATTTCATTTAACGATACAAATTTTGATATGCCAATGTCACGTCAGTCGTGCGGAGAATATGACCGATTTACTGCGACTTATTTTGCCGATGAGTCACGGACAGGCCCGATGTTTTACTGTTTCAGATTGCGTCGTGACGGAGGAGAACCCTATTGGTATGGTAAAATGTTGCCTACAATTGAAAATCCGCATATTACGGGAGGCATTTACAATGAAATTCCTCCAATGTGGCAAGTTACAGTATATGACAAGTCATTTACTGTACCAAAATGGTACGGCGAGGGAATAACGTATCAAATATTCCCTGACAGATTTTCACGAAGCCATCTGCCGAGAAAGCACGGCTGTAAGGCGGAGCGGGTAGTACATGAAGATTGGTATGATTTACCTGAGTATAAGCCGCTATATGACAATTTTTTGCCTAATAACGACTTTTACGGCGGAAACATCAGAGGTATAATTGATAAGTTGGACTATCTTTCAAATTTGGGTGTTCGCACAATCTACCTAAACCCCATTTTTGAGGCGGCATCTAACCATAGATACGATACAGCAAATTACGAGAACATTGACCCTATGTTTGGTACAGAGAAGCAATTTGTATCTCTTTGTGAAAAGGCTAAAAAGCGAGGTATACGTATCATATTAGATGGCGTTTTCTCACATACAGGAGCAGACAGTATCTACTTTAATAAGTTTGGAAATTACGACTGTGTGGGAGCATATCAAAGTAATGAAAGCCAATATTATCCGTGGTATACATTTACGGAGTATCCGGATAAATATGAGTCTTGGTGGGGTATCTCGATTTTGCCTGCGGTAAAGGAAATGGAACCATCGTATCTTGACTATATCGTTACAGGTTGTGAAAGTATAGTTAGAAAATGGATACGTCTTGGAGCGTCAGGCTGGCGTCTTGATGTTGCAGACGAACTTCCTGATGAGTTTATCCGTAAACTGCGACAGGCAGTAAAAGAGGAGAATCCCGATGCAGTTATTATTGGGGAAGTGTGGGAAGATGCATCTAACAAGGTAGCATACTCTAAGACTCGTGAGTACTTTGGCGGATTTGAACTTGACGGCGTTATGAACTATCCTCTGAGAGATGCCATTCTTTCATATTTGCGTGGTGGTGATGCACTTGCATTTCGAACTGCAATGGAGTCAATTGTTTCAAATTATCCGACACAAGTATTAAATAGTCTAATGAACATTGTCGGTACACACGATACGGTGCGTATTTTGACATCTCTGGGATTTATGGGAGATGCACACAGCCTCGGAAGAGATGGCCGTGCCGTATACCGATTAAACGACACGGAGCGTCAGAGGGGTAAGGCCCTTTTGCGTCTTGCAACGGCAATTCAGTTTTCATTTCCGGGCTCACCGACAATATACTATGGTGACGAGGCAGGCATGGAGGGTTTTGAAGATCCGTTTTGCCGTATGTGTTATCCATGGGGCAGAGAAGATTGGGAGATACTGTCTTGGTATCAGCGTATCTGTAATGTGTATAATGAAAGTGATGCTTTGCGTAGCGGAACGATTAAATTTATATATGCTCTTGGTGACGTACTTGCATATAAGAGGCAGACAGAAACAGAAACTGTAACTGTTATTATAAATAGAGGGGCAGAAAACCGCAAAATTCCATTTTCTTTACATGGTGTGGATTTACTCACAGGAAAGGAAATTGGAGACTGCCTTGATTCCATGCAGGCGGCATTTGTAAAAGGATAGTAAAAAACTCCCAAAACACAGGTTTTGGGAGTTTTTGTTGCACAAAAAAGTCTCTTCTGTCAGTGGACAAAAGAGACTTTTTTCATGGCGCACCCGAAGGGACTCGAACCCCCAACCGCCAGAACCGGAATCTGGTGCTCTATCCATTAAGCCACGGGAGCGTTTACAGATACAGTATACCATTATAAAATACAAATGTAAAGAATAAAGTTTGTTAAGGGGATAAATCTTTACGACACCATTCGACAACTTAAAAATGGAAAATATAGGCGGTTGCCCGTCCTCGCCGTTTGCCATATACTCAAACAGTTCGGCAATAGCGTCCTTTATGTCGGTGTCTTGATCGTTGAAATTATCTTTAAGCAGTTTCTTAGTAAATGCGTCGAGTGCCTTCTTGTCAGCCTTCGCAAACTTGGTAATCTTAAACTGCTCTCTGAGGGATTGATTTATCTCAAGCAGTCTTTCGTACTTGCGCTGAAAGTCTTTATCTTCCTTGAGAGAGTATAGAGCCGACTCACCGATGGCTCCGCCTGGTCTTCTATCATAGTCAAAATGTCGCAGCACACTTTCCGGAAGAACGTCAGGGAAACTTCTCCTTGACATATCCAATAATTGTGCTATACTGATAGTAGAATCGGTAATGCGTAGCGGACTTTCCGTAATCGCAGGTGCATTGAGCACAGCCGATTCTTTTTTTGCGTTTACAGAGTAGAGCACGTCAACCGAGGCAACAGAATTGTCAAAACTATTGACAACAAATTCAACTATATACAGGTTTCCACTTTTCCCCTTCGCTGCACCTAAAAGGACGTAACTGTCTGCCACATTCTCACTCTTCGGAGTAAGTTTGTTAATACGAATTGCATTTTGCATGATTTTTCCGGCATTGATGACCACCGCAGCATTGTTCTGCAAACGCCTGTCGAGACCATGCTGTAATCCGTGCGTGGAAAGAATAACGTCAGTATCAATATCTCGAACAAACACCGACACACCGCCGCTTGAATTGGTATCGCCAATCGCTGCGGCATTTTTAATTGCAGTGCGAACAATGTTTTTGCGAGTCTGCTTGTTGATGTCATACTTCACGCTGTCATCAATCTCTGCAAGTGGCATATCCGGCTTTGATACCAATTCGTTGTAGTCGAAATTTAAGATATTCTTTGTTCCCTCTTGTGCGTTCTGCTTCGTGTTCGTATTTGATGAAGAATTATCCTGCGGTTTTACGTTGTACTTGACATTTAGTGAGTTTCCCTCTCGTTCCGCTTTTCCGAAGATATTCTCGACGACGCTGCGGAAAGCTCGGCTTCCGTTGCGTTGGGATTGTCCCGGCAAAACTCCAACATTTTGATTGTTGCGTCCGCGTCCCAAGTCTCGAAAATTATGCTGACTATCGTTGACATTTTGCATCCAACTTCCTTCAGATACCCTTTGAGCAAAACTTGGTTTTCCGTCAACACTCTTGACATTTTCTTCATCCTCCAATAAATCCAATAAAATATCTCGTTCAATAATAGCGTTTTCGCCTTTTACCTCATATAAAATAGTAGGGTTATCGGGTGCTTCCGTGCTATAGATAACAAATAAGTCTTTTCCGTCAATTCTGCCTTTATACCAGTTGACAGTATCGGTAATTCTTGTGTGTTCGGGATTACCCGCTTGACGAAGCCACTTTTCTACTTCTTTAATCTGTGTTTTGCTTAAGTCGGTATGCCATTTCGGCAAACGTTTCACAGATCTATTATAGCCCTCATTTGTCTCTATTTCAAGATTCTGGGTAGAATTTGTATCTGCGTTCTGCTTCGCTTTCGTATTTGTGGTAGAAATATCCTGCTTCACCTCGTCTGCTTTCAAACTGTATTTTTTGCCATCGTTTGTCTCTGAATAATCAAACAGATATTCCCGCTTCTGACTATCTGAATACAGAAGACCGCCATTCTTGCGTGGAATTTTCTTGACAATTTTATATAGTTCTGCTATAGTAGCTACAGGAGCATTGCTTTGGATGCGCGTGGACCTGCTATTATTAGCAGTGTGGCCACTATCTGGGGCAATGCTCCTAATGTCTGTCACCAGATATGCATCTGCAGCATCCAAGTTTTGTACAACAGTAAATACTACAGCATGTTGCCGCTTGACTATATTATTTGACACATCCGTCTCTATTCTGTTATATGCGTTGTAAAGCCTGTAGCAAAATAGAGACGTTTTTTTGTTGTCTGTGTGTCGAACTTTCTCTACCGCCAACAATCTACTATGAGGAAGCAAGTCCTTCACATATGGAATAATATCAAGAATTATCTGTTTTTCTGTTCCTGTGGAGGCTTTTGATATGCTTTCGTCTGCAAATTTCAAATTTATTCCCGCATCAACGCCGACCTGTTCAATTGCGATTTTAGATCCTTTCGGGAAATTCTCACGAATTGCTCTTCTTGTTGCGGAATAGTAACTTTCGCTGGTGTTCCTATTTGTACTGTGTGCAGAAATGGTTATGTTACTCAACGAGGTATTGTCTTTACTAATGGCCGTCTCAAAATTGGCGGACAAGGGGAAAAGGTCTCCAAGTTTTTCGCTCAGTTTATCGAGTCCTAATTTTGCAAACACCGTTCTAAAGGGATTGTTGCCCTGCCGATTCTCTTTTGCAGACATTTTCACACCGTCCGTAAGGCCGGTGTTTTTTTGTGCCGTTTCCGTGGTGGAAGTAGTCTCCGTATTCTCTCGTGCTTGCTTAACCACTCGGAAACCCTCACCGATAGCCTGCTCAAACTCGTCTCTCAACTGCTCAAGAGTCTTAATAGCACTTTCCGCATTCTCTCGTCGAGTGCTGCTACGTTCTGTTTGTCAACAGGGTTAAGTCCATCATCGGTTATTGAAACATTTCCGCTTTCAGCACTCTCTCTCCGTTCTGATCGAACATCATCTCGTCTTGAGACACTCCGTGCTTCTTCTTGTACTCGGATATGGCTTTCTCCAGAACCGTCAGCCCAAGTTTCTGACTGTTTACCAGCATCGTCATTTCGATTAACGCTTTGTTCGGGTCTTTGATATTCATTATTTCCGTCATTTTGTCTTTCCACGACTTCATTTGTTGCTACCTCCTGTGCATAAATCAAAGGTTTACCGTCGTTTACGTTTTCAATGTTTGAGGCGGTTGTTTTTCTTTGCGTATCCAAAGTTTCATAGATTGGGACGTTGCTTTCTTCGCTTATCTCTCCGTAATTATGCTTTGTCTGCAGAATTGAAACAGATTTCCCGCGATTATCTACTCCTGTGGCTCCGCTATTTTGTTCTTTGCGTATGGAGCCGCCACTGGCAGCATCGGCAATCTTGAATAGACGGTCAGAGGTAAAATCTTGCCCCTCTGAAACGTAACGTAGCACTTTTGTAGCAATTTGCATTTGTGGGGAGATTGTTTTTTGGTCGTTTTGAATAGAGACAGACGAAGATTCCTGTGATATAGTAGTGTCAGCAAGGTCATCAGTCCTGTTACCGTTCGACTCGATTTTGTTATCGCTCAACGGATTGTTCGGATGATCTTGTTTTTTTATATCAACATAATGTATCCAAAAGAGGTTCTTTTGAGGAGAATTACGTATTACAAGCCTAACAGTACAAGCATCGCCGTCAATCTGCGTTTCTGTTTTCATGTAGGTGTACTGTGCTTTGCTTTTGGGATTATGATAATTGGAGTTGTCGTCAGAAACAACCTTGGCTTTTCTCAGTAGGTCAGGCAGCTGTCGGATTATCGCAAGTTTCTTTTTCTTCATATTAACGCCAAGAAACTCAAACCGTTCCTCCGATCCTAAGGTTTCTTTAATGCCTTTTGGAGTAATTTCCACGGTCAGCCCGTCGGCGGTAGACACAGCTACAAAGAAGTGTTCCCCCTCTTTTTGGAAAAACCCTTCCTCTTTTAAGGTTTTTATCACTGCCTTTTGTACGCCAACATAGTCATTGATATTAGTAATGCCAAAACTGTCTGCAATATTATTTGAACTAATGTTATCCTTTAAGATAGTAGAAGGTTTATGTTGTGCATCTTTCGCCTGTGCAACGAAATAGTCCAAACGACCCGCTTCGTATGCGTCAACTTGGAAATCGTTCAACAACTCAATACGCCGTCTCTCCACTCCCGTTAAACCTGCCTGATACGGAGCATCGAAACGAGCCACAAGTTCGCTATGATCCATATCAGGATTCTCCTCCGCAAGAGATTTGAACGTTTTCATTCCGTTCTCTCCGTAGTTAGGCTTTATCTTCTGTGAAGTGATTGTTTTTCTTTCGTGAGGATTGCTTTCGCCCTCCATTTTTGAGAATATCGTATCAAGATTAGTTTTCACAGCATCAACGTTGGAAAATTCGTCCATGTATATACGCATAACTCCACCGTCGGTCGCGTAGCTTTTGCCAATATACCATGCATAGAATTCCTCTGTGACTTCCTCGGAAAATCTTTTAAGAGATACCTCTCGCACAGCATACGAATAGGCATCTGCTATGGCAGAAACGAAATTTTCAAAAGCCTCAGAATCAACATTTACCCCGTCTGCAATAGCAGCAGACAATGCATTGTAATACTTTGCGGTATGCAGACCGCGTTTAGCCGCGTGAAACGCCTCGTGGAAAGTGGTCTCCAAGCCATCTATATCGAGGTTTGCAGAGATAAAAATCGTAACAGAGCCAACGCCTCGCATGGTTGTTCCTTCTGTGGATTCCTCGGTTATGCCGTTCATGTTGCGACGCAGTTCTCCAGAAAACACGATTACGTCAAACCCCAAGGCAGAGAGTTCCCGCTCAGCAGTTTTGGCGTTTTTATTCCAATTTGCTTCATCAGCATACTTAAACGCCGTTGCTGCTCGCCCGCCCATGACCTCGATGTACATATAGTCATCGTTACGGGCACGTTCTTCGAAAGCGTCTCGTGACTCCTTTTTCTCTGTTCGTGATGTCTTGTCAGATGTTTTGTTTAGATTCTTCGCATACGCTTTTCGTAATATTTCGTTAATTCTTCCCGCAACGTCGTCTGAAGTGCTGCCTTTTCGGTGGGCGACTTTTTCTCCCACGGGTCCCGTCTTTTGTTCTTGTCCTCTGGGGTTTGTTTCGTCGGATGCTTCTCCCAACTTGACATTATTTCTTCCCTCCTGTTTATTCTCAAAACTACCCATAGAAACTGGTATTTCTTCGGAATATTCATACTTGCCATTCTCACCAACAGTATACTCCTCTTTTGTCTCTGTTTCAACGATTTCTGAAGATCTTGTGGTGAATGGTATAAAAATAGCCCTCCAAAGTTACAAAACATTGGAGGGCTTTTTGGTGGACACTAAGGGACTTGAACCCCTGACCCCCTGCACGTCAAGCAGGTGCTCTTCCAGCTGAGCTAAGTGTCCGTATAATCTGTGAGTGAAAACTCACAGACTATATTATATACATATTTTCAAATTTGTCAAGTGTAAATTTGAGTTGCAACAGACGTTAAAACGCCCTAACGTTCCATTTTCTTAAGAAGCATTTTAGCACAGTCAATTTGATTTGGAATGTTACCATTCTCATCACGAATACGCCAAATGTCAGGAGTGATTTCGTCTGCAACGAACATTTTGCCTGTTTCGTCATAACCGATTTCAATCTTGAAGTCGATGAGTGTTAAATTCATAGTTGCAAGTTCATTTTTAAGAACTTCGCCAACACGAACAAGAATATCCAAAGCCTCATCATACTGACCTGACTTCAAAAGACCTTTCATAATGCAGATACGCTCGCTGATAAGAGGATCGCCTTGAATATCGTCTTTGAGAGTTACCTCAGCGTAAGGCGGATTAAATACAATACCCTCGTCAAGGGTGAAACGGCGGCACATACTGCCTGCTGTAAAGTAGCGAAGAACAAATTCAAGTTTTGGTACTGTCAAGTTACGTACTTGCATAAGGCCTTTATCAATATCACAGTTTATGTAGTGGGTTGGAATCCCGTTTTTCTCCATCAATTCAAAGAAATACTTGGAAATTGCAAGTCCTATTTTACCCTTACCTTCAACACTACCGCCAACAGTGTTCGAGCCTGGATCAAACACGCCATTTTCGCCTGTTGCCGTATCCTTAAAGAAAAGGTGGACTATATTTTTTTCTTCGTCAAGCATTACGTTCTTTGTTTTTCCTGTGTAAAGAGTTTTCATAAGTGTTTTGCTCCTTTTTATTTTAATTAAACTTCTCGAAATAATTATACATTGTTTTTAGGTAAAAGTAAAGCATAAAATTAGTTTATGACAATTATAAAATTAGTTTATGACAATTATGGACTAATAACTAAGTGTTAATTATATTTGTTAGTTTTTTAATCAGCGTTTGGGGTGTAATATCCTCACAAGTGATAACGTGAATGCCCATATCAAGCGCTCGTTTATATGTCGATGGGGACACTTCCGACAACTTACACATTGTAGCAAGAACACCTTTTGCGTATCTTCCACCAAAAAGTTCAGTCAGGGTATGAAGTTCATTGAGGGTTGTAGTTGTGGGAACTCCAGTTTTACAAGATATAAATACGGGAGTAATGCCTTGTGTGAGTACAACATCAATCTCATTGATTGTATTTATTGCTTCATCCTCATCGCCATTCCAGTCTACAACAACACTGATTTGAACGTCATCGAAACAGCCAGATGTGCGGCAAGTCTGATATATAAACAATTCAAGCCAAATACCAACGTCAAGTAAACATTGGTGTATTAGCGAGTTTTTGAATGAAAAACTTACACGTTTTTCGTCTACCGTAAAGTTGCGAATAATGCCATGTTCTGAAAGTTTAAGACAAATGTGCTGATTTATTGAGGCACTTTTATTAAACCCGGTTTTAACTGAAACGGGAGCATTAACATCAAGAGACATATCACCGATACCATCACTTGTACTTGCAATCGTCTGTAAATACTGTGTATGGCGTGCCCATGAATTTTGGTTGCGTCTGAAAATCTCCCAAACGGAGAAGATGTCGTGCAAGTCCTCGGCTGTCAACAACTCTCCGTCAATATGACCATGACGCATAAGTGATGCACCTGCCATGGCAAGACACTCTCTTGCTGTCAAAGAAAGATCTCCAGGCAGTGTCTCGATTTCATCACAAGCGTAGATGTTATAAAATGCGTTAGTCTTTGCGTTAAATGCAAAGGCGGGTATTTCATGTAGTGCACAGAACATACCAATAGCAAATACGAGGACACTGTTTCCACCAGTAACGTCAATTGCACAATCTGGAAAACGCTCAATAAGCATTTCAAGGGTTTCCGTCACTTTTGCACAATCATAGATGTTTGTAGGATAAAAGAAAGCGTAGGTGTTTAACTTACGTTCTTCAAAGTAGCGGATTATTTTATTTTTTATTCGCTTTCCGGTGATACGATTACCGCCAATATAAACAACTTGTTCAGGACATAGTACAGTAGGAGCAAGGACATTGTTTATTGGTTCATCATCGTATATTTCAATGATAGTTTTCATAGTTGCAGTATTATACTACTCCTTTTAATGTTATACATTAAGCATACCACGAAAAAGTTACGATGTAAATGCTTTTCTGCTTAGAATGCGATAATTTAGATAGTTGTGGTATAACTTACGGACAAATTGGAGGTTTATTTCTTGACAAGCCACATAAAATGTGCTATAATGCAAGAAATAATATGTAAAGGCGTTGAAGAGGAGGAGTACTCCGTTTTCGAAAGCAAAGAGAGATACGTAGTTTGCAGATGCAAATGTGGTGGGAGCGTGTCGTGACGGGACGGATGAAGGTAGCCTTTGAGCCTCAGACCGAAAGCGTATGCGAGTAGACTCTGACGGTTGTCCACCGTTATCGGACAAGGATATGATAGTGTCCTGATTAAGATGGTGCGTAAGCATCAATTTAGGTGGTACCGTGGATAATCTCCGCCCTAAGTTTAGGGTGGAGTTTTTATTTTTTGAATTTTTTTAGGAGGAACAGATATGAGAAAAGAACTTCCAAAGACATACGATCCAAAGGAGTCTGAGTCAAGACTCTATGAAAAGTGGGAAAAAAGCGGATATTTTAACGCTGAGGTAGACGAAACAAAGAAACCGTTTACTATCGTAATTCCGCCACCCAACGTAACAGGTCAACTTCACATGGGTCATGCTTTTGATAATACTTTGCAGGATATTATTATTCGTACAAAGCGTATGCAGGGTTACTCTGCACTTTGGCTTCCTGGTACTGACCATGCAGGTATTGCTACGCAGATTAAGGTTGAGGAAAACCTTCGTAAGGAGGAAGGATTGACTCGTTATGACCTTGGCCGTGAGAAATTCCTTGAGCGTGTTTGGGATTGGAAACATCAGTATGGTAGCCGTATTATCCAACAACTTAAAGTGTTGGGTTCGTCTTGTGATTGGCGTCGTGAGCGTTTTACGATGGACGATGGCTGTTCAAAGGCTGTAAAGGAAGTATTTGTTAATCTATATAAAAAGGGTATTATCTATAAGGGCAGCCGTATTATTAACTGGTGTCCACATTGTCGTACTGCTTTATCTGATGCAGAGGTTGAGTATAAGGAACAGCCCGGACACTTCTGGCATATCCGCTATCCTGTTAAAGACAGCGATGAGTTTGTAACTATTGCAACAACACGTCCTGAAACTATGCTTGGCGATACTGCTGTTGCTGTAAATCCAACAGACGAGCGTTATACTCATCTTGTTGGCAAGATGCTTATTTTGCCTCTTGTTGGCCGTGAAATTCCTGTTGTAGCAGACGAGTACGTAGAAAGTGAATTTGGTACAGGTTGCGTTAAGATTACACCTTGCCATGACCCCAACGACTTTGAGGTTGGTAAACGTCATAATCTTGAGGAAATTCTTATTCTTGATGAAGATGCTAAGATTATTAACGGCGGTAAGTATAACGGTATGGATCGTTATGAGGCAAGAAAGGCGATTGTTTCTGATTTAGAGGCAGAGGGCTATCTTGTTAAAATTGAGGAATATACTCATAATGTAGGAACGTGTTATCGTTGCGGTACAACTGTTGAGCCTATTACCTCTGCACAGTGGTTTGTTAAGATGGAGCCTCTTGCAGGTCCTGCAATGGAAGTTGTTACAAACGGCGATATTTCATTCGTTCCCGATAGATTTTCAAAGAACTATCTTCGTTGGATGGAAAATGTACATGACTGGTGTATTTCACGTCAGTTGTGGTGGGGTCATCGTATTCCTGCGTACTACTGTGAATGTGGTCACATGATGGTTGAAAAGGAAGCACCTACAAAATGTGAAAAGTGTGGTTCTACTGCACTGCGTCAGGAAGAGGATGTTCTTGATACATGGTTTTCGTCTGCACTTTGGCCGTTTTCCACTCTTGGTTGGCCTGAAAAGACTCCGGAACTTGAATACTTCTATCCTACAAGTGTGCTCGTTACTGGTTACGATATTATTCCGTTCTGGGTATCACGTATGATTTTCTCCGGTGTTGAGCAGATGGGTGAAAAGCCATTTGATAAGGTGCTTATACATGGTCTTGTTCGTGACTCACAAGGCAGAAAGATGTCAAAATCTCTCGGCAATGGTATCGACCCACTTGAAGTTATTGAAACGTATGGTGCTGATGCCCTTCGCTTTACTCTTGCTACAAGTAACAGCCCCGGTAACGATATGCGTTTCTATTATGAGCGTGTTGAGGCTAACCGTAACTTTGCAAATAAGATTTGGAATGCTGCACGTTTTGTTCTTATGAATCTTACAATTACAGATGACAGACTTCCTGAAACACTTGCTCTTGAAGACAAGTGGATTTTGGAGAAGTTCAATACCCTTGTTGCAGATGTAACTGCTAATATTGAAAGTTACGAACTTGGTATCGCTGCACAGAAACTTTACGACTTTATTTGGGATAGTTTCTGCGATTGGTATATTGAGTTGACAAAGACACGTCTTTACGACAAGGAAAATGTTGTATCAAACGAGGCGGCACAGAGAGTTCTTTGCTATGTGCTCGGCGGTACAATGAAACTGCTTCACCCGTTTATGCCATTTATCACAGAGGAAGTATGGCAGGCATTGCCTCATACCGATGACGAACCTGAGTCAATTATGATTTCTAAGTGGCCGACTGTTGATACTTCATCTGACTTTAAGCGTGATGCGGCTGATATGGAAATGATTATGGATGTAATCCGTGCCGTTCGTAACCGTAGAAGTGAGTTGAATGTTCCACCCTCTAAGAAGGCACAGTTGACTATCGTTACTGAAAACACATCTGCGTTTGAAAGTGGTAGGGCATATATTATGAAACTTGCATACGCTTCTGATTTAATAGTTACAAAGGCTGCACCGTCATCTACTGATGGTCTTGTAAGTTGCGTAACAGATGCGGCAACAATGTATCTGCCACTTCGTGAACTTGTTGACTTTGAGAAAGAACTTGCACGTCTTGAAAAAGAGAAGGCAACCGCAGAGGCTGACCTTGCTCGTATAAACGGCAAACTTTCAAACGCCGGTTTCCTTGCAAAAGCACCTGCAAACGTAGTTGCAGGAGAGCAGGAAAAAGCGGCAAAACTTACTGCATTACTTGAAAAAATTGATGAGAGTATTCAATCTATCCGTGCATAATTTATATTTAGATGGGGGAGTGCTTATGCATTCCCTCATGAATCTTGGAGGTAAATCCTATGAAGTACGAAGAAGCCTTAGCGTACATTCATAATACGCTGAAATTCGGTACAAAACCGGGACTTCGCCGTATTCGTGAAATGCTTTTACGTTTAGGCAATCCCCAAAAGAATATGAAGTTTATCCACGTCGCAGGTACAAACGGAAAGGGAAGTACAACCGCAATGACTGCAAGCGTTTTGCGTAGTGCGGGCTACAGGGTTGGTATGTTCATATCACCTTTTGTGGAGGATTTTCGTGAACGTATACAAGTTGACGGCCGTTATATAACAGAAGATGAACTTTGTATGCATCTTGAACGCTTATTACCTGTAATTGAAAAGGTAAAAGAACTTGGATTTACTCACCCTCTTGAATTTGAAATAGTAACAACTCTTGCATTTGACTTTTTTGCAGAGCAAAAGTGTGATTATGTTGTACTTGAAGTCGGTCTTGGCGGTAAATATGATTGTACTAATGTTATAGAATCACCTCTTGCAGCAGTTATAACTTCAATATCTTTAGACCATACGAAAGTGCTTGGTAATTCTTTAGCACAAATTGCCCAAGAGAAAAGCGGTATTATTAAAAACGGTACGTCTGTTGTTTGTTATGCGAAACAGAAAAAAGATGCCTATGACGTAATTTTTGCACGTTGTAATGACGTTAAAGCATCTTTGTACGTACCGGATTTGTCAAAATTAAATGTTATATCACAAAACTTGTCAGGTACTGATATTTTATATGACGGACTAAATGTACATATTCCATTTGTGGGAGAGTATCAAATATACAACACGTTAAGCGTAATTGAAACAATTCGTATTTTACAGCGTAAGGGTATCTTAATAGACGATGATGATATTAAAAACGGCATTTCTTCAACACGTTTCCCCGGTCGTATGGAAGTTGTGAGTGATAGCCCTGTATGTTGTATTATTGACGGCGGACACAATCCGGACGGTGTTCGTGCCATGTGTGAGAGTATTGACGCTCTGCGTGGCGATAAACGTCTGATTGTGGTTATGTCGATGTTTGAGGATAAAGAGTATCGTCAATGTGTAAGGGAAGTTGCAAGCCGTGCCGATGTGTTTATTGCAAGTCAAATTGACTACCACAGAGCGTTGCCTGCAATTAGTTTAGCAAACGAAGCAAAGGGGTATTGCAATCAAGTATATTATAACGAAGATATTTCTGTTGCGGTAAAAACTGCATTACGTATTGCACGAAAAGACGATATTGTTCTTTCATGTGGTTCTCTTTACGCTATAAATCCTGCACGAACAGCCATTAGACAAGAAATTGCAAAGATAAAGTGATAAAAAAACACTTTACATCTTTCGACTTTTTTACTATACTATAAGAAGTAAGTTTCAATATAGGGGGTAATTGACATGAGTGATACAGTAAATATGAATAACGAGTATGATACCCTATTTCGCAGTGCTTATTTTGGCGGCTTTAACAAAGAAGACGTTCTTGACTATATTGAACGTATGGTTCGTAGCCGTAAGAAAGACAACGAGAAATATCTTGACAACTTAAAACAGTTGGAGCAGGAAAGACGTGAACTGTCAGAGAAACTTGATGCTGTAAAGAGTGCCATTGATGAAAAGGATAGACTCCTTACCGAGTGGGAAGACACTTGTGAAAAACTCAAATTGGAAAATCATGCACTTGCAGACTACAATACAACCATGAAAGAGGAACTTGTATCTGCAAATGATACAATTGTAAATCTAAAAAGCGGTGCTGAGTCTTTTGAACAAACGGCAAAGACTTGTGCTGAATTATCCGAGCAAGTTGCGTCTTTGAAGGCAGAATCTGCACAGGACAAAACGTTAATTTCCCAACTTAGAAATGAACTGCTGAATTTAGGCAATGAAGCAAATACTTCTGTAAAGGCTGAGGGCGACTATATCCAAAAACTCAATGCGGCAGAGGCACGTATTTTAGAATTAGAGGAAGAATTGGCAGTTGCAAATGTGCAAGTGACGATACCTCAATCTACGAGCGGACAGACGACAGCTGACAAAATTATTATTTCCACACTTGAAACTCGAAACGCTGACTTGTCAGCACGAATTGCAGACCTTGAGGCAAAACTTCGTAAATATGAGTCTGACAAAGTTCGTATTCGTACAGCGGAAGATAGTGCCTATGCTAAGGCTAAACGTATAGAACTTGATGCTTATGCTAAGGCAAACGCTTTGCGTGCAGAGGCAAATGAACGTATAAGCACATTTGCTAAGCGTTTAAGTGCGTTGTCTGATGCTTTACTTAAAGCACGTAATGCCTGTGTATCAGAAAGCGAAAAGACGTCAGCCGCATACGATTTACTTCTTGACGAAACTAATAAACTTCGTCAATCTCTTGAAACGAATAAGGAGTAATTATTTGGAAAGGGACAGGGAATGGCAAGACACGGTTTTATAAGAGAAAAAGACGATGTTAAATTTTTAATACTCTACGTAATGACTTTTCTGCGAGAGGGAGTTACTTTTGAGGATCTTGCAGATATGGTTATGTGCGACGATGCATTCGGTTACTTTGAGTATGCCGAGGCTGCAAATGAACTTGTAGACTCAGAGCATATTTTGAAAACTGTGGGCACACCGACTCTCTATACGATAACAGAGAAGGGAAGAAAGACATCAGAGGCATTTGAAAAACGCCTTCCGAGCGTTGTCAGAGAGGCGGCACAACGTAGTGCAGTACGTGTTGTACGCAGAATTCGCCGTAATGCTACTATCGTTTGTCGAGATAAAGCCCGTGATGACGGATCAAATGCCGTTGAACTTGCTGTAATGGACGGAAAAGTTCCTGTGTTTGCATTTGAAATTATGGTACTTAACGAAAAACAGTCTGAACTGTTTCGTGATAATTTTCAACGTCATGCTGAAAAAATATACGACCGCATATTAGACGTATTGCTTGACGACTACGACTCATAATCCTTATTGTCAGTAGGAAATTTGAACAGTTTAATGTAACCCCATTCCTGAAATTTCAGTAGTGTTATCATTATTATAGGAATTAAAAACATACCGATAATTCCAAGTGTTTTTAATCCGATATAGACACTAATGAGCATTACAATAGGGGGAAGTCCAATCTGTGAGCCGACTATCTTTGGTTCTGTTATGTTGCGGACAAGATTTATTATTGCGTAAAGGATTAAAACTGTGACGGCACGAGTTATGTTTCCGATAATAAACTCATAAATTGCCCACGGTATAAGCACAGTACCAACACCAAGTATTGGCAGCATATCCACAAGTGCAATTATTGCCGCTACAAATATTGGGTGGTCGACGTCAAGGATTATCATGCCAATAAACAATTCAACAAAAGTTATAATTAACAGTATGGAAATGGCTTTTAACCATTTCCATACTGTGTTTATAAGGTGTTCTTTCGTGCGATAAAACCGCTGTCGCCATTTTTGAGGAATCTGTAATACAAGAAATTTAGTGACTTTTTCATAGTCAAAGGATATTAAAAATGATGCGACGAATAAAGTTATTATGAAAATTAAGGCATTTGGCAAAGATACTGCAAATGTCCCTAAACGTGTGAATAGCGTTCTTACTGTTTCCTGGGAAATGTTGATACTTCCTATTATCTTGTCCCATGATGAAAGTAGCCATTTAGAAATATCGTAGGGGAGAAAAGATACTATTTCTTCAAATTTCTGTCGAAATACGTCTAAAATTGCGGGGAATTTATTGATGTAGTCTGGAAGTACACGGATAAAGTCAAGAATTTCCCTGACAAAATAGGATAAAACGAGATAAATTATACTACTTAATATAGTAAAGGACAGAGAAAGAAAAACTACTACAATAATCTGTCGCTTAATTTTTGTACGTCTTTGTGTGTATTGTATTAAAGGCTCAAGTAACCGTGCCAAGGTGAGAGCAAGGAAAAATGGCATAAGCCAAGGAAGTGCAAACTTAAAGAATACATAACCTAAAACTACACCTAAAACGACTCCGAGTAACTTTTGCCAAATATTTAATTTTTTATTTTCTGCCTGTTCCATTCTCTCTCTCCTTTCATTAGTGTTCAATATAATTATAGTGGGACCTTGTCCAAATTATACCCAAACTTTTCTGTTATAAGAAATTTGCAGAAAAATACTTTTAGGAATAAATATGAAAAACCTCTTGCAAAATTTGACTAAGTGTGTTATCATATAACGCATGGCGTAAACATTTGTCTGTCTGTTGTGGAATTTGTTTTATCTATGACGGAAAAATCTCATTTTACAAGAAAACAGATCAGATGGAGAAACCATAAGAAAATTATGTAGTATCGGAGGTTTTACTGTGAATGGAATAGACAATAAGTACTATATTATTGAATCATCGGCAGTGCCTGAGGTACTATTAAAAGTCGTAGAGGCAAAACGTCTTATTTCGAGAGAAGGCTGTGTTATAAATGATGCAGTTAAACAAGTCGGTTTAAGTCGCAGTGCATTTTATAAATATCGTGACCGTGTCAACGAGTTTATCGAGGCATCAAACGATAAAATTGTGACGTTGCAGGCTAATCTCAATGATGAGGCAGGGGTGTTGTCCCAATTTCTCAATATGTTTGCCGATTTCAAAGTGAATATATTGACGATAAATCAGACAATTCCTGTAAATGGACAGGCTGCTTTGACTATTTCCATTCGCACCGGCGGTATGTCGGGAGATGTGGAACAACTAATTAAGCGTGCAGCACAACTACGAGGAGTATTGAAAATTGGAGTATTGGCAAGTGCCGTCTAATAGCGGTGTTTGCAGAAAGGAAGATATATCTATGATAAAAGTTGCAATTATGGGATTTGGTACTGTTGGTGGAGGTGTTGCGGAAGTTCTCACTGAAAATCGTAGCCGAATTTCAAGTGGTTCCCATGAGGATATTGAGATTAAGTATATTCTCGATATTCGAGATTTCCCTAACAGTCCCTTTGCAGATAAACTGATTAAGGATTTTTCTATAATTGAAAATGACCCTGAAGTTCGTGTTGTAGCAGAAACAATTGGTGGCAAGACTCTTGCTTATGATTTTACAAAGCGTCTTTTGCTTGCAGGTAAAAGCGTTGTAACTTCCAACAAGGAACTTGTTGCAACTCATGGTACAGAACTTCTTGCAATCGCAAAGGAGAATAACGCAAACTATCTCTTTGAGGCAAGTGTTGGTGGTGGTATTCCGATTATCCGTCCTTTGAGTCAGTGTATGCTTGCTAATAATATTGACCAGATTTGCGGTATCTTAAACGGAACTACTAACTATATTCTTACTCGAATGATTGAGGCAGGTAAGACGTTTGAGGAGGCATTGTCTGAGGCACAGCAAAACGGATATGCGGAGGCAAACCCATCTGCAGACGTCGATGGTATTGACGCTTGCCGTAAGATTTGTATTTTGACAAACCTTGCTTATGGAAAGTGTATTGACCCTGATTGTGTTTACACAGAGGGTATTCGTGGAATTTCTCTTGAAGATGTCAACTACGCAAAGGCAGCAGGCAAGGCTATTAAACTAATTGGCAGATGTGTTCGCCGTGATGACGGAAAAATAAATATCCTTGTTGCACCTCACCTTATTTCCAACGATTGTCCGCTTTCAAGTGTATCTGACGTATTCAATGCAATTATGGTAACAGGTGATGCAGTAGGTGACGTAATGTTCTATGGCAGAGGAGCGGGAGCACGTCCTACTGCAAGTGCGGTTGTCGCTGATATTATTGATGCTGTCAAGCACCTTTCTGCAAGAAAGCATCTTGGTTGGACTGCTTGTGAAGACGGTTTCGTTGCACCATATACTGATATGGAATACTCTTTCTATATTCGTGTTCGCAGTTGGACAAAGGCATCTGTTGAAAAGCATTTTGCAGGTGCTCAGTACATTTCTGCACCTGGTACTGATTGTGCATTTATCACACCTAAACTTTCAGTATCTGACTTTGAGGCAAGACTCAACGCATACAGAGCGGACGGAGAGGAAGTTTTATCTGTAATTCGTGTACTTAACTAAAATTTTCTTTCGACTAAAATCGACAGGTTGACATATTTGTCGAATAGATTTATAATATAGGTACTTGCTTTTAAGGAAGGTATATCATCACATTTGTCTTAAATGGTATATAATTGAATAAACGGAGGACGATACAATGGTAAGAGAAACAATGGACTTTTTGATGCAAGCAGATCCTGAAGTAGGTGCTGCTGTCGTAAAGGAATATGAGCGTCAACGCAGAAATATTGAGTTGATTGCATCTGAAAACTTCGTTAGCCCTGCAGTTATGGCGGCTATGGGTACTGTTTTAACAAACAAATACGCTGAGGGTTATCCCGGCAAGCGTTACTACGGCGGTTGTGAATGCGTTGATATTGCAGAGGAGATTGCTATTTCACGTGCAAAAGAACTCTTTGGTGCACAGCATGCAAACGTACAACCTCATTCAGGTGCACAGGCAAATGCCGCTGTGTATTTTGCACTTGTCGAGCCCGGTGATACGGTTATGGGTATGAGTCTTGCAAATGGTGGACATCTCACCCACGGTAGTCCGGTTAATATTTCTGGTTCCTACTATAATGTTGTTCCTTACGATGTAAATGACGATGGTTTTATTGACTATGATCAAGTTTACGCTCTTGCTCAGGAGCATAAGCCGAAGATGATTATAGCAGGTGCTTCTGCATATCCTCGTGAAATTCGTTTTGACAAGTTTGCAGAGATTGCAAAGAGTGTCGGTGCATATCTTTTCGTTGATATGGCACACATTGCAGGTCTTGTTGCAGCAGGACTTCACATGAATCCTGTACCCTATGCAGACGTTGTTACAACAACAACTCATAAGACTCTCCGTGGTCCTCGTGGCGGTATGATTCTTTGTAAGGAAGAACTTGCAAAGCAGATTGACAAGGCTGTATTCCCCGGTATGCAGGGTGGTCCTTTAATGCACACAATTGCTGCTAAGGCAGTTTGCTTTGGTGAGGCACTCAAGCCGGAATTTAAGGCATATCAGCAGCAGATTGTAAAGAATGCATCTCGTCTTGCAGACGGCCTTTTGAAGCAGGGCTTTGACCTTGTTTCTGGCGGCACTGACAACCATCTTATGCTCGTTGACCTTCGTAAATTTGATATCAGTGGTAAGAAACTCCAAAATCGTCTTGACGAAGTGTATATCACAGTTAATAAGAATGCTATCCCTAACGATCCAAGAAAGCCATCTCTTACAAGTGGCGTTCGTATTGGTACTCCTGCTGCTACTTCCCGTGGTCTTGTAGAGGCTGATATGGATGTTCTTTCCGAACTTATTTACTTAACTGCTTCTGACTTTGACAATAAGGCTGATTACATAAGAGAAGAAGTTACGAAGATTGTTTCCAAGTATCCTTTGTACTAAAAGGGGCGTATTTTAATGAGTGATAAGGTATTTAGTATAAATACGCCGAATGCTCCTGCTGCAATTGGCCCATATTCTCAGGCTGTTGTAGCAGGTGATATGATGTTTGTATCTGGGCAAATTCCAATTGTTCCTGAAACGGGTGCTGTTATTGACGGTGGTATTAAGGAACAGGCAACACAGGTTTTTGAAAATATTGGTGCAATTCTCAAAGCCGCCGGCAAGAATTACTGTGATGTTGTAAAGACGACTGTTTTGCTTTCCAATATCGGTGATTTTACTACAGTTAATGAGATATATGCAACATACTTCAATACCAGTCCACTTCCTGCACGTGCGGCATATCAAGTAGCCGCATTGCCGAAAAATGTAATGATTGAAATTGAAGTCATTGCTTATATGGGCGAATAAGTGATTTAATCCGCACAATCAACTGGTTGTGCGGATTTTTATATAAATTCTAAGATAATTTCTTTGACTTTTTTAGTCCAAAACGATATACTTATATGTATTGAGCACTATGACTTTGGAGGTAGTTATGGCAAAGACAGTATTGATTACAGGGGCATCACGTGGTATTGGTGCGACTTGTGCGGAACTTTTCGCATTAAATGGTTATCAAGTTGCTATAAACTACTGTAACAGTAGTGATATGGCAAATGCTCTTGCCGATAGGATGTGTCAAAATGGATATATTGCTAAGGCATTTTATGCTGATGTGTCGAAGCAGACTGATGTTGCAAAAATGTATGAGGATATTCACAATACATTTGGTAATGTAGATGTTCTCGTAAACAATGCTGGCATATCCCATGTAGGTCTATTTACTGATATTACCGAATCTCAGTGGCAGACATTAAATGGAATAAATGTCAATGGTGCGATATTCTGTACGCAATATGCAATACGTGATATGCTTAAAAAGCATTTTGGACGTATAATAAATATATCGTCTATATGGGGTATAACCGGTGCGTCATGCGAGGTTGCATACTCAACAACAAAAGCAGCACTAATCGGTATGACAAAAGCACTTGCCAAGGAACTTGGCCCGTCAGGTATTACAGTAAACTGTGTTGCCCCGGGCGTCATTGATACTCAAATGAATAGTGGTTTAAGTGAGTCAGTCATTTCTGCTTTGTGCGATGAAACGCCAATTGGACGCATTGGAACAACGTGGGATATTGCACAGGCGGTACTGTATTTTGCTGATGAAAAATCATCTTTTATCACAGGTCAAGTACTTAGTCCAAATGGTGGCATTGTAATTTAGATTTTACATATCATTTGTCGTTATTTCGTTGACATAATTGAGATTTTTGTGTAAAATATAATTTGGACTATTTGGTGTTTTAACATGGAGGTTAAAGATATATGACAAAGGCGGAACTGAAAGCACGTGTCAACGAAGCCATTGACGCACGCCGTGATAAAATCATTGAAATAGCAGATAAAATAAGACAAGAACCTGAACTGGGTTTCAAGGAATATAAGACGGCACAACTAATTAAAGATGAGTTTTCGTCACTTGGTCTTACATACAAAGATGAACTTGCACTTACAGGTGTAAAGGCTCGTGCCAAGGGAAGAAAATCTAACAAAACGGTCGGCGTGTTTGGTGAAATGGACGCTGTAATTTGTCCCACACACCCATACGCTGACAGTTCAACAGGTGCGGCTCATTCCTGCGGTCACAATTTCCAAGTTTCAAATATGCTGGGCGTTGCTTACGGTCTTATCGACAGCGGAGCGATGGAATATCTTGACGGTGATGTTGTATTTATGGGTGTTCCTGCAGAGGAACTGGTTGAACTTGAATTTCGTACCGATTTAGTTGAGAAAGGCGAAATTAAATTCTTCTCAGGTAAGCAGGAGTTTTTACGTACCGGTGTTCTTGATGATGTAGATATTACAATGCTTGTACACGCACAGGCAAATGAACCTCACTCAAAAGCGTATGTAAATGGAGGTAGCCTTGGTAACGTATCAAAGACTATGCGTTTTATCGGCAAAGAAGCCCATGCAAGCCGTCCTTTTGAGGGAATAAACGCACTTAATGCCGCAACTTTGGCAATGTCTGCTATCGGGCTGTTAAGAGAGACATTTCGTGATGAAGATGCAATTCGTATTCACCCAATCATTACAAAGGGTGGTGACATAGTCAACATTGTGCCTGCTGAGGTAAAGATGGAAACCTATGTTCGTGGCAAGACTATAGACGGAATTGTCAATGCAAATAATGCCGTAAATCGTGCATTAAATGGTGCAGCATATATTATCGGTGCGAAAGTTGAAATAAATGAGTTTCCTGGATATCTTCCTCTTGAACAAGATGAGGATATCAGCGAACTGTTTAAGGCAAATGCTATAGAAGTTTGTGGAGAAGAGAACATAATCGAGGGAGTCGATATGGTAGGCTCAACTGATATGGGCGATATAAGTCAGGTTTTGCCGTCAATTCAGCCTTGTATGGGCGGATTTACCGGCAATCTACACAGTAAAGAATTTGCACCCACTGATACAGAGGCAGCATACATTGAAGCGGCAAAGGCTATGGCTATGACAGTCATTGATCTTTTGTGGGACGATGCTAAAGTTGCTTGTGACGTATGCAAAAAGTCAAATCGCATGAGCAAGGAAGAATATTTTGAGTTGTGGGAAAGGCTGACTGTTCCCACACAGGAATAATAAAAAGGGTGATTGAATAGTATGAGAACGGCGATTATTAACGGCAAGGTAATTACACCGTATCGTATGATTGAGGGTGCAACAGTACTTATCGAAAATGGGAAAATTCTTGACATTGTCAAGGGCGAATGTTCCACTAAGGACTGCGAGATTATTGATGCACAAGGTAAATATGTTGCACCTGGTTTTATTGATATACATACTCACGGTGCAGGTGGCTATGACTTCATGGACGGTAGCGTTGAAGCGTTCCTTGGTGCAGCAAAAATGCACGCACAGTATGGTACTACACTTCTTCTGCCAACTTGTACAACAGGTAGCCGTGAAGATACAAAGAAAACATTTGAATATTTTAATATGGCACGTTCAAACAATCCTGACGGTGCAATCCTCTATGGTCTTCACATGGAAGGACCGTATTTTGCTGATTCACAGCGTGGTGCACAGGACCCGAGATATCTAAAAAACCCCGATTTTGAGGAGTATACAGCATATCTTGGTATGACCGACCACGTTGCAAGATGGAGTCTTGCTCCTGAACTTCCGGGTGCAATGCAAATGGGTCGTGAACTTCGTAAGAGAGGAATTGTTGCGGCTATTGCACATACAGACGCTCTCTATGAGCATTGTGTAGAGGCACTTGAAAATGGCTTTTCTCTTATGACACACTTTTATAGCGGTATGAGTATGGTTCGCCGTATCAATGCATATCGTTATGCAGGTGTACTTGAGGCTGGATATGCCATTGACGAGTTTGCAGTTGAGATTATCGCTGACGGTTGCCATCTACCCGCTGACCTTCTTCGTATGATTGTTAAGGTAAAGGGAGCGGCAAACATTGCACTTATCACTGACTCTATCCGTGGTGCAGGTATGCCTGACGGCCCCACAATTCTTGGTTCTAAAAATAACGGACTACCATGTATCATAGAAGACGGAGTTGCTAAACTTCCCGACAGAAGTGCCTTTGCTGGCAGTGTTTCCACATTTGACCGCCTTGTTCGCAATATGGTCAACTTGGCTGGCTGTAACATAGTTGACGCTGTTCGTATGGGTACTGCGACTCCCGCTCGTATCATGGGTATTTCAGATACAAAGGGCGTTCTTGCTCCTGAGAAAGATGCTGATATTGTTATCTTCGGTGAGAATGTTGATGTATGCAAGACAATCGTCGGCGGTAAGGTTGTATTCAGTAAGTAATTTAATTGGCGTTAAGGCTGCAGACGGCACAAAATTGATCGCCTGCAGTTGAGCCATTTAGTGTAAGTCAGTTTATAAGTATGTGAAAGGTTTGGGTATCAAATATGTCTTTGTGGTTAGCGGCTTTAATGGGACTTGTGCAGGGCCTTACAGAGTTTTTGCCTGTGTCAAGTTCGGGACATCTTGTTTTAATACAGTCATGGCTTGGAACCGATATTGAGCATAACTATATGCTTTTCGATGTATTGCTCCACTTAGGCACACTTGTATCTGTTTGTATCTGTTTTTGGTCGGATATTCGAGAGTTAATTGTTGAGTTTTTTAGATTTATTCCTGATTTGTGCAAAGGCAAGCCTCAAATCAATAAAACCCCCATGCGTCGTATGATATTTATGATTTTACTTGCCACAGCGCCTATGGTAATTATGCCCTTTATTAAGGACGATATTGACTTTATTTTTACATCTCCCGTACTTGTAGGAGTAATGTTACTTGTCACAGCCGTACTACTTTGGGTAGGTGATAGAGTAAAGCAGGGCAAAAAAGACGCATCTAACGCATCTTGGTTTGATTCTTTACTCGTTGGACTAATGCAACTTGTGGCTGTTATTCCGGGAATATCTCGTTCAGGAACTGCAATTACAGGTGGTCGTTTCCGTGGCTTTTCCCGTGAGTTTTCAGTAAAGTTTTCTTTTATTCTATCTATTCCCGTTATTATCGGTGCAAATATTTTTTCCATTGCTGATGCTGTTAAAGAGGGATTTGATATGTCACTATTTCTTCCTTATGCACTTGGCGTTGTTATCGCCGCCGTATCAGGTATTCTCGCAATTCAAATGGTGAAAATGATTACAAGAAAGTCGAACTTTCATGTATTTTCAATATATTGCACTATTATTGGTGTAATCACAATTATTACAGGATTTTTCTCTTAACCGAGATAACCGCTTAGAAAGGAGGCAACTGTCTTGGCTGAACAAAAGAGTACTAAAAGCAGTAGGGGAAGAAAACCGTCAACTGCAAGAAAGAGTACAAATAAGAAAACGACAAGAAATACAAAAATAACACGTTCAACTAAAAATTCAAGAACTAAAAAGACAAATCAAATCTCCATGAAACAGGCGGCATTACAAAAAAAGCAACGTCGTGATATGTGGACAGTTGGTATGTTCCTTGTATTTTGCATAACTGCATTTTCCGTATTTGGTATGGACGGATATATATTAAAACCAATCAGCGTATTCTTAAAAGGCACGCTTGGTGTTGGTGCGTTTGTACTGCCATTTGCTTGCCTTGGCGTATCAATAACCCTGCTATTTTCAAAAGAGGAGTCTGTTACAGGAAAAATAATATCGATTGCACTTTTACCATTAACATTTGGTAGCCTTGAACATTTAGTATTTTGTAATGTATCATTTAAGACACACGCTATTTCTACTTTGTTTCAAACAGGTGCAGAACTTGCGTCAGGAGGCCTTTTATCAGGAGGTATAGCACTTTTCCTTTCAGGAGCAATTTCAAGCATTGCAACCATACTTTTAATAGGCATCGTCTTTGTTGGTGCAGTACTGTATTTGTGCGGTGTGAGAATATCAAATGTTCTCGATTTAATTCTAACGTCAAAAGAACGTCTTGATGAGAAAAAGAGTCGCCGTGCCGAAGAAGTAGAGGCTGAAGAAGTTATAGAGGAAGACGAAGGTTTTGACGAGTATGACGATGATTACGAAGTATTAGTTCCTACCTCGAAGAATGATTCTGTTGTTATGGAAGACGATTATGCTTTTGGAGAGGAAAAACCGACTAAGTCTACGGTTGATATACCCCATGATGCCTATGCTGATGTTAGAAGACGAATTGATATTCCGTTAAGTCCTACTACAAAGGGTAGTGACGCTTCTCAAAACGAGCCGTTGGGAAAACGTTTTGGACGTTTTGGAAATGGCGAAGTAGATGGCGAAGAAACAATCTGCCTTACTCCAATTCGTATGAAAGAGACGCAGTATTCTGACCTTCCGTTTGACCTTGATGACGAGGGTGTTTCTGCGTCCAAAGAACCTGTTTTAACAGTTGATGATTCTAAACCTGTTGAAGAAATTGTCGATACCGCATCAGAGTCCAACTCAGAAACTGCAAAGGAAGAGGCAACAGTAACAGATGAGCCTGTTAGAGATTCAGAAGTTGACGTAGAGGTCCTTGATACCCATTTGGAAAAAGAAAAGACTTTAGGTGAGAAGGCTCTTAAGACAGTACAAAAGACAGCCGTATATCCGTTTCCACCGATTGATTTTCTTACTGATGCAGTTTTTCAAGCGTCAGAAGATGCAACAGCGGAACTTCGCAGTAGGTCACAGAAATTAAGTGATACGCTGTCAAGTTTTGGTATTGAGGCGAAAATTATCAATGTTACAAGAGGTCCAAGTGTAACACGGTATGAAATGCAACTTGACCGAGGTGTAAAACTTTCTCGTCTTACCTCTTTGCAAGATGACGTTGCACTGGCTCTTGGTGCTGCAAATGTGCGTATTGCACCAATTCCTGATAAGAGTGCTGTCGGTATTGAGGTTCCCAATAAAGTCGTACAGACGGTCTATATTCGTGACGTATTGACTTCACGAGAAATGGCAAATATGAAGAGTAAGATTGCATTTGCAATAGGTAAGGATATTACAGGTAACTGTATAGTTGGTGACATTGGCAAAATGCCACACATGCTTATTGCAGGTACTACTGGCTCAGGTAAATCCGTTTGCATTAACTCAATTATCATAAGTATTCTCTATCGTGCAACACCTGATGAGGTAAAACTCATTATGATTGACCCTAAGATGGTTGAACTTGGCAATTATAACGGTATACCACATCTGCTTATCCCTGTTGTAACTGACTATAAAAAGGCTTCTGGTGCATTGAATTGGGCAGTTGTTGAAATGGAACGCCGTTATAAACTCCTTAGTGAAAATGGTGTTCGTGACCTTGCTGGTTACAATAAAATTGCTGAGGAAAATGGCTACGATAAACTACCGCAAATAGTTATAATCATTGACGAGTTGGCAGACCTTATGATGACTGCTGCTAAGGAAGTAGAGGAGTCTATCTGCCGTATTGCACAAAAGGCTCGTGCTGCAGGTATGCACTTAATTATCGCTACCCAGCGTCCTTCAGCAGACGTTTTGACAGGTCTTATGAAGTCTAATATACCATCACGTATTGCATTTACTGTTTCTTCACAAATCGAAAGCCGTATTATTCTTGATACAGGCGGTGCTGATAAACTTATCGGTCGTGGTGATATGCTCTACTCACCAATTGGTATAGGTAAGCCTGTACGTGTTCAAGGTTGTTTCCTTTCCAGTGAGGAGATTGAAGCAGTTGTAGAGTTTATTAAGAAGTCAGGTACAGCAGAATACTCACAAGAAATTATTGACCATATTGAAAACAGTTTACGTGATGAACAGAGTGGTAAGGGTGACGATTTTGACGATGATATAGATGAAATGTTCTATGATGCTGTCGATGTTGTTATGGAAACTCAGCAAGCGTCTGCATCTATGTTACAGCGTAAGTTAAAACTCGGCTATGCCCGTGCCGCACGAATTATTGACCAAATGGAAATGCGTGGAATAATCGGCGGTTATGAAGGCTCAAAGCCTCGCTCTATTGTAATGTCTAAGACTGATTGGCAGGAAATGAAGTTACGCAGATTTGATTGATAGAGAGGAGAAAACCCATGAGTTCATTTACGAATATTTCACCTGAGAGTCTGACCAATGTATTTGATTTAATTGGTAAGCAGTGGATGCTGATTACAGCAGGTGACGAAAACGGCTTTAACACTATGACTGCCAGTTGGGGTGCACTTGGTGTTCTGTGGAAAAAGAATGTTGCCCACTGTTATATCCGTACAGGCAGACACACACTCGGTTATGTGGACAGTAACGACTATTACACATTGTCGTTTTTCTCTGAGAAGTATAGAGATGTTTTGACATACTGTGGTAAAAATTCTGGCAGAGACGTTGATAAGGCGAAGGAATGTGGTTTGACACCTGTTTGCGAAAATGGTATTACCTATTTTCGTGAGGCAGAGTTAGTTATAGTATGCCGAAAATTATATAAGCAGCAGTTTTCGCCGTCCTGTTTTGTCGTACCTGAAATTAACGAAGCGTGCTATCCGCAACCTGACCACCACTATCAGTTTATTGGTGAGATTGTCCGTATTTTGAAAGCAAACTAATTTCAATAAGCCGAGGTGCACCTCGGCTTATTGTGATATATGAAAGGAAACCATTTATGGAATACGCAAAAGAATTTCTGCCTGTTTCTGTAGCAGATATGGAAAGACGAGGCTGGGATTATTATGATTTTCTCTTGGTAACTGGTGACGCATACGTTGATCACCCTTCGTTTGGCGTGTCCGTCATAGGCAGGGTGCTTGAACAGGCTGGATTTCGTGTTGCTATACTTCCACAACCCGATGTACGCAGTTTAGATGCATTTCGCTCTCTTGGCAGACCACGTCTTGCGGCTTTAATAACAGGCGGAAACATTGATTCAATGGTTGCAAACTATACCGTATCAAAAAAACGCCGACATGAAGATGCGTACAGCCCGGGAGGTAAAAATCTCTATCGTCCTGACCATGCAGCAGTAGTTTATACTAAGTGCATGAAACGTGCATACCCTGACCTACCTGTAATTTTGGGTGGTTTGGAGGCATCATTACGTAGATTTGCCCATTATGATTACTGGGATGACACTGTACACGATTCGATTCTTGTTGAGTCCGGTGCTGATATGATAAACTATGGAATGGGTGAGTACACAGCACTTGAGATTGCAAATCGCCTTGACGCAGGTGTACCTATCACCCAAATTTGCGATATTAAAGGCACGTGCTTTTTAACTGACGATGTAAGTTTGTGCCCTTACGAATTTATTTTTTGTGCGTCAAGTGAGAAAGTAAAACGAGATAAACGTGCTTATGCTGAAAGTACAAAAATTCAATACGTTCAGCATGACCCTGTAATTGGCAAGGCAATTATTCAGGCACACGGTGAACGATATATGGTTCAAAATCCACCACAGATGCCTCTGTCACAAGAAGATTACGATAAATTTGCTGCAATTCCTTATACTCGCACGTGGCATCCAATGTATAGTGAACGTGGCGGTGTTCCTGCAATTGAAGAAGTGGAGTTTTCCATAATTCACAATAGGGGCTGTTTTGGTGCATGTAATTTCTGTTCTCTTGCGTTCCACCAAGGACGTATGGTTACATCTCGCAGCCACGACAGTGTAGTGGAAGAGGCAACATTATTTACTAAAAATCCACGATTTAAGGGGTATATTCACGATGTTGGTGGTCCGACTGCCAACTTTAGACGCAGTGCCTGTAAGAAACAGTCAAAAGCCGGTCTTTGCAAGGACAAGAGGTGCCTATATCCAAAGGTTTGTGAGGCTGTAAATGCAGACCACGAGGACTATCTGACGCTACTTAGGAAATTGCGTAATATTGCAGGCATTAAGAAAGTTTTCGTTCGTTCAGGTATACGCTATGACTATATGATGGCCGATAAAAATGACGAGTTTTTCCGTGAACTTGTAAAGTATCATGTTAGCGGTCAGTTAAAGGTTGCACCTGAACATATTAGTAAAAATACACTCTACTATATGGGCAAACCAGATGTACAAGTGTACGAAAAGTTTGTTGAACGATTTGAACGATACAATAAAGAGTATGGTCTAAAGCAGTTTCTTGTTCCATATCTTATGAGTTCACATCCGGGGTGTACTCTTGAAGATGCTATTGAACTTGCAGTTTATCTAAACGCACTTGGTCACATGCCTGAACAGGTGCAGGACTTCTATCCAACCCCGGGTACACTTTCAACGTGTATGTACTATACAGGTATAGACCCACGGACAATGAAAGATGTATACGTTCCTAAAACTGCCAAGGAGAAGGCAATGCAACGTGCGTTGCTACAATGGCGAAAGCCTCAAAATCGTCCTATAATTGAGGAAGCACTTCGTATAGTACATCGTGAGGATTTAATTGGCTTTGACAAACGATGCCTCATTCGTCCGTCACGAAGTCGAAATAGCATAAATGCAAATGACAATAAGGCAGTTGAGCGAAAATCGACAAAGCCTAATGTGAGAAATAAACGACAAAAACGCAGATAGTTGCCGTTATTTTACGTCTATTTTTGTGGGCTGTGTTATTATTTTACCTAATTGAAGTTAGAATTTTGTACATTCAATGGAATTTCCGAAAATGTGTCATTTTCTGTTGCGTTTTTTAGAAAAAGGGATTATATTTATAGGTGGTCACATTATTTGTGACCGAATGTGAATTGTATGTAGAAAGGGTATTATCTTACATGAGAATGAGAAAAAAACGTAACCTTGAGCCACGTCTTGAGCGATGCGAAAGTGTTACAATATTAAATCCTTCTGAGTACCAAGGTAATTGGCGGTCACTGAAACCTGCTGCTAAGGAAATTTACGTTGAAATCGGCTGTGGAAAAGGCAGATTTTCTAAGCAAATGGCACTTTCAAATCCAGATGTACTTTATATTGCGATTGAAAAAGAGAAAAGTGCAGTTGTTCTTGCAATGGAAAAGGCGGTTAGAGAGGAGATTAAAAATCTCTACTTTATCCCTGGTGATGCATCAGACTTGCTCAGTTTCTTTGCAGTAGGAGAAGTTAATGCAATTTTTGTAAACTTCTGTGATCCATGGACAGGCAACAGGCACGCAAAACGGCGGCTGACTCATGAGAATTTCTTGAAACTCTATCGTCAAATTACAGTACCCGGTGGAAATTTTTATTTTAAGACAGACAACGATGCACTTTTTAGATACTCTGTTTGGTCTCTTAAAGAGTTTGGTATGGAGAATATGGAAGTAACGTATGACCTCCATTCAACCGATATTCCTAACATTATGACTGAGTACGAGGAGAGATTTTCCTCACAAGGTATTAAAATAAAGCGAATTGCGGCGAATTTTTCAATGACACCGCCTGAGCCTATTGTACTTGAATGTAAAAATGAAGAACATAAGGAAGAAGATGAAGTAATTGATTAAGAAATTTATTTCTGATATTAAGCGTGAGTTTAATGGCTACAACGGAGCAAAACTGGGCAATGACGTTATGGCAGGTCTTACAGTAACCGCAGTTGCGTTACCGTTGGCACTTGCATTTGGTGTAAGTTGCGGTGCTGATGCAGCAGCAGGACTTATTACTGCTATTATTGCAGGACTTGTTATTGGTGCACTGTCTGGTGCATCATATCAAATCTCCGGTCCGACAGGTGCAATGACTGCAATTTTGATAGGACTTGTAATGAAGTATCAAATGCCCGGTGTATTTCTTGCGTGTCTGCTTGCAGGTGTAATTTTACTTCTTGCAGGACTATTCAAAATCGGCAAACTTGTATCTTACATACCGGGACCGGTTATTGCAGGTTTCACATCTGGTATTGCTGTGATAATTGCCGCAGGACAGATAGATAATTTCTTTGGTACTACATCTTCTGGAGAAGGTGTTATTGAGCAAATTTCGTCTTATTTTACAAACGGATTTCATGTAAACTGGGGTGCAGTTGCAATGGGTATGCTCGTTGTAATTGTAATGATTTTATGGCCGAAAAAGTGGAATGCTCGTTTCCCATCATCACTTGCAGGTATTATACTTGCTCTTGTGGCAAATATGATTTTGAAACTTGATGTGGCAGTTGTTGGAGAAATACCAAAGACACTGTTCCCTGAAGTTCGTATGACTTTTTCAAATATCCCATTTGATAAAATCGGTGAACTAATTTCTCCGGCATTCTCAATTGCGGCACTTGGCATGATTGAAAGTCTGCTTTGCGGTGCAGCAGCAGGTAAGATGAAAGGTGAGAAACTTGATGCAGACCGTGAACTTGTAGCACAAGGTATCGGTAATATGTTAATTCCATTCTTTGGCGGTGTTCCTGCAACAGCGGCGATTGCCCGTACAAGCGTTGCTATTAAGTCAGGTTGCGTAACGAGAATGACAGGCATTTTCCATGCTGTTGGACTTTTGGCATCTATGTTCTTGCTCGGCTCTGTTATGTCGCAAATTCCACTTTCCGCACTTGCAGGTGTCCTTATGATGACTGCTTGGAGAATGAATGAGTGGGAAACTATAGAGCGTATTTGTAAGAAAAAATTCAAAAGTGCTATTGCAATGTATTTTATCACCATGATTTCGACTGTTGTATTTGATTTGACAGTTGCAATTATTATCGGTGTTGTATTTTCCGTATTTGCATTTGTTGTAAGTGTAGCGGATATTTCCATAGACGTATCTGATGTTGATGAAAACCGTCTTAAAGCACGTGGCATTGACTTAACTCGTGACTATGGAATGACAAAAATAGTAACCGTCACAGGCCCTGTATTCTTCGCAACTGTCGAGAAACTTGACTCTAAACTTGCTGAATTTGACGGCATTTCACTTCTGATTTTCTCAATGGGTGGTGTTCCAATGATGGATATATCAGGTGCTGACGAATTTTTGGAGTTGTACAATAAATACAGAGAAAAGAATATCAGCGTAGTATTCACAGGCGTACAGCCTAAAGTTCGCACTATGTTCGACAGAAGCGGTTTGACTGAGGCTATTGGTGAGGAAAATATACATACGGACTTTGAAAAGGCTATTTTACGTGCTGAAACTATCTCCACATTGTAGTCTGATGAAAGGATAAATCTATGTCCATATTTGATATATTCAAAAAACTTGAAAGTGAAAGAAACACAAAAGCCACAGTAAGTCACATTATTGTAGGTCTTGGCAACTATGGCAATAAGTACGACAATACACGTCATAATGCTGGCTTTATGGCAATAGATTGTCTTGCGTCTGCTAAAGGCACAAAGATTGATCGTTTGCGTTTTAAGGCTTTAACAGGGGAGTGTATGATTGGTGACAAGCGTGTACTTCTCATGAAACCTCAAACTTACATGAATTTGAGTGGTGAGGCAGTAAAAGAGGCGAGTGCGTGGTACAAAGTGCCGACAGAGAATATCTTTGTTTTGTGCGACGATATTACCCTTGACGTAGGAAGACTCCGAGTGAGAAAAAAGGGGAGTCACGGCGGTCATAATGGGCTTAAAAACATTATTGCTTTGCTTGGCACAGATGAATTTGCAAGAGTGCGTATCGGCGTAGGTATTCCACCACACCCTGACTACGATATTATTGATTGGGTACTTGGCAAGTTCTCTGATGACGATATGAAAGTTATGGTTGAAAGTACGAAAAAAGCAGCAGATGCGGCAATTGAAATACTTGTATCAGGTGTTGAAAGTGCGGCAAATAAGTTTAACGGTAAATAAGGTATAAAACTTACCTTATTTTAACGCTTGTGATACTTAAAGAGTATAGGTCAAGGTTTCTTGTTATTATAATGAATAAAAGTGAAAACTCCGACAGATATTTCTGTCGGAGTTTTCTTTCATGACATGAAGATTTACTTCATGCCGTTTTCGTAGGCTTCAATCATTTTCTTACTAATGTGACCCGAGCGACTTCTAAGACTTAAAAGATGTTTTTCACAAGTTTTTCCGGTAAATATCTTAATTTCAAGTTTAAGAGATCCATCCTCGGGAGTTACGAAAATTTTATCTATATACTTATTTACAAACTCTCTTGATATGATCCCATTCGCAGCATCTCTTTTTGCAACAAGTAGCGTTTGCTTGATTTCGTCAATATGTTTCTTAAAATCGTCTTTGGAATTTTGTTGTTCTTGTAAATCAAAAAGATCTTTTTCAAGTTCACTGATAATATGATTACATTCTTTGTTTATCTGAATATATTCTTCATCGGACAAATCGCCGTTCAGATTATAATCAAGGATTTTGCGTTTCTTTTTTTGTTCGTGGTCAATTTTTAATTTTAATTTTTCCATATCTTTAATTATCTCGCCGCTTGCATCGATTGTTTTATACATTTCGATATAGGAGTCAACCAAATCCTCGGCTACTGGAGAGGTTTCATTAAATACATCAAAAAGAATCGGTTTAATTTCATTTTCAAAAATTGCTAATGACGGGCAGGACTCTGCACCGTTTTTTATTTTGCCACTACAAATCCACTTACTGTTTTTATTGCCCTTTTTATCCATGCTTTCGCGTCGATAATACGCATTTCCGCAATGGGTACAAAATAATTTTCCTGTCAAGAGATTTTCGTGATTACATATGTTATGCTTGTTTTTCACATCGTTGCTGCGCCTTTCTAAAATAACATTAGCTGCATTCCAGAGTTCTTCGCTGACAATAGCGGGTACTATATCGCCCGTTTCATCTTTAAACATAACCCATTCTTCCGGTGGAAGGAAGTGTTGTTTTTTTGTGAACATATCAACAACCTTTACCTTATTGCCTACATAATAGCCTTTGTATTTGGGATTAGAGATTGTGTTTGACATTGTGGTGTGAGCTATCTTATTACCATTTCGGTTTCTATATCCTCTTTCCCAAAATATGTTTTCAATTTGTTTCATGCTGTATTGGTCAGTTGCATATAACTCAAAAAGCTCGCGTACCATTTTCGCTTCTTCTTCGTTTATAACTAACTTTTTATCTTTTTTATCATAACCAAAAATTCTGCTATTGCCAAGCACAACATGATTTTTTATCGCCTGTTGATGACCAAATTTAATACGCGAAGATAGCTTTCTAAGCTCGTCCTGTGCGATGGAAGACATAATAGAGAGTCTAAGTTCTGAATCTTCATCAAGAGTGTTGATGTTGTCGTTTTGAAAAAATACGCCAACGCCGCAACCCAGTAATTCTCGGGTATACCTGATGCTATCTAGGGTGTTGCGTGCAAACCTTGATATTTCCTTCGTGATCACAAAATCAAACATTCCGTTTTTTGCATCCGATATCATATGATTAAAATTTTCTCGTTTTAAGGTGGAGATTCCAGATAAGCCCTCGTCTATATATCCGGGCACATATTCCCAATGCTTGTTATTTTTAATTAAGTCTGTATAGTATGCTATTTGATTATCTAAAGAATTAAGCTGTTCATCTTTTTCAGAAGAAACGCGAGCATAAAAAGTAACCCGCATAGGTATTTCGTATATTGAGTGCATTTTCATTTTTTCTCTAATAGTATGAATATTCATGTTCGCCGCTCCTTTTATTTCGCTATATCATCACTTATTTTATCATATAGTTGGTTATGATTCAATATTTTTTTGCAAATATATAGAGAATAATATAGTGTGGGTGACTTAATAACAGGAGGTGAATCAAATAGAATATATAAATAAATTGTTTTGCGAAGATAACTTAACACTTTTGAAAAGACTTCCAAATAAAAGTGTTGATTTGATATATTGCGATATATTATACAACACTGGTAAAAAATTCAAAGATTACAACGATAATTTAGGGACACCACAAGAAGCGTTAGAATGGTATAAACCAAGACTTTCAGAGATGTTTAGAGTCCTTAAAGATACTGGGTTAATTTATATTCAATGTGATTACAATTTATCTCACTATATTAAAATCTGTTTAGATAACATTTTTGGATACGATAATTTTAGAAACGAAATCATATGGTGGTATAATTCCGCCCCCCGCAAGAAGAAAGATTTTGGCAAACGCCACGATACCATATTCCGATATAGTAAAACAGATGACTATTATTTTAATGAAGATAGTCAGTACATAAGACAAGCATATTCTCCGACAGCACCAAGAGGTTATGAGAAAGAAAAGTATTATGACAGTCGAGGTAAGATTATGGATGATGTGTGGAAAATTAATATACTTGGACAGAATGATAAAACCGAGAGGGTGGGTTACGCAACTCAAAAGCCAAAGGAACTCTTATATAAGATAATAGACAGTAGTTGCCCTAAAAGTGGACTTGTTGCAGATTTCTTTTGCGGTAGCGGGACAAGTTGTGTTGTTGCGAAGGAACTTGGCAGAAACTACCTCAGATGCGATGTCAACGAAAATGCTATTAAAATTACAACACAAAGACTTAATTAAACACTCATTTTATTAGGAGAATCAGATATGACAGAGAATAGTTGGAACAATTTCGACAAGGTTGAACCAAACGAATGCGGTTTTTATAATGTAAAAGTTGTTCACACCAACCCATTTTCAACATGGGATGATGGGACACTAAAAACTTCTGTAAGGTGGGACGGAGAAGATTTCTTATTGCCTATAGGTAGACCCATTACAAATGAAGTTATGTATTGGAAAAAGATTTAAAACATTTATTTTATGGTGAAATTGAGGTGTAAATATGAGACATAGAATAACCTGTGCAAATGAAAAGTGTAAGTATTATGGTTTTAGCAACGGATGTTTACTTAAAAATGTTGCGATAGACAACAAAGGTGGATGTGCAAGCTATATTCTTTCAGATTATCATAAGCCGGGCGTAAGGAAAATTGATACTAGTCCTATGGACGAACATACAAATATGTGTTAACGAGGTTATATTTATGGTCTTTATGAGCAACCCTTGTGGGTATGGTAACTGTATGAGTGACAAATGTGAAAAATGTCCACACTACAAACCAACCTTCTTTGGAGTAAGAGTCCCAAGATGGTTGGGAAATATATTATTTAGAATTGAAAGTTGGTGATATTATGAAAACATTGAATATGATGAACGAAGCGGAGAAGACAGGTAAAACATATATTGCCAAAGATATGCGATACTCTGTTGAAAAAGGGTTCTTTGATTCTAACGGTAAACCTTGGGCTGCAAATGCATTTAAGGACATTAACGACATTATGAATGTTAGCGGTTGGAAACTCTTAGGGACAGACATAAAGAAAATGACATTAAAAGAAATCGAAGATAAATTAGGATATAGGGTTGAATTAGTGAGCAGATAGAATACACATTTCATTGGCAAAATTAGGAGGTTTTTATGCTAAAAGAATCAATAAAACACTTTGAAAGTCTCCAAAAAAGATATACAACACAGCACAATGGTAAGCAATGCGAGTATGTTAAAACTGCGTTGAGTGCCATGAGAAAACAAATCCCAGCTAAAGTTGTAAATCACAATGGAGATTATGGAGAATGTTATATATGTAGACATTCTTTTTGTGGACAATTAGAATACTGTCCTAAATGTGGGCAAGCATTAGATTGGTCAAAGGAGTGATAACACTGAGTTGGAATCCGGTATTAAATAAATTTATTGAAATAAAAAATGCATACATATCAATGTTCTCAACAAATAGATTGTGGGATTATAACACAAGTAAAACAACCTGTTTGGAGTATTGGGTTGAAAAACTCGATAATCCCGAATACACAGAACTGATTAAGCCATTACAATTAATCGAGCATAACGGATTGCTTCTTATTAGATATGGCAACTATGCAGATGTGTTTGGTGGCGAAGACGATGTAACACCCGATGAATTTTGGGACAAGTACGACGGCTTTTACTTAGAATGTCGTAGTGTTGTAATTGACATCAAAGAAAATCGATTAGTGATAACTCCGTTCAAGAAGTTCAGAAACCTCAATGAATGCGAAGAAACAAGTATTGAAAATATTTCAAAAAGAATAAAGGATGCAAAATGTGTTGAATTTTCTGACAAATTGGACGGCTCGATGCAAGCCGTAAGATATTACAACGACAGTATTGTAATGTGCGGTAGCACATCTCTTAATCCTGAATTTTCTTGGAGATTAAAAGACGGATATAAAATGTTATTTAACAGGGCTGGCTACATAGACCTTGTTATGGACAATCCTTTGCTCACATTTATATTTGAGTACATATCAATGAAAGATGCCCATGTCGTAGTTTATTCTAAAGAGCAAGAAGGTTTATATCTCATAGGCATTAGAAACTCTGTGACTGGCGAAGAGTATTCTTACAAAACTATCAAAGAGTTTGCCGATAAGTATAGCATTCCGTCCACAACAGTTTTTGACAAAACGTTGGACGAGGTTATCAAAGAACTTGATGATAAAAAATCAAACGAAGCTGAAGGTTTTGTTGTCAACATTGATGGTTATAAAGTTAAGATCAAATATAATGACTATGTAAATATGCATCGTGTTTTATCTGAGATTTCTTCCGTTAACTTAGTTATTAAGAATATTGCCGACGGAACATTTGACGATATGATAAGTAAAGTTCCTACAGCTTATAAAGATAGAGTTTTGAAAACTGCAAATGTTGTATTCAAGTACATTCACAATACTGAGTTAGAAATTAAAGATTATTTTGATAAGGCTCCCAAAAACGATAAAAAAGAATTTATGGTTTGGGTAAAAGATAACGTTCCAATCAGAATTAAAGCGTATGTGAGAGAAAAATATTATGGCAAGGAATATAACTTAGTTAAAAGTAAGTCCGGCAGGTATATGAAGTTATGTGAAATGGAGACAAAAGATAATGAATAAACCGACTTTTACAATGATGGTAGGCTTGCCCGGCTCAGGTAAGTCTACCTATGCCAAAGAATTAGCCGATAGAACTAATGCAAAGTTATGTAGTTCTGATGCTATTAGAGAAGAGTTGACTGGCGATATAAACTCACAGACCAGTAATGAAGAAGTATTCAAATTATTACATAAAAGAATTAAAGAACACCTTGCAAATGGTGAAAGTGTGATTTACGATGCCACAAATATTAACTCTAAAAGACGCAGGGCGTTTTTATCAGAACTCAAAAATATTCCTTGCTATAAAAATTGTGTGATAATTGCGGTTCCTTTTGAAGAGTGTTGTAAAAGAAATGAATCAAGAGAAAGAACTATTCCAGTAGAAGTTGTTGAGAGAATGTATAAAAACTGGAACACGCCATATTTCTTTGAAGGTTGGGACTCTATAATAATTGAGCGTGACGAATACGAAACCAATATTGTAGGATTTTGGATTGCTGACCATATGAAATTCAATCAGGATAATCCACATCACAGTATGACTTTGGGAGAGCATTGTGCGACTGTCGGCAAATCACTAGAAGAGGATAGAACACTGCTGTGTGCTGGTATGATGCATGATTGTGGTAAACCATACACAAAGTCCTTTATCAATTCAAAGGGCGAAGAGACAGATATAGCCCACTATTATCAGCATCATTGCGTAGGGGCATATGATAGTCTGTTTTACATTTATCTTGACGATGTTGATCCATTAGAAGTTTCAACTATTATCAATCTTCATATGCAACCTTATTTTTGGGAGAAAGATGCTGAGAACGGTGAAAAGACTATGAACAAATATAAGAAACTTTGGGGTAATGAACTTTTTGAAAAGGTTATGAGATTGCACGAAGCCGACAAGAAAGCACATTAATGGAGGTAATTTGAGATGAAACCGATATACAGATGTGAATATTGTGATTTTACAGGAATCGAAGAAGATGTATTGAAGCATGAAGAAACTTGTAACAAAAACTACAACTTGAAAAGTTGTCTGACTTGCAAACATTGTAGTACAGACGGAATCAAAAAGATGGAGTGTAAACAAGGAAAAGAAATTCCCGAAGGTAAGATGTTTGAAAGATGTCCTTTGCACGAAAAGGGAACACCAGAAGTTACTGGTGTTATGAAGATGTTTGGGGACATGTTTGAAATATAGATAGAATTTCTCTTTTATCGAGAAATTTATGGAGAATAATATAGTGTGGCAGTTGCAAATGTCATATTAAATGAAAGGAGTAGAGGTTTGGTATACCGAAAACACAGTGTTTACTCCTAAGATACATTGAAAAATAAATACATAAAATCGCCTATAAATTATATAGGAAACAAGTATAAGCTTATAGGACAGATAATTCCTTTATTCCCGGATAAAATCAGCATGTTTGTTGATGTATTTGGTGGTTCAGGAACAGTCTTAATAAATACCAAAGCAGAACATTATCTATATAACGACATAAATCCTTATGTATCAAGCATCTTTGAAGGGCTTGCAACAGAAGATACAAATGCAGTTGTTAAGAAAATAGAAAATATAATCGCCGAGTATTCACTTAGTAAAACTAACAAAGAAGGATTTGAAAAACTTCGTGATGACTATAATGCGGGGAAGAATGATTGGACTACTCTTTATACATTGATGTGCCATTCATTTAATCATCAGTTTAGATTCAACAATAATCACCAATACAATAGTAGTTTTGGTAAAAACAGAAGTTATTTTTCGGATAGGCAGAGAGAAGACTTATATGCAATGAAGAAAAATATAAGTACGGATATTGTTTTCTCATCAAAAAGTTTTACTGATATTGATTACTCTGACTTTGACGAAAATGATTTGTTGTATTTTGACCCACCTTATTTTGCATCAGTTGGTAACTACAACGATGGTAAACGAGGATTTGAAGGTTGGACAGAAGAACACGAAAAGAAATTACTTGAGTTGTTGGATAAGTTAGACGCACAAGGCACAAGATGGGCGTTGTCTAACAATCTGAAATATGACAATCCGTTTTTGGATAGGTGGAAGGACAAGTACCATATTCATTATTTAAATGGAGATTATGTAAATTGTAATTATCATAAAATTGACCGAAGTAAAGATATTGAGGTTTTAATTACAAATTATTGATTTCAAGAATGGCTTAAATAGGGCGTTTCGGAGCCTAAAAATCACGATAGAATTTGAGTTTTAAAGTGAAAAGGGGTGATTAAGATACCTAAATTTTTTGTAACTTCGGATATACATAGTTTTTATACACCATTGAAGAAAGCACTTGACGAAGTTGGGTTTGACCCAAATAACGAAGAACATTGGTTGATTGTTTGTGGCGATTGTTTTGATCGCGGGAACGAAAGCGAAGAGGTATTACACCTTCTTATGTCTCTTGAAAGAAAAATACTCGTAAAAGGCAATCACGATAGTTTACTTGAAGAATGTTGTATGAGAGAATTTCCGTATTCTCACGATGTTTCCAACGGCACTGTTAAGACAATCGAAGACCTTGGAGGTGTGGTCTATAGAAGAAGTTTTGCTGAATGTTGTTGTATGACTTGGGATAGGTTAGCAAAATATAGGGAGTTATTAGTAAATTACTTTGAAACTAAAAAATATATCTTTGTACACAGTTGGATACCCATAACAGCAGAAGACGATTATCCAAAATATTACACAAGAGACAGAGAATATCACTTTAATCCTGATTGGCGAAACGTAACAGAAAAAGAATGGGATGAAGCAATGTGGGGAAATCCATTTGAAATAGCATCGAAAGGCTTAAACAAAACAGGCAAAACGATAGTGTTCGGTCATTTTCATACCAGCTATGCTTATAGTCAGCACCAAGGCATTTCTGAATTTGGAGAGGATGCTAAATTTGATATTTACTATGGAAAAGATTATATTGGAGTAGATGCTTGTACCGCATATACTGGCAAAGTGAATATTTTAGTATTAGAGGATAATTTTATAAATGATTAAAGATAAAGCATTAAATGTGCGTAAGAAATATAACACATATAAATTAAGCGAGAATTTCGGCATTGGTATTGCTTCGAATTGCAGTGAAGAGTTTTATTTTGATTTAGAGGATTACGATAAGATTAGAGAATATTGTTGGTATAAAGATTTTAGTAATGGATATATGAAAATAAAAACTCCCGATGATAAGTGGATATATATGCATAGATTTATTACAGATTTCAAATATGAGTTAGTAGACCATATCAATCGTAATAAATTGGATAATCGTAAAGGAAATTTACGAAATGCTACCAAGAAACAAAACATTTTAAATCGAAATGGCGTTATATCAACTAACACTTCTGGTGTTACAGGCGTTTATTTTAGCAATACAAAACACAAGTGGATTGCTCAAATATGTGTTGATGATAAAGTAAAATATTTGGGTATATTTGTTGATAAAGAAGATGCGATTAAAATGCGCCTACAAGCTGAAGCTAAATATTTTGGTCAATCCGCTCCTCAAAGATGTTTGTTTGAGCGGTATGGAGTTATAGCATAAAATGCTTGGTCGTTGCAAAAGTGAGTTTGATGAAGATGCTATTTGGGAACCTTGTTTTGCTGAAGGTATTATTGGCATTGACCGTTGCACCGCTCATACAAGCGAATGCAACGTGGTAGTTTTGGAAGATGAGTTTTTAGACAGCTAAATGAAACGCTCGTTTTATTGACAAAATAGGAGGAATTTTAATGATAGAAAAGGTAAATCCGGCACATCCTGATAAGGTTGCCGACAGAATAGCAGGTGCTATCGTAGACCTTGCTTATAAAATGGAAGAAAATCCAAAGATTGCGGTTGAGGTACTGATTGGACACAGTGTATGCCATATCATTGCTGAATCTTCAGTTGAAGTTGATGCAGTTGATGTGTGCCAAGCAGTACACAGAATTACAAAAGATAACTCAATTATGGTTGACTACAAATGCGTAAAACAAGACGTGCATCTTGCAAATAATCAGACCAATGGGTTTAAGTGTGGAGATAATGGTATCTTTAAGGGTGTACCGCTTACATCTGAGCAGAAAGTTATGGCACAGATAGCAAGAGATATTTACAAAGATTTCCCAACTGATGGTAAGTATATCTTGAATGGTGACAATCTCATAATTTGCCAGAGCAACGCAGAAGAAGATGATGTGAGAAAGATTTGTCCTAATGCTGCTATTAATCCTCTTGGTTATTGGACAGGCGGTACAAATGTAGACACTGGTGCTACTAACAGAAAACTCGGCTCTGATATGGCTGATAGTGTAACAGGTGGCGGTCTTCATGGCAAAGATTTATCAAAGGCAGATGTATCCGTAAATATTTATGCTTTCCTTAAAGCACAAGAAATCGGTAGACCAGTAAGTTTATGTTGTGCTATTGGCGATACTGAAATTGATGGTGTACCTTATTCTGAAATTGTTGAAAAAGCAAGAGAATATATTGTATCTGTTGGTGGATTTGAAAAGTTTGCAGAATGGGGACTTTTTTAAAATACTTTTAGAGAATAATAAAGTGTACATAAAAATTTGAAAGGAGTAAGGAAGTTTGTCCGGACATAAAACTATAGTTTACTCCGAAAGAGAATTTGAATACAAATGTTGAAAAAGTAAAACTGACAGCCAATATACTATTTTCTGGTATAGGTTGTCAAGAAAGAGGTTTTGAAAACTCTGGTTTATTTGATATTGAAGTATTAAATACTTCGGATATTAACAAAGAGGCTGTGCTTTCATATGCTGCAATACATTGTGGTCTCACCAATGAGATGGTGGAAGCATATGAGAATTATCCTACAAGAGATGAAATGGCACAGTATCTCACAGATATTAACTTGGGATATGAGCCAGAAAAAGACAAGCATTTTGATTGGTTTAAGTTGGCAAAAAGAAAGACTAACGACATTGAGAAATATTGGTTGGCTTGTAAGCTAACTAAAAATTTAGGTGATATTAGCAGAATGGAAGAATTGCCTTATGCTGACTTTTGGACTTGTTCATTCCCTTGTACTGATATTTCCGTTGCGGGCAAAATGAAAGGCTTGTCTCCCGATAGTGGTACAAGAAGCAGTTTGCTGTGGGAGAATATCAAGTTATTGAAGAAAGCAAAGGAAAATAACACTCTCCCAAAATACATAATGTTTGAAAATGTAAAGAATCTTGCAAGCAAAAAATTCGCTGAATATTTCAACAATCTTATTGAAGTATTGGATGAACTCGGTTTTAATTCGTATTGGTCTATAATCAATGGCAAAGATTGTGGTGTTCCTCAAAATAGGGAAAGAGTGTTTGTAATTTCTATTAGAAAAGATATTGATACTGGTAAATACACATTCCCCATTCCTTTTGATACTGGCATAAGACTAAAAGATATTCTTGAAGATGTAGTTGACGAAAAGTATTACCTGAGTGATATTGCAACAAGAAAATTTAAGTTATTTTCAGAGAGCAAAGGAACGGATATAAAGGTAGCTGGTTCATTAAACCCAGATAAAAATGTACAGGACAGAGTGAGAGTTCTTGATGCTGAAGATCTATCACAAGGTTTAAGAGCGACTGACTATAAAGACCCAGTAAAAATCATATCTGGTATTGATAAATCTGTAAATGATACTCGAATGATTGAGTATGCAAATTGCATAACTTCAAGAGAAGATAGGGGCGTATCAAATCGAAAGGCTGAGGGCACTGCTGTTTTGGAACAAGTTGGACAGATTTACGGAACAGAAAGAGAACCGAATCCTCAAGCCGGTAGAGTATACAATAGTGAGTGTTTGTCTCCAACTTTGGATACTTGCAGTGGTGGTAATCGTATGCCAAAGATTGTTGAATCTGGTCAAATAAGACCCAAAGACAGAAACTATAACAAACATGGTGCAAAAAGAGAAGACCAATTTAAGACTCGCAAAGATGGGTTGAGTAATGCATTATTGACATCTGCAATTAAAAATTGTATCCGTGAAGACCTCAGAATTAGAAAACTGACTCCTCGTGAATGTTATAAACTGATGGGGCTGACATTTGAAGATTGCGATAAAGCCAGAAATATAGGTGTAGTAGATACTCATTTATATAAACAAGCAGGTAATGGTATTATTACGGACTGTTGTGAATTGTTAGCTGAACATCTATATAAAGCTCAGTATGATGATACATATGTATGCCGTGATGAAAATTTTATCAATCCACAAGTAGATTAAACTCTGCTTGTGGTGGAATAGCTATTTGTATTGATGATACGCAAGGATTTGATGGTATTAGATATTACAAAAATTATGTTCCTACATTAAGAAGCAAAAGAAATGGATTAAAAGTTGTTTGTATAGATACAGAAGTGAATGATGCGGCACCAACCATTTCGACCCGAAGCAATGGTGCTATGGGAAGTGGCACTTTGCTTGTGATTTGCGACTAAAAATGCCAATGAAAACCACGCTTTTAAGGAGAAAAATAAAAATAATTAGGTGGTTGCAAACACCTACAAAAGAATAGGAGGAACGAGTTGGAATTCCGTTAAATGTACATTTCTCCTATGTAGTAATGAAGTTATTAGTAGCATGTGAAGAGAGCCAAACAGTATGTAAGGCTTTTAGAGAAATAGGTTGGGAAGCATATTCTTGTGATATTCTTGAATGTTCTGGTGGACATCCAGAATGGCACATACAAGGAGATGTACTACCTTTAATAAATGGTAATTGCAAGTTTAAAACATCTGACGGTGCTGAACATACTATTGATGGGAAATGGGATTTGCTTATTGCACATCCACCATGTACATATATGAGCAAGGCTGGTGCAAGATTTATGTATCCAACGGCTGGTAATATTGATGAGAATAGATTAAAGAAGGCATTGGAAGCAAAAGAATTTTTTATGAAGTTTTTAAATGCTGATTGCGAAAGAATATGCGTAGAAAATCCTACCCCATTAAAATGCGTTGGATTGCCGAAAGAAAGTCAGGTGGTGCAACCATTTGAATATGGGCACCCTTTTTCAAAACGCACTTTATTATGGCAAAAGGGTTTATTACCACTGAAGCCAACAAAAATTGTAGATGAATACAAACCATACCTACCAAGTAATACAGGTGGGTTCGCTAGGGGGAAAGGTGGAAGCAGAGGTGTTGCTCATAATGCAAAAGACGCAAGTAAAACATTTCCGGGCATTGCAAAGGCTATGGCAGAGCAGTGGGGTAAAAATTGTCAATAGAACAAGTCTTTCAAGAGGAGGATGATAATGAATATTATAGATGCCGATAAACTCAAGAAAAATTTAATTAATAAAGGGTTTTATCCAGCGATTGTAAAAAGCGAAATAGAAAAGCTGTCATTAGTAGTTGGCTCGGATTATTATGAAAATCAATACTTAAAACTTAAAGAAGACTTTATGGAACTCGTTATGAAGTCTGAAAATATTTGCCATTACTGCAAAAACAATGTCGAGTGCAAAGGTAAAGAATGCGAAAAATATTGTGAGGGCAAAGGTTGCTGGGACGACAAAAGATGTCATCATGACTGGGTTTGGTCTTGTCAAGATTTTAAATTTGGCACTTGCGATGTGTTAGAGAACACACCTTGTAACGGTTGTATGGACAACAACAATAAAGGTTTTGAATGGAGGGGCGATAATGTGCGAAGTGTGTCATAGTAGTCCTTGTTCAAGTCGGTGTCCTAACGCCCCCGAACCCAAAATACGGGGGCGTTGCGAACAATGTGACAAGAAATTAAGAGAAGACTACGAATATTACACAGACAATGAAGACAATAAATTCTGCTCTGATGATTGTGCCTTAAAATACCACGGCATTAAGTCTAAAGAATGGGACTATGAAAATTATGAAGATTGGAAGTGAGAAATTGAAAGTAACTTTAATTACCCATACGCCTGAGCCAGAGAAGGTTATAGCAAGTGCAGCTAAACTTTGCTACAGCTTAAGCGATATTGAAACACTAATGAATGGGTTGACAACAGAAAAGATTGAAGTTTTTATTAAAAAACTTACAGATTTGGGGCATCAGAGCCCATTAGAACATTGTACTTTTACTTTTGGAATTGAGGGAATATCTCGCTCTTGTTCACATCAGTTGGTTAGACATAGAATTGCATCTTATTCGCAGAAATCTCAAAGATATGTAAAAGAGGGGCAATTTGAATATATTACCCCGCCAACAATTGCGAGTGATGATTTTTTAAGAATAAAATATGGTGAATTAATGAAGCACATTCAAGATTTTTACGATTGTGCAGTAGAAAACGGCATTCCTAATGAGGACGCAAGATTTGCTCTTCCAAATGGCACCGAAACAAAACTTATAATGACTATGAATATCAGAAGTTTGTTGCATTTTTTTGAAGAACGTTGTTGTAATCGCGCTCAGTGGGAAATAAGACAAATGGCAGATATAATGCTTGATATTTGTAAAGAAATTGCACCTAATATCTTTGCAAAAGCCGGAGCGAGTTGTATCCGTGGCAAATGTAAAGAGGGTAAAATGTGTTGTGGAAACCCAAAAGGAGGGAATTGATTGAAGAAAGTTTTTATACTTAATGGTGTGGGTACATCAGGCAAAGGAACTTTTGCAGAATTCGTAGGCAAATATATCTCAACTCATAAATACTCAATCGTAGACCTGCCAAAAGAAGCAGCCAAAGTGTTAGGATGGGACGGTGGCAAAACCGAAAAGGATAGGAAGTTCCTTAGTGATATTATGGATTTGTCAACAGAATATAATGACAGCCCGTTCAGAGATGTTTTGTCTGTTGTGACTGACTTTAAAAACAATCTGATTGAAGATGAGCTTCTATTCATAGATATGCGAGACCCAAAAGATATTGCTCGTGCAGTAGAAACATTTGGAGCCGAAACTATCTTAATCAGAAATCCTAACGTCGAGAAGATTCAAGGTAATCACGCAGACGCAAACGTAGAAGATTATGAATATGACTACATAATTGAAAATAATGGCACTTTAGAACAGTTGGATAAAATGGCAAAATTATTTGTTAGAGAAATTATCTGTTGGAATGAGGTAGGGGGCGGTGAGAAACCGCACATTTTAATTTGTAGCTATCTCTAAGGAGGAGTTTATGAGAGATTTTACAATTTATTTATCGGGCGGAATGATGAAGTTCGGCAAAGATAATTTTGACGAAGGCAATAAATGGAGAGAGTATTGTAGACAAGCATTAGAAAACTGCGAATGTACATATAGAGTTAAAACCTTCAACCCCAATATGTATTTCTCGTTTAAGTCTGATACACCAGAATATTCCTCAGAAACAGAGGTTATGCGTTTCGACTTGTATAATCTAAAAAAATCGGACTTGGTAATTGTTAACTACAACGACAAGAAATCTTTGGGTACAACTTCCGAAGTTGCCATTGCATACGATAGAGGTATCCCGGTCATTGCTTTAAATGAAGATAACGGAGAGTTGCATCCGTGGTTAAAATGTATGGCAGAAAGAATATTTGACAACATTGACAAAATGCTTGATTACGTTAAGGATTTTTATTTAAGATAGGAGAAAGAGTGTGGGTCATATATTAGCAATGATGTTTGGCGCACTTTTTACGACTGCTTTTATGTATGTTTTTGTGTCAAAAGATGACAATAGTGGAGAATAATATAATGAGAGAGTAAGCGAGAAGCATAATGCTCTCGCTATTCTTTACAAAAATAAGGAGGTAAAGCAATATGAGTGTTGTGTTGTACACAATAGACTGTCCTAATTGTCTTGTTTTAGAGAGAAAGCTTAAAGCCAAAAACATTAAGTTTTTAAAGGTTTCAGACAAGGAGACAATTATCGCAAAAGGGTTGGGCGATTCAGCGTTTCCGATACTTGATGTCGGCGGAGTGGTAATGAACTATAAAACAGCAATTCAATGGGTAAACAATCAGTAAATAGGAGGACAAATTATTGAAAAGTAGCAAAAGCATTGTAGAAGAGTATTTAAAGCAAAAAGATTGGAGAGTAAAAGAAAGCTCTAGTAATCCGTTTAGTTATGGTGGACTTGGAAAGTACATCATTGGAGAAGTGAGCAAAGATTATTGGCTCAGAGAAGTATATCCCGAAAACATTGCTCAGGCATATGTTAAAAATTATATGCATCTTCATGATTTGGGTGGACTAACCTTGTATTGTTGTGGGTATTCGCTTAAAGATATTTTGTTAAAAGGTGTAAAGGGTATTGGTAATATCCCTACATCGTCACCTGCAAAACATTTTGACAGCGTGTTAAATCAGATAGCCAATCTGTTAACGGTATTTCAAAATGAAATAATGGGCGCTGTTGCTCTTAACAGTTTTGATACACTGTTAGCACCATTTATTAAAAATGACAGACTGACATATACCGAAGTTAAGCAGTCGATGCAGAATTATATTTACAGTGTAAATTCAAACAGTAGAATGGGTGCAGAACCCGCATTTAGCAATATTACACTTGACTTAACTCCTCCTGAAGACTTGCTGGATGAATATGTTATTATAGGAGGAGAACTCGAAAGTTTCACATATCGTTCTTGTCAGAAGGAAATGGACATGCTTAATAAGGCATTTTTTGAGATTATGTTAGAAGGCGACTCTGTTGGCAAATTATTCTCGTACCCAATTCCTACATACAACATACACAAAAGATTCGATTGGGATAATCCTAACAATAAACTTTTGTGGGAACTGACAGGCAAATTTGGTACACCATATTTTGCAAATTATATCAATAGCGATATGAATCCGGAAGATGCAAGAAGTATGTGTTGCCGCTTAAGACTTGACTTAACTGAACTCCGCAAACGTAATGGCGGTTTGTTTGGTAGCGGTGATAGTACAGGATCTATCGGCGTTGTAACAATTAATCTACCACGTATTGCCTATGAGAACAAAATGAATAAACAGAAGTTCTATAAGGTATTAGACCACTATCTAAACATTGCAAAAGAGAGTTTGGTAATTAAGCGAAAGTGGATTCAGGAGAACATCATAGATACAAATGCGATTCCTGCTTACATAGAATATGTCGGCACTATGAATAATCACTTCTCTACAATAGGTATCGTAGGTATGAATGAAATGTGTCAGAATTTCTTTGATGATAATTCAAATATTGTATCTGAAAAAGGGAAACTGTTTGCCGAAGAGGTGGGAAAACACATCAGAGAAAAACTTGTAGAGTTTCAAGAAGAGACGGGAAATCTGTTTAATTACGAAGCTACACCTGCTGAATCGACATCCTACCGACTTGCACTTAATGACCTTAAAGAATACCCCGATATCATAACACAGGGCAGTGGAAAAGATTGCTACTATACCAACAGTTGTCATATCCCTGTTAAAATGATTGAAGGTATTGATGCTACATTTAAGCACCAAGAAGAATTACAGTCTCAATTTACAGGCGGTACAGTAATTCATCTGATGCTTGAGGGACGAGTTTCAGGCGAACAAGCAAAGAGTATTGTCAAATCGATGTTTGAAAATTATTCCGTTCCTTACATGAGCTTGTCGCCGATTTCACGTTTTTGTGATGAACATGGATATATTGAAGAGGTTGTTGATAAATGCCCAATTTGCAAAAAACGTCTAAAAATGTTCCAGAGAATCACTGGCTATCTTCGTTGTGTGGATAACTACAATAGAGGAAAGGCTGCCGAGTTTAAAGACAGAAAGCAGTTGAGTTCCAATGATAATTAAAGCAATAGTTGATGAAGATTTTTCTAATTACAATAAGCCATCTATGCTAATAGGCTTTCCAAGATGTAGTTGGAAATGTGAAAAAGAATGTGGTATGCGAGTATGTCAAAATGGCGTACTCGCCACTGCAAAAAATATTGAGGTTTCTGTAGATGAGATTATAAATAGATACCTTAATAATAAATTGACAACAGCAGTGGTCTGTGGTGGACTTGAACCGATGGATTCTTGGGAAGATTTAATGTTGTTCATAAAGAGATTCAGAGAAAAGTCACAAGATACAGTTGTAGTATATACAGGGTATTATAAGGAAGAAATTACAGATAAAATCGACATTCTAAAGAGATGTCCTAATATCATAGTGAAATTCGGTAGATATCTTCCGGGACACGAAAAACATTATGATGACACTTTAGGAGTTTGGTTAGCAAGCGATAACCAGCATGCAGAGAGGATAAGTTGATATGGGAATTAAAGTATCGGAAAACAAAGAATTGGTAGCAAGCATTAAGGCAAAACTTAAAGAAAACGCTGGGTTTTGCCCCTGCCGTTTAGAGCAGAGTGAAGACACAAAATGTCCTTGTAAGGAATTCAGAGAACAGGAGAGTGGAGAGTGTCATTGTGGTCTCTTCTACAAAGTTAAGGAATAATGAAATTTGAAGTAGTAAACGACAAAAATAAGGTTGTAATGAGCACAACAAGCCCGTCTTGTATTTATGACAAAGACACCTTAAATTTAATGTCTAAGGCGGGGTATAAATTCAAACTCGACGGCAAAGCAATAACAATCAAGAAACTCAACGAACAGTTAAAGGAGACAAACAATGGCTAAAACAATTAAGATTAAATACCACAATCCGAATATAGACAAGATTAAAAAAATCAATGAGGGCGACTGGATAGATTTGAGATCGGCTGAAACAGTCACATTAAGAGCAGAGGAGTTTAAACTTATTTCTCTTGGCGTTTCTATGAAATTGCCCGAAGGATATGAAGCCCATATTGTGCCGAGAAGTTCTACTTTTAAAAACTTTGGAATAACTCAGACAAACCATTGTGGAATTGTAGATAACTCATATTCGGGAACAAATGATATTTGGAAGTTTCCTGCTCTTGCACATAGAGACACCACAATAAACGTAAACGACAGAATTTGTCAGTTTAGAATTGTAGAAAAAATGCCAGAGGTAAGGTTTGAAGAAGTTGACGAACTCGATAACACAGATCGGGGCGGATTTGGTAGTACAGGAGTTAAGTGAACAATAATGAAAATTGTAAAAAATAGGGATAATCTATAAAAGATTATCCCTATTTTTCTTGCAACCATATTTGTTATTAATAATTTTCGTCTGTAATTTCCTTATACTGTTCCTTGGTTATAATGCCCTTCTTTACAGCCATCTTCACCATAGGTTTACTCCAAAGCCCTGCGTTATAATAATATTTAATTCTCTCAAAACTCATATTATTCTACCTCCGTGTCTTCCAAAGTAAGCATATTTTGGTACTCCATACTTGCGGCTATACTCGCAAGAGATGTCGCTGTAAGTTCTTCGTTTGCAATACTATTTGCAGATGCTTCCGTCTGCCTCTTTTCCCTTTCATCGATAAACGCTTCAATCTTAGCAAGTTTATCTTCATCGGTAATACAGGTTGAAAAATCAACATCTTGTCTTTCGTATGTTTCTACCATCGAACCCAGCGTTCCAAAAAACGCTCCGTTAATTTCGCCGTTTGCACACACTACCGCAACGCTTTCGATTCCCGCAATCGGATAGCGTTCTATCCATTGTTCAGGTGTTAAAACCTCGCCTATAGGCGTTAATATATTATCTTTTTTATTCCAAATTTTATATCTTTTCATAATTTACCCCTTTTTAGTTTGTATAAACATCTACTATATTTGTATTACCACCCCTACCACCGCCAAACAAAGCATAATTTCCAACTGTTGTTGCGGCTAAATATTCTCTTGGTATAGCTAAAGATGTTGCGACGATTCTTGTTAATGATGCATCATAAACATCTACCGTGCTTGAAAAACTGGCTTTGTTACTACTACCACTACAACCGCCACCAAATAATGCATAACCCTCAATCGTTGTTGCTGCTAAACCCAGTCTACCTAAACTTAAGCTTGGCGGCGAAGTTTCTATTTTCGTTGAAGATGGGTCGTAAACACATATTTCGTCTGAATATTCACTACCTTCATTTCCGCCAGCAAATAATGCATAATCACCAACTGTTACTGCAGCCAAGCCGTATCTTGGTGTAGTTAAAGACTCTGCTGCTGATAGCGTTAAAGATGCATCATAAACATCTACCGTGCTTGAATAACCTCCATTGAAACCACCGCCAAACAAAGCCCGCACTCCAACTGTTGTTGCGGCTAAACCTGTTCTTTTTTCTGATAAAGGTTGCAAAAACTCGAATTTCGTTAGAGATTCATTATAGGCTTCTACTGCATTTGAATATCCACTAACATCTCCATGACTACTACCACCACCAAATAATGCATAACCCTCAATCGTTGTTGCTGCTAAACCGTATCTTGAATAGGTTAAAAATATTCTTTCTTTTGTTAAAGATGAGTAGTAAACATCTACTATGGTTGAAGACGTACCTCCACCTTCATTTCCGCCAGCAAATAATGCATAATCACCAATCGTTATTGCTGCTAAGATACTTCTTTGTGAAACTAGAGATGGCACATTAGCCTCTTTTGTTAAAGATGTGTTATAGGCATCTGTCGCATTTGACAAGCTGCTACCAGCCCACTCACCACCGCCAAACAAAGCATAATTTCCAACTGTTGTTGCGGCTAAATTAAACCTACCCGAACTTAAAGGCGTTTCGGTAGTTCCATAATACACCAAATCACTATTTAAACATGGTCTGGCAATACCGCCTATACCGATATACGCCTTCTTAATTCTTCTAGCAATACCATTTACACCAACATATATTTTGTTTACCTTTCTCGCTTTATTGACTACACCTATGTAAACTCCTTTGCTCATATAAGCACCACCTTACTCGTAGACAAAGTAGAGTTTGCCAGTTCCTAAATTGCTCGTTCCTGCTTTAAGGTCTTCTGTGCCATAACCATAAGCTGGTGCAGCTCCTATCTGAGAAATAGTTACTTTATGTGGGTTTGACTTGTTTGATGTATGAGTATTCAAATTGCTTTGTGCGTCTGTTCCTGCTTTCTTTGCATCTGCTATTGCGGTTTTTTGTGCATCTGATACGGGTTTATTTGCATCTGAAGTGTTGTCAACATCACTAAGACCAACATCGTCTTTTGAATGAGTATGGGCACTCACAGAACTCAAAGCCTCTTCAATTCCCTCTTCAATTCGATTCATATTTTCGGCATCTAAATGAGGAGCGACAGTTCCTTCGGGTGCATCGTCGGGTAATATGCCGTCGTTATACCAAACTTTCTTTTCATAAGCCATAATATATATTCCTCCTATTAAACCTTAAATATTGCAACCGCATTTTTTAAATCAACCCAATACATAATACAAACTAAATCGCCTTCCTTTAACGTTTTGCCTGTTTCATTACGAACAAAAAAAGAAGTTGTATCATAAGGCAATCTTACTTCAACATCTTCTTCTATTTCTGCTGACTTAACAACAGTTGCATTCTTCATTTTTACATTATTCTTAAAATACCCGTCATTTCTCATTTTTTTTAAAAAGAAAGGGTATAGTATATTTACAAATTCTTCAACTTGCTTGTTATTCATACACTTGTGCCTCCACAACCTTAAAATCTTGTAGAATGTTGACGCTTGCAATATTCAATGTCATTTCCCCAGATGCAGACAGAGAAAATCCTGTAATCAAAAATAACTCTTTTGACATATTATTATTTGGCGTAGATACCGCCACCAATTTGTTGACATCTAAATGATACAGCGTTACCGACGTAATATCTCCACTCTTTTGCAGTACAGTGTCGGTTTTCGCATAGTATTTGGCTAATTCAATGCACTGTTCATCAGAGTAATACTGGTTATCTTCGTATGGCTCCCTCGTTCTCAAACCTATTTTTTGTACGCAGGTATTGCTTAAAGGGTTGCGATTTTGGACTCTGCCCTTAAATTGATAACCGTTCACAATATTACCTAATACTATAAAGTCATTATGAATTTTTTCAAAATCGTGTTTCTGCGTAAGACCTAAAAATGTTTTCTCGTCAACAGTATAATGCCAAAGAATTTCTTTGTTTGTGTCTGTTATATCTTCGGCTGTATCAATCATGGGTTCTAAAACAAGCCTACCATTCGCGTCGTAATATATGTTAGCACACAAAATAGTGGCATATTCTAACAAAACATCTGCAAGTGTTCCGCCTCTTTCAACAACCGCCGTATATGGGCAATCCAAAACACTCTTCTCTATCGTTTGTGTTTTACCAGTGTCTTTATTTATTGTTGTCATTTTGGCTGTTTTATTTATAAAAGCGGGAGACAATAATGGGGGAATAGGATCTATCATTTCCTCTTTATTGTCTGTTCCACCGAAATCATCTTTAAACCTTGATAATTTCAAAAGTCCTCTTATCGCGGAATATAAGTTAACATCTACGCTGGTTTGATAAGTGCCAGACAACATTCCGAATAGAGTACCATCCAGATAAACCCACTTGTCTGCCCCATTTATTGTAACTGTTCTTGTGTCTGGGTTATAAGTATCACTTGGATTGGTAACATAAAAGACTCCTTGTGGAAAATAATAAGGAGTCTTTTCATCTAAATATACCCCCATCCAAAGTTTGAACTTTTGACCTATCCATATATTGTCAAAATCAACGGGAAATACATTTCTGTCATTATTTAGGGTTAAAGTGCAACTTCGTCTACTACCATTGGTGTAATTAACACTTAAATCCACATCAATTTTGTATAGAGCATTTGTAAATTCAAAATTTACAGATTCATCGGGGTTTAACCATTCTACTTTAATAGCCGGGCGAAAATCCTCTTTTATTACCTTTAAATATCTGTCAAAACTCATTTTATTACTACCTTTCCGTCAAACGGGAAAACGGTATATATATGCTGTTGTTATTCCAGTTATCTGCATATATCGCCACCGCTCGCACTAGTTTCCCATGTCTTAATCATTGACACCACCTTCTACGTAATATATTTCTCTACCCATATTAGATTCTTTAGTTTGCAATACGTCTTCTTTTGCTGTCCACTTGTATGAGTTGTTCCAACTGGAGTGATCATCCCATACGTCATCAATATAGGGTACGACCTCGCCTGTTTTTGTAAGATTCCAGTTCGTTACGGAGGTGTTAGGATTATTAATGATTGATATCCCTGAAATCTCTCCAACTTCAGTCCAAGAGATTTTAGCCGTCTTTACGGATTGAATCAGGTTGTCGTTTGCTGTTATACTAATTGGGGAAGTAATTTTAACCTCCAATATGTTGCCCTCAATATCTTTTAAGAACTTACGCCTTGTGTCGCTTGTTAATTTCTTAAGTTCTTCAACCATATCCGGAGTTTGCACATACTCACCATTAACACAAGACACATAGCCACACAAAGCACTTAATCCACCACTCCAATAGTTTGCAGTACCATACTGAATAGTGGGGTATTTTGTAAAATTTTGCAATACAGAAACCGACGCATTATTACTCATCGGGTTTGTGGTTATATTTAATTCAAACTTAAACATTTTATTGAGATAAAACACATTCTCCTCTTCGGATTCGTCAACAACCAACAAACTCCAATAACCCCAATCTGTTTTTACATCGCTTGTAACAGAAGGGGAAAGCAAAATGCCGTTATTAGAATGCGTTGCGGAGGGATATAAATAATAAGTGTAATCCGTGTTGTTTTTTACCATATAGTCGATAATATATTTTTTAGGGCTTGGGTTATCTGAATATTCTTTAACTGTTCCCACATATTCTGTATGTGGATTGTCCCCAGTTCTCCTTCTAATTTCGTAACCATTAATATTTTCTGTTAATGAAGAGTTGCCCGCAGACATATTATCTTTATTAAATTTTGCCAACATAATAGTACCGTCATGCCACCCATCTGGCTCTTTATCAATATCTTGGAATTGAATTTGGTCGTCTGCCGATGTCGTTATGTACAAAAAGTCACACACTTGATTGCCACCAAGTATAATTTTGTTATATCCCATGCAATTATTCCTCCTTTACCCATTTGCCAAAAACAGGATAAAAACTTTCCTTTGGATATAAATCTTCTCTTGGATAAATATAATCAACGACCTTACTCTCAAAGACTTCAAAGCTAACGCTATATTCATCATCTTCAGAATTTATTAACGGAGACATAAGGATATTATACCAAACATACTCAGAAGGTCTGTTTTTAACCTTGTATGTTGCAGACGCAACAACTCCTTTCCGCCCAACGACAAAATATTCAAATTCGCCAGCATCATACGAAAGTTGACGTTTTAACTCATAATTTTTGTCGCTTCCTTCAGCAGAAAATAATATTGTTTTGCTGTCAGACAATAATTGTGTGCTAAATGCTATATAAGAATCCTCACTTATATCTAAATTCAAACTTGCACTATAATCATATACCACCTTAGATTTATCAGGAATTTTTATTGAGCATTGTTTTTCCACGGGATAATTTGTTTTAAAGGTCGTATTCTGAACACTAACTATGTTGTCATCCGCATCTTTTAAGACGCCCGCTATAACTACAGCGTCACTCCAGTCCAACATAATTGCGGGTTCGTTTTTTAATGTCTCTACTTTAAAATCATTGCTTAAAAACGTAGAGGTATAAGCAACTGAAAACGGCAGGGGAGAGGAAATGATTTTTGCGTTATTTTGTGTTTCAACAAATAATTCAACAGTATAACTACCGCCATTTAAAAATCCATCATAATTGCAAATTATATTGTCAGAGCTTCCGTATATTTGGTTTTTGGTAATTGTATCAATAAACACCTGTCCGCTGTCGGTGTCTGTAATTCTCCATCCATATCTTTTTAGTTGAACTCCATCCTCTTGACCATACGTGGCTCTAAATGTATAATCCTTACTTGTTATTGTATCTCCTTCGCTTAAATTAAAGCCGATATTCGGTGCTTTATTTGCGTAGAAAACCTCTTGATAACTTGTGGTGCTACACCCGGAACTTCCCCATAAAGTAATCGTCCAATAATATGCCTCTGGGCGATTTATAAACTTGTCATTATCTTCTGGAATATAATCTTTAAGATTTACTAGAAATACTACATTTCTATTTTTTTCGTCTACAGGATAAAAGGAAGATTCTAAAGTGATTTTGCCACTGTCAAAAACGATGTTGTTTTTGTCTTTTGTGATGTCGTAAATCACAATTTGCCAAGCATTTACCGACTCGTTTCCATCAACTATACAAGAAAAGGGTATCGCGTCGGCAGTTATATCAATAGTACACTCTTCTTTGTTGGTACTCGGTTTCATAAACTTTGGTTTATTTAACACCACGCATCATCTCCTTTCTTTATTAAAATAGGACTGCCCTACAAACGAGAGCAGTCCATAACTACATTTACTTATGTGTTGCCACATATCTTCTCAATCCGTTAATCCAATCTTCATTGCCTTGTTCACTAACGGTTAATCCGTTGATATGAATACTGTTGTCTATAACTGTGCTTTGACTGTTTGCATTTGAAGATGAAGCAAAAGGCGTTACTCTACTAAGATTGCTTAAATCCCAGAGATTTCGCAGATTAGCCATTTGCTCTCGATTAAATACAATACCACCAGCACCGATATTGCCAATAGTAGGTTGATTAATAGGAATATAGTGACCGCTGCTGTCTATGAAAGATTCAAGACCGTTTTCGCCCATCAGCGTCATTCTGCCCGACGTGTAACGAGTACCCGTAGCATACCTACTGCCAATCTTTATAGAGTAAAGACCGTTTATTGGATTGTATTTTGCGCCGTCAGTATAAGGCGGTACAACTAAATAGTCTCCGCCACCAGTATGAATTATGGTGCCGGGCGCTGTTCCCGCTGGTGCATTACCACTGGATCCGACCTGTATAGCGTTACCATTGACACGTATGGAACTATAATTACCACCATAACCGCCAATGATTGCAAAATCTCCGCCACCACTATGAACTATAGTGCCCACAGGAAGACCGGAAGTTTGAGTTTTGCCACTGCTGTCAATATAGATTGGAACTCTCGAACCATTTGGCAAAGTCGCCTCTGCATTATTCATATATTGGTTCGGCTGTTGGTTCGGCTGTTGGTTTGTATTATTCTCGATGGGCGGATTAACCACGGCTCCTCTAATTTGAGCAGTTAAAGATTGTATTGCTTCGGAATAACTTCTCAAATCATTTACTATATTGCCTACGTTGGTAGACATATAGCTGAAGTCGTTACGAATCGTATCAGAGAGAATAGCGGTGCTTTCCGACAAAGATGCAGAGAACGAATCAACGCTTCCGCCAGTTGCCTCAATAACCTTTCTTAATTCAGGTGAAGAAACATTAGAGATTTCTCTCAATGCCTCAGCAACATCTTCTGCCTCGCCGTTTAACATTTTTTGCATCTCAGACCACTTATCTCTAATTGTCTCCAAGTCGGAATTGAGATAGTTAATCTGCGTCGTTATGTCGTCTTGTGCCTCTGTAAGTTTATTTATAGAGTCAACTTGCTCTAATGAAGCCTCAGCCTTTTCTTTTTCAAGTTCAGCCTCGGCAAGTTCTTTTTCAGCATCAATGACATCTTGGGTGTTTGCAACCCACTGCCACTTACCATTGATAAACATACGAACTTTGCGCTCAGCAAGAACATTGTTTAACTTCTGTCGCTTCTTTGCGACATCAAGTTCTGCTTTAGCAATTTCGTATTGCTTCATCATAGTCTCATACTGCATCTGATACTGCGATGTTATTTCGGCAAGAGTTTCCTCGCTTGCACCAAGAATATCTTCTTGATATTGCTTTTGTAATGCATCAGCGTCGGCACGAATCTCTACGAGTTTTTCGTTTAACTCATTGTAATCTTCCTGATTAAACAACAGTTCACGAGTTTCTTCGTTTAGATACTCATACATTGTCTGAGAAGCCACTAACTCCTTGTTGATTTCGTGTTGAGCATCCGCCACAGCATTTATTACGTCATAATAAGACTGCAATAATGTTTTCAAAGCCCCTTTTTGGTCTGAAGCAAACTGTAAGGAGTCTATTTCGCCTTGCTTTATTTCTTCATAATCTTCAATTAATTTTGAAATTGTTTCGATTATGTTGTTCTTTGCTGTTGAATATAGTTTTTGAGTATATTCCGCAGACTTCTCGGTGTACTCCTCAAGAGATATAAGGTTTAACTTGTACGCCTCATCAAGAACTGCAAGTTGTCGCTGAATAGCTTTGATTTCACTATCATTGAAAGCATCCCAGTCGTTGTAGGTGTTTCTCGCGTCAATATACTTATCGATATTTGACAAGTGCTTATCTACACGGCTTTGACCTAAAGAGTGAATCCTTTGAGAATATTCTTCTAACTTATCAATATATTCTTCAAAAGACAGAAGACGCTCTTTGTACGCCTCCTCAATAATTTTTGTCTGTCTTTGGATAGCCTTTACTTCGCTGTCTCCATAAGCGTCCCAGTCATTATAAGAGTTTCTTGCGTCAATATAGTCTTCAATATCAGAGATGGCTTTTTCCATAGCATCTTTTCGAACTTCAAAGATTTTCTCTTCTATCTCTTTAATCTTTTCTAACTCTTTCGGAAATTCGGTCTTAAATATCTTAAGAACACGCTCCCAAGCGGCAACTTCATTATCAGCATAAGATTCCCAATCGTTATAGGTATTTCTTTCATCTATCCAACGTTCTGCGTTAGAAAAAGATAATTCAGCAATTGCCTTTTGAGCTTCCTGCCAAGACTGTTCAAGTTCTTGAATTTCCTCTTTGTACTTTTCAGGAGATAACTTGCGAAGACGTTCTATTTGCTTGTTATACTCATCTTGCATTTGTTTATAGTAAGATGTGGTATCAGCAAATGGGTTCGACGAGAGAGCCATGTCACGAGCGTGTTCTATGTCGCGGATAATATTCTCGTGTTGTTTATTGTAGAAATCGAGTTTGCTATTCTGTGCATCCCACCATTTTTTTTGTAAATCTTGGATTTCGTCAGAATTATCATCGTAACCTATTGAACGAAGTCGATCTGCTTCAGTATGAGCTATTTCTTGGATTTTGTCGTAGTAACTAACAACGTCAGCATACTCACCCTTCAGTTCTTTAATTAAATAAATTTGATGCTCAAGATCTTTGATGATTTCAAGCGCTTTGTTTTTAGAAGACGATTTACTACTACTTGTACCGCCGAATATTCTATCAAAATTAATATCAAGCCCATCAAGAGCAGACTGTAAACCTTTTGCGGCTGCCATTGTACTGTCTACGATAGCATTTATATCTTCTTGTGAAACTCCGGCTTCTAAAGCCTTAGAAGCCGCATTTTTTAGACCAGCCTCAGTATTTTCATTTAACGCATCTGTTTCCTCTTTTATATTATCAACAGCATCTGATTTTTTATCAGCAGCCTTTTCGGATGCTTCACCTGTTTTTGCAGCCGTTAAAGCATTAAGTTGGTTTATACCGCTTTCATATATTTTCGCCTTTGTTTCTTTTAATCTCTCTTCAAGTAAATTTCTCATTGCTTGCTTGTTTAAAGAAAGCTGTCCGTTTTCGTTTACAAGCATTGCAAGATACTGTGGCTCAAGTGACAATAGCTTTTGAACTGTATCAAGAGACATATAACCAGAACTATTGTACTCATCAACGGCACCCTTTAAAGTAGAGTAGGCATTTTGAATTTCATCTACTTCTTTATTGAACTCGTCTAATGAAACCGTCATTTTATCGAGATTTTTGGCTCCATCTTCTAAAGGCAGGTTAAAATATTCTGCGAATTCAGGAACTTTCGAGAGATAACTATTGATAGAATCGGCAATCTCTTTTTCGTTTCCTATGAATTGTTTGCTTGCTACAGCAGTATCAATGAGTTGCTGTTTAAAGGTTTCAAACTCTTGTTCTGATTTCGGCAATTCACTACCTTGTAATGCAGTCAACATAGTCTGCTGGGCTAAATTCTCGTTTAAGTCTCCGATAGATGTTTTATAAGCATCTACCTTTTCCTTCATTTCATCATATCTTGCATATATTGCTTGATACAATGAGTTGTCTGTTAGTTCGCTACCTACGAAAGCATTAGAATCTCTTAATGCGTTTAATGCATCCTCAAGCTTTTGATAGTTTGTTAAAATTCCCTCGGTTGTAGTATCATCGCCAATTAGAACCAATGATCCACCACCAGAGCCATACGAACCACTACCAACAACTCCGGCTTTTTCGAGTTCCTTAAAGGCTTTTACTGCATCGTCACCTGTCGCATTAATTATATTATTACCACCGAAGAATCCGTCTGCACCTATATCTAACAACTCATCTTTAGCAGCATTTACACCTGCAATCAAATCAAGTTGTGAATTCTTTAATGAATCAATACTTGCTTGTTTTATAGCATTTGAAAGTGAACCATATTTTTCAATAAGATCATCTATGCTTTCTCCCTCAAGACCAAGTTTCTCCAAAAGTTCCGCCTGTGTTGAAATTAAATCTTCTTTTGCACCTGCATCTGTTTTTACCGCCTCAGATAAAGTTATATACTTGCTAGCCAAGGTTGCAATTTCGTCACCTAACGCATTAGCTTCACTTGCGGCTTCTTTTGCTTTTGCGATTTCTTCTTCTCTCGCTTTTGATGCAGAGGTAATAAGACTAATTAAACCAGAGATGGCAAAAGATACACCAAAGGAAATTGCGGTGTTCAAAGCCATTGTAGCCATTTCGAGAGCGACTGTCTTGGCGGTAGCCCCTACGAGAGAAAGGGCGTAGCCACCCATTCCGCCTGTTGTACTTTTTAATCCAGTAAGATATTTTCCAAGATTTGCATTACTTTTACCAATCGTTTCTGCAAACTTGTTCGCCTTATCGATCGAGTCTTTTTTTAGATTGTTATATTCCTTGATAGCGGCATTAACACCAACAAACCCATGAGCTTGTTTCGCAATATAATCATTGTTTAACTGACTAACACCCTCAAAACTTATAGACTTACCATTTTTAGATTGACTAACAGCATAGTCAGCTAAGCCATCAATGTCCCTCAATGAAGATTTGTCAACGGTGGCACGAATTCTAACCTCGTCACCGTCTAATTTGGCTATTTCTGTTTTTAAAACTTCAACTTCTTCGTCATCTACTTCTGTTCTAATTTTTACGACGTTATTCTTTTGACCGCCCGCCCATTCTGTAAAGCCTGTTGCGTCAGCAATGATTTTTCCTAACGATTATTGCATTTTGCTAAGACTTATGTTATAATATATCAATGTGAGAGGAGTGATATATTATGCGTTATTGCCCACATTGCGGACATGTGCATGACGAATTCGATGTTAACAGGGAAGACATGAATTGTTGGAAATGTAGTGCCATCCTAAAAGAAGATGATATGACAGCACTGAAGTTTGCTCAATTGTCAGAAACTGAAAAAGACGAATATGAGCGACAGCTAATAGAAAAGATGCGTAATGAAATTGCTTTTAGTGAAGAAAAATTTCAAAGCTACAATTCTATGAAAGATGGTAAGTTTTGGAGTGGTTTTAGACCAGATAAGTACCTTGAATTACACACATTCAAAAAAGAAGAGTATAGAGAAATGTATATAAATTGGCGCAAAGAAAATGAGCCATTCAAGCCTTTTCCACCTATTGATAAAGAAAAAGCTCGTGCATATACATATTCTACGCCAGTAGAACAAAAACAAGAAAACAATAACATCCCCAAATGTCCAACTTGTCAATCTACAAACATTCGTAAAATGGGTGGGGTAGAGCGAGGTGCATCTATCTGGGCTTTTGGTTTGTTTAGCAAGAAGATTAATAAGACATTTAAATGTAATTCTTGCGGCTATACTTGGTGAGGTATTGCTATGAAAAATGATAACATACAATCAATAATAAATTATTGGACTAACAATCTATATAACAGATATAACCATAATAATATATATGATTTTTTACCATTAATGCCATTTATTCATGGGGGCGAGTATTCCTATACTCCAGACCCAAGAATGTTTATTAAAAATGATTTTAGCGACCCATACGAATTTTGCCTTTTTGTTAAAAGAGAAGATATAAAATATCCTCTCATAAACGAATTTGGGTTCATCAAATATGGCAAAAATATAGCGCGTACCGCAAATTTATTATGGAAAAATCATCTTGACAAACAAAAATATTGCTTTGTATGGCTATATGCATTCTGTGTCAATCTAATCAACAATAAAGACAATATTCCAATAATGTCTAATGAGCCCTTTTGTACCTATATACAAGAGTTGATAATTGACCTCAGAGAACACACTTATGCAAACGAATTACAATTAACAAATTGCTATTCCCATAATAATAAACACAACCTAAAAGCTGTACCGGACGGACTATTGTTTTCAAATCATTACAGAATTGATGAAAACGACATAAATATAACCAAACAAGTAGCTAAAATATTACTGAACGAAATGTTTTACATACTCAACACTAATTATCTTATTGTGTACTAAATTAATGGAATATTATAAAAGACTTATCTCATTATTGGGATAAGTCTTTTATTTGTATACAATATTAAGCTATTTTCAGTAATCCATCCTTTCTCATAATACGCCTGATATAATCAAGCCCTTTGCGAGTAACATATGTAACATTCCTAATCTTTCCGTCGTGGCAAGGTGTCTCTTTGACCTTAAACTTACCCTCTTTACGAAATCTCTCATAAGGAACATTAACCATATCCTTGTTATAAAAGAGTATCTTTTTACCACGCAGGTATGCAAACAAAGCATACTCGCCAATCTCTAACTCTTTCGCAACCGTATTTATATCAAGCAGTCCTTGCGTGCTCATCAAATCGTCATAGAACTCTTGCAACTGAGCATTTTTCTGTTGAAGTTCTTTAACCATAGACAGTTTAATATCGTCTGAGAATTGTGAGAAGTAGAAATCAACCATCTGTTCTTCTCTGCCTTGTGATATGTAACCGCCAGTAAGACGAATTTGTTTGAGTATGTGTTTAACCTCGTCTTTGAACTTTTTAGCCAAAGGTTTACGAGATTGCATCAACACTTCATACAAGCCGTTCTCTGTTAAGAACCAATAATCTGTATTGGGCTGAACACCCATTAAACAATTGTTAAGGGGTAGTTTAATCAGCACCTTTTCATTGTCTGCTACATTTCTCATCATTACTGTCATATTGCTGTGTTCAATCCACTTAGCAACATCACGAGCAAGAAATAAGGGAGATGTAACAGTCCCATACATCTTGAATTCTTTACCTAATACAATTCTTTCATCAACTAATTGTAAATCCCTTTTCACATCGCAACACCCCTTTCAACATTCTTCATGCTCGAAAGAAGTTTGTTTAATTCTTCGCCTGTAGCTATCTCATAATCAAGAATAACACCAGCCAATGTTTGCACATCTTCATAATTATACGCTGCTAATGTTTTTCTCTCAGGGTTACGAGAAATATCATCTTCAAGATAATTCTTTATCAAGATTTTACTCAGTTTCTCTGCTACTGATTGATTAAGATTGATAATCGAAAACAGTTTGTCTTGTTGTTCTCTTAGTGTGTTTTGAAATTCCTTTGTCATATATTTACTCTCTCCTTTAAATATACAAAAATATTGACAAAGAAACATGCTCCGTAGTATAATGGATTTACAGACAAGTTTCTTGTCGGTGGATAAAATACCTTGTTGAGTTTAATGGACACGCAGGGTATTTTATTTTTTTTCTAAGTCCGAATATAGTTTTTTAACACCTCTTCTAATAACTTCAACTCTTGTTTCTTGGAAGTGGTCAACCAATTTATCTAATTTTTCAAGAGTTTTATCATCAAACCGCACACCAAGTTGTGTATGTTTAGGTGTTTCACTTTTCGGTCTTCCTGTACGTGGACTTATATTTATCACCTCACTTTTTGATTACCACAAATTCATTATACTTTATGATTACCAAAAAGTCAATACTTTTATAGAAATTTTCAAAAATTTTTTGAGAAAGTGGGGGTATAAATTGACAAAATTTTTGTATGTGTTATAATATAGGTAACAATTAACCAACCCACAACCCCAACAATAACCTGTCCATACTGCAAATCAACTGATTGCAAGAAAATCTCAGGATTATCAAAAGCAGGTAGCGTAGCATTATGGGGTATATTTGCTTTGGGCAAAACTACAAAACAGTGGCATTGCAATAGTTGCAAGAGTGATTTTTAACAAACCCACAAACTCAATAGGAGAGGATACATAATGATTGACCCAACAACTTTAGCTATGAATACAGCTATTCAGCACCAACTTCACGAGAGAGCAGAAAGCACCAAAAAGATGATTAATGCAGCCGTAATCCAAGAAGGAAGTACGGCAGAACACGTCGCACGATACCTCTATGACCAAATCATTAACTATCAAGCCAATTTACCTGACACAGATGATGTTGCTTTACGAGTAGTTCATTTCAACCAAAATACAATCATACTTGTCGAGAACATAGGTTACATTGGTTACAATTTGGTCTGCTTTTATGGTACGGACAGTCAAGGCAAACCGATGGAGCTGATACAGCACATACATCAGTTGAATTTTCTGTTGACCGTTGCCCAAAAGCCCGTTCCAGATACTCCAAAACGTAAGATTGGGTTTGTTTGTCCAAGCGAGGAAGAGTAAAAATTCCTCTTGGTGTCTTATCCATACAATCATATCCTTTCAAAAATATGCTTTACAGAAACAAATAAAACTTTACAAATTTTCTCAATATAAAATACCCTAATATCCTTTAAAACAAGGTTTTAGGGTATTATTTTTATGCAAATTATATCAAATCATAGAAAACTCCAAAAAATCGCTTTACACAAAGGCGGTTAAACTTGAATTAATTTTGATTTATGATATAATAAAATAAATACTTTAGGAGTTGAAGGTATGAAAACATTTTACTGTTATAACTGCGACAAAAAATATGCTATAAGCGACGACTATGACTTTAATGAACAAATAATTTGTCCTGATTGTGATGAACCTCTTTCAGAATATGACAATGATGATATTAATACCGTAATTGACCCTCGTTATGTCCCAAAATGCCCTACTTGTGGTTGTCCTGATGTTGAGAAAATTTCTCTATCGTCAAAAGTAGTAGGAGGAGCATTGTTTGGCTTATTCAGTAGCAATGTAAGAAAAACGATGCACTGCAAGAACTGTGGTTATAAATGGTAATAACCAAACCACAAACTCAATAGTCGCTATCTTTGCAACTCGACAAGTCTTTCTTGTAATACCGCATAATCTTCTTCGTTGAAGTAATCTATGTGGTCTTTTGGCTCACCAAGATATTCATACATAAGTTTCGAGGCATTGAGTGTTTCGCCATTTAATGCCTTATTGTATTCTTTAATGGCTTCTTCTTTAGCTTTATTGTAGCGCTCTAATTCGCTCATATTATCAATCCTTTCTTGGAGGTGAAATTTATGGCTGTAACATACAGACCGATTACGTTATCGACTTCGGATAAAGAGTTTAATGACGTAATATTTGAATACTATGATGATTTCAAAAAGTTCATGAAATACAACAATCTTCCTGATTTTGAAATCAACTACATAACAAACCCTACGGATACATCTGTGGCTTATGTTAATCTGCCAAAAGACAACACACAGCCATACATATTAAATGTAAGAAAAGATTTGCTTTCCATAATGGGTAGAAAAGCAATTCCGGCTCTTTACCATGAATTTACTCATATATATGATAACGAGGTTTGTAAATACAATCTTCATCATAGAAAAATGTATTTGATGGCATATATGGAATTTCACGCAACTGTTATACAAATGATGGTAGCTACAGGGTATGATTATTTTGATAGCAATAACAAAATATCTTTACAAAGTATAATTGCAGATGAAGCAAGAGAATGTACTTGTAAGGAATATTTTGAGTCTGAAAATTCAAATGTTAAATCACTTAAAGTTGATACTTTGGATATTAAAACTTCCGTAAACAATCTTTACAATGCGTTTTTATACTATGTAGGAAAAGTCCATTTCGCTCAAAAGTACATAAACGAAGATACTTCTGGTTTGTTTTCTCTTGAGCCGTTTATAAATATGTTTGGCGAGTATACAATAATGCTCAAAATGGCATTGTTTGAAAACAAAACAACAGAACAACATTTCTTTATTGAGGGCGAATTCCAAAGCAAGATGATTGATCATTTCATCAATAAGTATAAGCCATAATCTCTCGTTAAAATTCCTATACATAATTCTTATCAAAATAGCACCCTGATTGGGTGCTATAGTTTTATTAACGGGCATAATAAAAGACCACATCAAAACGATGTGGTCTGGTTCTACTAATTAACATATTTCTTTTGCTATACAAATTTTAAAACTATAAAAAGGGAATTATACACCTACTTCTTTCATTTATTCTACCTCCTGTCATTATTTAAATAGCTGTGTCGCTGATAGTAAAAACGAATCCACTATTTTTATCTAACCAAACGGTTGATATAATATCGATTTCTTTTTTATTATCAGACTCTTTTACATTATATAACTTTTCGTTATTAAATATGAAATATTCTTTGATTTGCAAATCATCAGAGCAAGTTAATTTAAATGTAATACCATCTGATGGGGTCAATGAATTCCAATGGAAATTCGTCCAATGATCATATCCTTCTTCGATGACCTCTTTTTGTATTGTTAAATATGGGAATTTATACAACTTTTCGGGAATCTCATATGAATATATTTTTACATTGGTCGGTGATATCTTAAACTCTGAATTTGTAACATCTTTTTCTGTAATTTCAGTTATACCATCCGGCGATATAATAGAAGATTTTTCAATCGTACAGTTCTCTTTTTCGAAAGTTGTAATTAAAGGAAAATATTTTTCTTCGATTTTATAAACACGATATGACAAATTTGCAAAACTTTTTACAATACCATCTTCTTTATATACTTTAACATTGACCACCAAGTTTGTTTTGAAGTTTGTATGGAATATTTCCATTGTTTCATTGATTTTTCTACTAAAATACATCTTTATGTCAGAACACTGTTCTAATTGGTCGCCAGATGGGGTTAAAACCATTTCCAATGCCTTTTTCTTTTCCGAGTCATCTACACCTTTTAAGAAATTCTTAGATATAATTATTTCTTTTAAAACAGACGACACAAAATTCATAAAGTCTTGAGAATTTTTTGAAAAGTCAAATACTGCCCCAATCATAAGGGCAACCCCAACACTTGACAACAGATTGATTATTATATTTACAACAAAAATTTCCGGACTAACCAAATCAACTATTATTGATATTAAAATAATAATTAATCCTGACCAAAAAAATTTACCAAAGAAGTGCTTGAAGATTTTCATATCATACCTCCGCATATTTTGATATGAAAATTATACCACTTTTTTGACAAAAATCAACAATAATCTTGCATCTAATAAAATTCATGTTTAATTTTTTGTTGAATATCTGTAATACCTCTCACAATATTACAGACTCGATACAAAGTAGTTCAACAGCTACTTTTATTTCGAGTGCATCCCCGTTCTCCCCAGAGCACACATTAATGATTTTACAACCATCCAACCCTTATGCTCGTTGAACGTAGTCCATATAGATACATCTACTTAGGACTGTCTGCTGCGGATCACAATTCTCAACCCGGAGTTTGTTACCATACCTCATGCTTTTCACATTTGCCTCTATAGCCTTTCGTTCTATAGATTGGATTTACCGAGTTTCATAGAAAAGTCCCTCGACCTATGTTTGTTTCATAGGTGCTGAAAGGAATTTAATCATTCCTCACTCTTATGCCTTGTGTACTACAAGACTCATAGTCGCAATTATGCGCCAGCCATTCTCTGTTGTTTAACTATTGAAGTCCTTACCTTATATTTTAAGGCTCGTACACATCACTGTTAAACTTCACGGTAGCTAGGAAGGGAGAATTTGTTGACTTAACAACTCATCAAACCACCGCTTTTGCTTTTTGCTTGTTTAATTGTTCCAAAGGCTGTGCCTATACCAACAATTAGCGACGGAAGTACGCCAAAATTCTCAATTAAATTTTGAGCACCACCAACTAAATCATTTAAAGTATTTACTGCCGAAGATAATCCTTTTGCATTAACAAATGTATTAACCAATTCTACCCACGAATTGGAGAGTTTATTAATACTACCCTGAAGATTGTTAGCCGACTTCTCAGCTTCTCTAAAAGCAGACCCGTCAGCCGACGAATTATTATACAGGTCAAGCATATCCTCAAAACCTTCCATGTCGGAAAGTATGCTTGCAAGAGTATTAGCATGACGTTTTTGACCAATCTCATTAAGAATATTGGCTCTCATAACGTCACCTTCAGGAAGTCTATTATAAGCATCTGCTAACTCATAAATCAACTCAATAGGAGTTTTTAATCTTTCAGCACCATCAACAACCTTAGTCATTGAAATTCCAAGTGCGTCAAAGGTTTCTGTTACAGGTTTACTTGTGGTATCCTGCAAGTTAATCATAATTGCCTTTAGAGCTGTGCCGACTTCTGATCCTGATTCACGAGTGTTAGCTGTTGCTGTCGCTATCAATGCAGATAACTCATCTATTTGAACGCCATACTGTGCTGCGACCGAAGCAGTTTCTGATGTCGCATCAGAAATATCTTTCATCGAGATTGCGGCATTGTTGGTTATGTAGTTCTGACCATCTAACACCTTGTTAAGCTCTTCAATACTACCTTTGTATTTATAGGCTGCATTTGTAGCCATAAGGTAGTTGTTAGCCGCTGTTGCATCCATATCACCAGCAGACTGTGCAAGAACTGATAATTCTGCCATCTGTTCTGCATTGTCAAATCCGGCACGATACATCTCTTGAACACCAGTTAGATAATCGCTTGCTTTCTTACCATATTTCGATGCCGTATCAAAGGCAGAGTTTCCAAGTCGTTCCAACTGTGTTGCGGTTAAGTCGGATGTTTTGCTAATTTCAGTAAGAATATTGTTAAGTTCTTTAAGTTCTGTAACAGCCTGTCTTACTTCATATGCCGATTTGGTTAATGCTCCCGTAGCAATACTCCAACCGCCAAACTTTTCCCAAACATTTTTTAATTTGTCAGTCCAACTAAGTCCTAATCTGCCCATTTGACGCATAGTAGAATCTAAAGTTTTGAATTCCGTATTGATATTTTTAATTGAACCAACAGTCATATCATCGGATGCAGAAAGTATATTTATCCACTCTTGAATTCTATCTTTGCTATCTTTGGTTATGCCAGTATTCTTAGCAAGATAATTGTTCAGCGTGTTTATCATATTAACACGCTTTTCATCTCCAACGTGAACAATCTCATTATCCTTATCAGCATTAAGTTGTGCTAATAAGTTTGTAGTTTTTACGAGTTCTTGCTGATAACGTCGTTCTATCTCTATTCGTTGCTCGTCAGTATATTTAGAAGAATCAGCACCAAAAGCTGCTTCCATTTCTCTATATGTGTTTGTAAGCGTTTCAGCAGATTTTTTTGCCTCTGTAAACACACTACCGCTTAGCTCACCATATTTACTTAACTGAGTAGTAATCTTGGCTAACCCAGTGGAATATCCTTCAGTGTCGATATTAAATTTAATACCATCAAGTGTCTTGCTTTTAAATACTTCGAGTTTATCATTGGCACTATCTATAATTGCCTGTAACTTGCCCCATTGGTCAACAGATAAATTTCCGCCAATACTTTTTAAAAGGGAAGAATAATCTCTTTTAAACTCATTTAACTGCTTGGTTAAAGTGTCAATTTCTGACTTGTTTTTAGAAGTGTCAAGTCCTGCAATCTTAAACTCTAACGAGCCAATTTCTCTTGCAAGTTTTGATAATTGTTGGTACTCAGCTTTATACTTTGAAGATATATTACCAATGCCTTTTGTAGAAACGGTTGGTAAGTTTATATTTCCAACATTAGTTGATTTAAGAGCATCTTTAATAGCCTTTTCAACAGAGGTTTTGATACTTGATGTATCGACCTGAACATTAACATTTAAGCCTTTAATCTTGTCAAGTTCAGCCTGTATCGTAGCCTTCGTATTATTTTCTAATGTAGAAGATACTCTTATATTTAAGTTACTCATAAAATAATTAACAACTCCTTTCTTGAAAATTAACATAAAAAAATACACCCAAGAAGGGTGTTAATTATCTATGTTTAGGTTACATCCAATCCTTGTTTTTGAAGTTCTGATTTGTATATCTGTAATGTGTTCTTTTCGACATATTCAATAAAGTCCTGCCAGAAATAACCCTCTCTAAAAATTGCTGTGCTACCGTGATAACCTTTTGTAGCCAACTGAGCAACATAATCTCCAGTAGCATCTTTATAGTCCATAGACTTGGTATTGACAAATATATCTGCAATCAAATCTGACACTATATCTATTTCTGGGCTATTTTTAAATTGTTCCGTTCTCTGATAGACCTTCGGTTTATAGAGTAAATAAAAGTCTGCATCAATAAATTCTATTAACTTGTCCTTTAATTTGATAGCAGTATTTTTCATGGCGATAGCCATACACTTTTTGATATACTTATCTAAATCATTCGTATTATTGAAAGTAGGCAATATGTATCACCTCTCTTTGTATTATTTATCTGTTTTAATATTATTTACGAGTTCCTGAATTGCTGTTTTCTGCATATCCTTACTACCCATCATTTCGGACATAAATTTGGTCATTGTATTCAGGTCTTCTTTTGATAAAGATGCTACGTTTTCCTGAGAGTCTATAAATGTTTCAACCTTTTCTACAATGTTCTTCACAGATGTAACTGTACTTGTTGCATTGATAATCAAAACCTTCTTTGACTTTCTATAAAGCGACTGTAATTCAAAATATTCCTTAATCTTTTTAATCATATAAAATCTCCTTCAAAATTATTTATTGCAATAAATAACATATTTGTTGTCTGCTTTTGCCGTATCAAGATATATTGGTGAATAACAAGAAGGGTTAGATGTGAAATTCCCTAAATATTCAACATTCCTAATATTTCTTGATGCCAATATTAACTTAGCAATTTTTGTGGCTGTTTCTTCGCCAAAATCTTCCAACAAACTTTTTGCTAAATCGAATTCTATGTTTCGGACATATGACAGTTCTTCTTGCGATTGCTCGTCGCTTTTTAATATGTGATAATACCGTTTTAATGCTTTTGCCGTCATTGAAATATCCACACATACACCTCCTCAAAAATCACCATGAAACTGGCATTCTATTTTTTATTCGCCAGTTTCATCACAATCTCACTTTACTGTAACTCACTAACGTAGTCGTTATTAGCATCGACGTGTACGCCTGTTGCTGGAATTACTACAGGTGCTGTAATTTCGGTACTTTCTTCAGCATTGCTGTACCACTTTTCACAATCAGAACATACATAGTAGTCTTGATAACCTTCTGAAACACAGGTAGCATCTTTACTTTCAATATGCCTCATAAGAATGCTCGTGTACCATAACGAGATTTACGTCATCCATCCATACTGTACCAGAAGTGCGATTGATAGTAATAGACAATCTTATCGCCTCTACACCTTCGGGAATTGTACCTATACCTGACAATTTTGCCCAATTTCCTTTATTTAGCGTAGTCTTGCTTACAACATTGGGAACATTCTTAGCGGAAGAACCATCGAGTTTCAAACCGTAGAAATCAACTCCAACTTTTGCTTCGGGGTCGTCTGTGTAGAAGTAAGCGGAAAATTCATACTTCTTACCTGCCTCAACAGGTATTAAATTAGCCTTTGCTGTCTGAATTGCAGTATTTGCCGCTTTAAGGGAACCATTATTGTTGTGTCCAATGGTAGCGTCATAGGTGTGATAACCATTATCCGGTCTCTGCCATCCACCAACGCCGGAGTCAAAACTGGGGTTATAAACGAGATTTATCACCTCGCCACAATTGTCACAAACACCGTCGTTATTATCATCGACGTGTACGCCTGTTGCCGCTACTTCGTCGTCTACGTAACTGTCACCACAAGAACATGTGTAGGTTGTGTAACCTGCTTCTGCACATGTAGGTGGTGTTACTACTGCATTATAATTGTGACCTGTTGCTTCACCCTCAATTGCTCCACAAACGGAACAAGTCTTAGGTGTTATGCAAGTTGCGTTTACCCAAGTGTGACCTGTTGCGGGGATAGTTACGGGAGCGTCGATTGCTACTGTGCCTTCTGCGTCAGAGAACATCTTGTTACAGCCAAAACATTTATAGTAGCCTTGATAACCATCTGAATTACAGGTAGCGCCTCGACCTTCAAAATAGGTCATAGAGTGCTTGTGTACGGTGAGACTTACGTCGTCCATCCATACTGTACCAGTAGTGCTGTTGGTAGGAATAGACAATCTTATTGCCACTATATCCGCAGGAATTTCGAGTATACCCGATAGTTTTGTCCAATCTCCTGTCGGTGCAGTATCAAACGCAACAACGAATCCACCACCCTTTTGAGTACCAGTGCTATCAAACTTGTGGTATTCAAATGCAGGTATTGTGTTTTCGTTGTCTGTATAAAAGTAAGCAGAAATTTCATACTTCTTTCCAGCCTCAACAGGTATTGTGTCTACTGTCTGAACTGTAGTATTACCTGTCGCTTTAAGGGAACCACTACTGTTGTGTCCAAAGGTAGCATCACGGGTGGGAAAACCACCAATTGATGTCTTCCAGCCGCCAACGCCGCCCTCAAAATCGGAGTTATAAACGAGGTTTATTGCTTCGCCACAGTAATCACATACACCATCATTATTATCATCGATGTGTACGCCCGTTGCTGCTATTTCTTCTGTGTAACTATCACCACAAACTGTACACGTGTAGGTTGTGTAACCAGCTGTTGTACATGTGGGTTGTGTTACTACTTTTTCGTAAGTGTGACATGCTGTAAGAACTCCGTCTACCCACTTGTATCTCTCAGGTGCTGCTACCGTGGTATTTACAACTTTAATTACCTCGCCACCCTCAAGGTCTTCTGCGCTGAGTGTATAGCCTTCTGCGAATGTACAACTGTCGAATGTTGCTACGCCACGAAGGTCAATTACATTACCCTTTACGGAGTTGTTTGTTGAGAATGTTGTTCCTGTAAATGTTGCTTCAATCTGAGCAGACCAAGAAATCTTACCTGCGAACTCACCGCCGATTACAATCAACTTAGGAGTTCTTGCATCTGTTGAGTAGTCGGAAGCATTCAAGGCACGGCAACTGTTAAGAACTGTTACATTCTCAAGAACCATATCCTGTGCCAAGGAAGCATACTTAGAACTTACATAAATACCACGTGAACCGCCATCAACAGTCAAATTCTTAACAGTTAAGCCCTTAGAAGAATAGATTGCTGCTGTTCCAGCGTCTGCTGCGTAGTTGCCTTCACCTGTTACAGTGAGTGTTTTGTAATTACCATCAAGGGTAATCTCGTCAAGGGTAATTCCCTTTTCAAGTGTTACGTCTGCAAGAAGTGTTACAGTGTCGCCAGCCTTTGCTGTTGCGATTGCTTCTTCAAGAGTTGCGTACTTAAAGCCGTTTACTTCTGTTACTGCACCGGTAAGTTGAGGAATTACAACTGTATTACGGCTGAGCTCAGTACCACATACACTACAGTATACTACAGATTCGTAAGAACCTGCTGTGTTAAGTGTTGCCTCAACTCTATTTTCTTCAACTGCTTCGCCTTCGGTATGACCAAGTGCGTCAACTTCGTCGCCTACATAACTATCACCACAAGAACATGTGTAGGTTGTGTAACCATCTGTTGTACATGTGGGTGGTGTTACCACTGCATTATAAGTGTGTGTATGTTTCTCTGCTCCGCAACTGGTGCATATACCATCAACGTAGTTGTGTACACCTGTTGCTGGAATTACCATTGGTGCTGTTATTTCATTACTTCCATCAGAAGTGCTATACATCTTTTTACAAGTAGAACATACATAGTAGCCCGCAAAACCATCTTTAATACAGGTTGCATCCTGACCCGGAACATAGGTCATAGAGTGAACATGTGTATCTTCAACTTCTATATGAGGCATGATTACTTTCGTTATTTCGTTGGTTTTAATAATAATCTCGCCGTCTTCACGCAAAATCTTTAACCACATCTTTATATTTCCGGCTTTATAGGTAAAGATATTATCCATTGGTATTTCAAATGAGTAATATCGGTCTGAATAATCTTGCAAAAATTCTGTTACATCTATCTTCTTACCAAAATTGTCTGAATTGATAAAGTTCAGCCAAACCAAACATCCACTTATATCGTTGTCGTTAATGAGTTTCGGCACAATAATTTTGATTGTTTCAGCATTGTGTTCACCTTCATATGTAACACTTGGCACTGTCATAATCAGCGACTTGTCTTTTGACATTTTAAGAACCATTTAAAACACCTTCTTTCTATGTAAACATTTTTATATATCCAATTCCAGCACAGATACTATCAGCTTCGTCATCCGTTACATCTATGCTAAGGGTATTTTTTACGTATTCAATAGCTAACTGTTTATACTCTTCGCGCTTTCTGTTTTTAGCCTGTATATCTATTTGACTACGCCATTGGCTTGCTTGTATCTCATGGTAAAAACAGTCGTTTAAAATGGAGTAGCAGTATACTACACCAATAACCTTTGCCAAATGTCTTACGGAAACCATATTGCGTCCCACGTTAAGTTTTTCAATTACAATAATGTCTGGTTTATACTCCTTTAATAGGTTGATAATAGCCAAACACATATCTTCAAGGCGTTGTTCTGAATTGCCTTTATATTTCTTTTTACATTCTTTAGTATCTAAATCTATAACACCAGACTTTTTATATTTTCCAGCTAAAAAGTAAGCCCAACCAGTCTTTGAACTACTGGTATCTAAACTGAGCATTTTGCATTTTTGTGCTATTCCAAACACTCCTTTATGATACAAGAAGAGGGTGTCAACCTAAATTAACACCCTCTTTTTGAAAATCTATTTCTATCGATTATTTTCCTTGGTTTAACCTATAAACCGCACTCTCAATAATATTTTTTAGTTCTTCTTCATCAACGTTAAAAGTCTCTTCAATCCATGCTTGCACATAAGCAAACTTTTCTTCGCCCTTTCCAGACTCCTTAAAAATTTGTTCTGCTGCCTGAACTGCGATCATAACTGCGTTATATAACTTTTTATCTTTAAGGAATGGCACAACGTAATATGTTACCAGTCCAAGAAATATAGCGATAATACATTGTAAAATTATTCCACCCATAATTAAACCTCCGTAATATGATGTTTGTTTTTACTACAATCTCTCGCACCAGACAAAGCAAAATATCCACCTGTAATAAAGGCACTAAAAGATGTAATTACTGCAATAGTCATTTCAGACAAAGTTTCTCTACCATACCATGCAAGAATAAAATTCCCCAAAATAGTTAATAGCACAAGTGCCATAGAATAGATTACAACCTTTTTTGAAAATTGTATTTTATTTTTCTTTTTAGCCATCTCCATTCACCAGCTTATGTAGAATCCAATAGAGAGACATATATTCCTGACTATTTTTAGCCTTATCTAGGGCAACGACCGCCCTTTTAACATCTCCTATCTCTATTTTATACTTTCCGTTCATAAGCTCCCACACAATGTCATTTCCTGTTTCAAGCATTTTCTTTTTCTCACTTTCGTATTTGATATACGGCAATTTACCATGTTTAATCCAGTTTCTCCTTTTGTAACCAGATTTAGTGCAGTTGCAAGCGGTAACTTGTACACAATTTTTCCACATCGGAGTACATTCTACCGCAAGACCATCGCCAATATATACCCCAATGTGTCCCGGACACCAAACGGCTTCTCCAACCTCAATGTTTGAGAAATTTGTAGAAACATTAAGACACTGTGCTATCATACCGTCAGCATTTATGTCTGGAACATTATTTGTTTTATATTTAGCACCCCCGTGTGTTTTAGACTTGTCTCCATTCCAACCCCACAAAATACCTTTGATGAGATTAACACAGTCAAAACCAAAGGTGTCGCTTGTTGCAGCCATTATCATAGATCTGCGAGTCGCATCTTTGTTGTAGGAATGATTGTTGCAGTAGCGAGTTTTGTTTGTTTCTGTCATAGGACTACCAAAACACCCCATGATATATAAAGTCTTATAATTCTTAGCGACATCAATTAACTTTTTCGCGAATTCTTTGTTTGTCATATCGTCACCCCGCTTAATCTAAATCTCCTGTCTTCAATAACTCTCGATATGTTTCGTTAATAACATCTATACTAATTGCTACTTCGCCATTTTTTATATTATATCTCTCAATTATTTCCTCATATTTTGTATAAGTAGCAAGGGCATGTTTCAAACATTCTTTGCTAACAATTCTACCGTTTGAAATCTTATCTGCTGTATTGATAATCTCCCAACGATAATCAGATATCTGTTTATCCAAAAGAAGGTCTTTCAACGCCTTAATATCATCAATTAATTCTTGATGGCTTGCCTCGTATTTTTTAGTATCTGCTTCGTGCTTATCGCTTAAATCTTTTATATCTTTCTTATTTTTTTCTAATAAGTCGCGGTCTGTCTGCCTTTGCTTAACCCATTTAACTGGTTTTCCAATAATTTCAGAAAACTTACCAACTATGGTGTGTATGGCAATTACCCCAGACATAACAACAAATACAGCAAGAATAAATGCCGTAAAATCAAGTTCAAGTAATGTTTTTATTGCTTCCACTCATACGCACCCAACCCCTCATTAGTTTTTCTCAACAAACTGAATAAAAAATAGTCAAATCCTCTAAACCTTTTATTCAACCGAATAAAATTCGGACAACGCTTCAAATAATTTTTTGTTTTTCTTATACTTATAAGTTATCAAACCATTTATTTTCTTTACAAATGTATAACGTATACCTTTATCTGTCAAAAAGCATACTTCGCTAAAAAATTGTGTTTGATATTCTTTATCAAATTTTGTTTCGTAAATTGTTTACATCCCCTTGTTTATCAACGCAATTGTAAAAAAATAGGGATATGCAAACCCTTGAATAGAGTAGTTACATATCCCTATAAATCACACTAATCTATTCAATCATTCTTCTTAGAAACGAAAATAGGTTTGATTTTATAAACACCCTTATCGTTTACCAATTCAATTTCTTTACCTTCATATTGAGAAACCTTATCTTCTTTTCTAAAAACAATCTCTGTGTCTTTGTTGTCAATATTTACTAAAATAGAATCATATTCATAAATACCAACAAAAACCCGTTCAACTTTTACCTTCATAGCAACCTCCTATTCATTAGAACAAGATGGGCTTAAGCCCATCTTGTCATCTGAATCATAGTAGCACTGTTAGCAGCCTTCATGATTTCACACTCGAAAGAGGTGGGCTGCGGGTCTCCCTCTGCACTAAAGTCGAGATTAAGGTTTGAACTCCACTTCAGGTTAGGAATTACAACCTGAAAAGCCTCATCCTTACCAGTCTCTCTGTTACGAATAACAGTATTACCGACCAACTTATAAGTACCTGAGAAGTGAGAAGCGTCAATAATATATGTTTCGGTTGTCTCTGCGCTGTCAAATGTATAATAAACAACAACCTTTGAATTTGAAGCACTCGGAACTGTCAGTGTCTTGCCTGTCAGCTGTGCATTTGCCATATCTAATGGCGTACCGCAATCATCATCTACTTTATAAACCAAAATATTATTAGCGGGCATATTGGGAATATAAGCAAGATTGATCACGCCAGAACTTGATGCGGTCAACGGGAACAACTCACCCTTGTCTGTCGGAGTTGTACCAGCTGTATCGTATTCTGTAGCCTGTCTCATGTATACAGTCTGCTTTCCAGTTGTAGTAGCAACACCTGAAATCAACTCAAGGGACTTCGGAGAGAGAAGTGCGTCCTCAATAGTCAGCTTACCCTCCTTATTTAATTCCCAAGTAATTAACTTAGCATTACCCTTACCGCCACGCGCATAAACCTTTTCAGCTGTTACTTCAATCGAAGAAGTCTTCAGTGTGTCAAAAAAGATTACCGGCTTATTTGTGGACATATCATACAAAATAACGTCCATAACTTCTTTAGCACCAAATTTTGTATTAGCACCCATAATATTTCCTCCTTAAAATAATAATAGTCAGCAATAAAAGCTGACTACGTTTCATCTTTCTTTATTTTTGAAATCCAATGTTGGATTTTTACGTCTTCTGACTTTGCTCCGGCAATTAATGCCTGTATGTTAACATGATAATCGTCCATTATTCTCAAACGATTAAACTGATTATTAAATTGATACACATCATAATTGCAATATACGTCTTGAAGAGGCATCTTTTCAGCTTCGGCAAAAATACTAATTAAATCTGCCATAGAAATACCATCTTCACCCTGTGCCTTCCGTGCTTTGCGAAGTTTTTCTTTTAACCTTCGTTTTTTATCCAAGAGTTTTGCAACCATCTCATTTGCAGGGTTTTCATCTTCAAAACTATCTGCCCCGACTAAACAATTACGTTGTCTTAAGATATTTCTAAATTTGCTATAATTACTTTCATTTAGTACAAATAAAACATTGTTAGAATCATCTCTTACAACAAAACCGCACTTCTCGTCAAAATAAACCTCTCTTCTAAAAAACAAAGACAAAAACTTAAGAACTGAATTATATAATACGGGTTCTCTTTTTTCTCCTTGGTTGTCGGTATGCCTTAACTCTTGTATTATACCAATTATTAAAACGTAAAACGTTGACACCGTATCGTTTGTGTTGCTTAAAAGCTTCGAGGCAGACGTATCATCGGATGCCATAAGAGCAATAACTTCTTGCATTTGACCGAACCCACACTCTGCCATATCTTGCAACGTAACCTTATAGGTTGGGCAATTGTCAATGTATATTGCACTACCACTCAATAATTTATGTTCTAAATCTTCATGGATCAAAACCAAAACCTCTCTTACATTCTTTTTTCGATGTTAAACTCTACACAGGTATAGGTTAAATGTCTTCCGTAATGAGATTTAGATACATTTAACGGTACACACGACTGCAACTTTAGTCTTCCAATTCCATAATTGTTTGAACTATTTAGTAGCCTGTCTACCATATCAGAAAGAATATCCGCCCTTGTACCCAAAAATCCTTTTTTAGAATATTTCATAATATCTTTATGACAGTAACACCAAACATCTATTTTCATATCCTTATAAGTAAAATTCTGTGTTCTTGGCACAGACACCTCAATCCCGATATATGTTTTAACAGAGGTTTGAGTATCGTCAACGTACAAATAAGGGAAGATATTTTCATAAATAAGTTTTTCATCAACGTTTGTTTTGTCATAATTTTTACCTAAAATTAATTCACAAACATCTTCAGACTTAACAATTGTAGTTAATAGGCGATTTTTATAGGTTCCTATGTCCTTTAATGTCATATTTACCTCCCTTAAAATGCCTCTCGAATTTCAACATCTCTGCCACAGACAAAAATTCCACGATGTATAATTTCGATTCTAATGCTATTTCCAATCAAAGACTCGTCTTTAACTAAAACACCAACCTTGTTTGCTTCCGTGTTTACAACAACGTCTAATGCGGGGTATATATTCCAATAGAAATCATCATCTGACCACACAATTTCGTTGCCGTCTGCGTCAGTTAAAATAGCATTATAAACACGAGTGAAACCAACTTTCAAACTGTCACTACCCGATATTATTCCATTTAGAATTGTCGTTTCATTGTCATTTTCAGGCGGAGTAGTAGGGGAGATATAGTCGCAAATACCGAGTTCCTGATTATCAGTATCCACATTAAGTTCCTTGCGGTCTGTGATAAATGACAATATGCCACCATGAACGCCGTAGTCAAACAAGACATCATCACTGCGAGTAATTTTATAAACTTTTGTAGGCACAGGTCGTTTATCGATAAACACACGTTTGCCATCAAGATTTATCGTTTCTTCATCATCGGGTATAAGCAAGATAAGGTTGTCCGAAGCCAAAGTAATAGTCTTGGTTTCCGATTCGCCTACGTCGTACTTCGAGCCGGATGAAGCATTAATCCATCTCTCAACAATGTCGCCGTTAGCATTTTGCCACTTGAGTTTATACTGACAAAGCACAAGTGTAGCCTTTTCGTATGATTTGTTGTTGCCGGGATACCCAGTTATGAGCCAAAATGCACCATCGAAAAATACATACATACCAGCTTTTACTGTGCCTATAGGGAATAACCCTGTTCTCTCCATGGACTTTAGTTGTGTATCGGCAGTATTTCCTTGAATCAAACATTTAACTTCTTTGCAATTACTTAAAGAACTATCATATAACAAAACTGTGTCAGAAATCGCTGTTGTTAATAGGTCGGCATAATTACTCTGGGCAAAATCAGTCAATACATCACCCTCAAAACCAGAAACGGCGTTTGGCTTGTAATTATCCATAAGATACCATTCTTTCATATCAAGCACCTCCTAAGTCAAATCAGGATTAGTGAGATTTGATATTCTTTCAGATATCTCAAACATCACGGTATCGTACTCTTCCTTGGTGAATTTCTGCAATCCATTTGTTCCATTTATTGAGAGTTCTTTTGTGACAATAGAAGCGATTTTATTGTTTCTTGAAACCTCTTTTGCACCATAGTATGATTTCATCATAAGAGCCAGAGTGTCTATAGAATACTGTCCTATGTCATTTTTAAACTCTCCGATTTCTTCGTCATATTCTAATGGGCTTAACTCAATGCCATATTCAGCAATTGCTTTTTTAAGCCACATCAGTTCTAAAGAATCGGGAATTTCCTTTTTATCAGTAATGATAGAATGGAAGCTATCGATTACTTCCTGAAATTGTGTAGCCATAGCCCACCTCTTTTTTATATTCCTCTGAGTGAAAACTTACAATATTCCTGACAGAATGCAATTTTACTATAAGCGTCAATTTTGAGGTCTTTGATAACCTTTAAAAGATACTGTTTTTCAGCTCTTGTTTTAACATTCTCACGAATTTTCTTTTCAAAGGCATTGTCGGTTTTCAGTTCAAACCACTGTGCAACCTTGTCTTTTGTAATAACATTCTGCGTTCTCTTACCATCTTCAGAATCGAATTCAAGATATTTTCTTGTTTCTTCATCTTCAATAATGATAGTAGCGTGAGAGCCATATTCGTCTAAACCTGCCAAGAGTTTATTGCCAGCACTAACCTGTTCAATAACTTCCTCACGTCTAATTCTTGTTCTCGCATTAGGCTGAATTGATGTTCCGCCATGCGTTGTAAGATTAGGAAATGCTACATTCCAAGGTGCAATATTGAATATTGTAATTTTCTCATCCATGTTTAATTTTTCTGACATAATAAATTCCTTTCAACTATCTTAAATTTAACAATTAATAGAACTTATGTTTTATCGTGTTATACAACTCAATAGCAGTGTCAAGCGTATTCGACTTCTCATAAGTCCAATATTTTTTGTTTGTGTTTTCGTTTGTTCCAATAGATACATATCTAAATTTCAAAGAATGAAGAAAGAAATGCAATCTATCAGAATAACAATAAAAATACTTATTTCCCATACAACTAATTTTCCTTTAAAAAGAGAGTGGAAGAGGAAACTCAACCACTCTCAATTATCCAACTAAATAAGATTAGGCAATTGTGCTAAGGTTTGTATCGTTGATTACAGCGATAGCAGAAGGATCTGCAACACCAGCAGCAATCTTAAGGTCATAACGAGTAAGAACTTCACCTGTAGCAACGTTGTTACCACTCATAGAAGTCATACCACCAATGCTGAATGTCTGAACAGGAGCAACACCACCAATAGGAGCAGCAGGTGTTACAAATGCAAGACCAGCAGGAAGGATAGTATCGTAGTTTTTACCATCAGCAGTAAGTTTGTTGAAGTTGTAACCGTTTGCAATTTCAGAAAGAACTGCGCCATTGTAAGAGCCTACAATGCCGTTGTCTGCGATTTCGTCAAGAAGTTTCTGAGAAACGCCTGTTACAGCATTAGCACCGATTGTACCTGCATAACCAATCCAAGGAATGAACTGTGCAAGAACTGCATAATCAGCGTGAACATTAGGCTTACCATAACGTCTAATCTTTGTAAGCAATTCGTCAACGCTTGTCTTTTCAAGACCAGCATTTTCGTAGAAATACTTAACGCCCTTAGCTTCTTCAACAGCTTTGTATACTGTTTCAATAACATAAAGAGCAGCCTTATTTCTCATTTCCTTTGTGATTTCGCCCTTAAGAGCGTTTTCTGTAGTCATATCGCCAAGAGCAAGTTCACGATAGTTTGCCTTGTGACCAGCAGAAATTGTAACAGGAGCAAGAGGTTTCTTGTCCTTTCTTGCAAATGCAGTAGAAACGTCCTGACCTTCAGCCTGAATGTCACTTCTTACATTCTCATATGTAATAGTTTCAAGTTCTGCTGTCTCGTTCCAACCAAGAGGCTTATAAGAACCAAAAAGACCAAGCAGTTTAATTTCCTGTAAAAGTTTAGGCTGAATAGCGAACTTCCTGATTTCATTAATTTCAGAAATAGCAGAGATGTCGCCAGCCTGAGCTCTTACGCCCAAATCCTTAATGTATTTTGCAGATGCATCAGCATGCTTACCAAACTTAGAAAGGTCAGAGCCTTCAACCATCGCACTAAATACCTCTACGACAGGTGACTTCTCGTGAATTTTGCCTGTAGCAAATGTTGCATCATTTCTTGCGTTATTTAATTCAAAAGAATAACTCATTACTATAATTCCTCCGTTTCTTTAGATTAGGCTACAACAGTAGCTCTTACGCCATAAGGCATAACTTCGATTACTTCAAAGCATTCATTAGATGCTTCGCCAACTGTGTAAGTAGCACCATTACCAACAAGCTTGTCGCCAACCTTGTATGTTTCAGGAAGCTGGTCTTTTGTGATATTAACAACATGACCATCTACCTTAGAAAAGTCTGCAATTCTTGCGTGCTTACCAGCAAGGATTGTGTAGTCAGCAGTCTTAGCTGCATCTCCGTCCTCAACCTGCATAATAGCCATAAAACCAGCACCAGAAGTAAATGTGCCATCAACAATAGTACCGAATGTACCATTCTTATAATCAGCCGCAACAACGGCATCTACGAAAGGATATACGCTCTCTGTAGAAGCAAGTTTTTCAAATCTAATCATTTCTTATTTCCTCCTTAAAAAATATTTACATCTTCATTTGATTCATCTTCAGCAGAATTAACTTCTGAGAATATGTCCAAATCAGCATCTTCTTTTTTAGCATTCTGCTCTGCTACTTTAGCATCAGCCTCAGCCTTCTTAGTCGCTGTGCCTATACCGGCATAAATTTTGCTAACAATAGCATCTACATCGCCAGCCATCGGGTCTTCGTTAAAGCTATTGATTTCAACTTCGGCGTAAGCCTTTTCTTCATCTGTGAAATTCTCAATAGCAGCATTAAGTTCACCCAATCTTGCTTTTGCTTTGAGTTCACCCAATTCTTTCTGAAGTGCCTCTCTCTCAGCCCAATAAGTTTCTCTCTCAGCCTCTAAATCAGCAAGAGCTTTTCTAACCTGCTCAACTGTTGCATTAAGTTCTACAATCGTATTATCTCTTTTTGCAATTGTTGAGTTAAGTTCTGTGATGGTTGCGTTTAACTCATCGTTTTTGCTATTAGTCTCATTTATAGCATTAACAATTACGTCACGCATTGTTTTTTCATCAAACATGATTTCCTTTTCCTCCTGTTCTTTTTTTTGTGCTATTTCGAGCACTATCGCATTAGAATCTGAAGGTGTTACAGATAAGATTGCTGTTCCTGAAAACGAAAACTCACAAGGTGTTCTAAATTCCTCTTTAGGCTCGTCCTCTAAATAAACAATCTTGTTTGCATTTGATTCTAATCCAACAATTTCTATAGAAGTATCCACATTTCCAAGAGCATGATTTGCTCTAACCCATTTAACAAATTTAGGATAGCGTTGATTAAATAAATAGCCAGAACCACATAAAGCCTTAATTTCTTCACCATTAATTTCAACAGTTTCAATTGACCCTTTTTCAATTACGCCAACGGCTTCACTGTTTTCAAATATAGGCTCATCAAGACCTTTTTCGTTTGTTTCAGAGCCTGTTAGACCGTGCCCAACCGGAACATCTTTGTCTTCTGAGCAAAATTCAGCACAAATAGGCATCATTTTCAAACTTTCAATAGCATTGGTTACATAAGTTTCATCCCAATGCAAGCCATTCAAATTGGTTTCTTCCGCATCGTCATGGATTTTAAGCAAAGCAATCTTAATGGGAACCCTACCCGCCCGATTAGCCTTTTTTGAGATTTCGAGGATATGTGACATAAAATCATCCTCCTTTGGTTTGTATATAAAAAGAGAACCGATTCACGGCTCTCTAATTATTTAATTATGTATTATCACTTGGACTTGGTAGCATATTTCCACCCTTATTTTGTTCCGGGTTGTCGCCTGTTGGTCTACCGCCAACATTATTTGTATCTTTTGCAGACATGGTATATGAAGTTTGATGTGGCTTATATTTTTCAAATAAACCGTTCTCGATTTCGCTATCCATAGTAGCATAGTAAACATCTGGATCAACACCAGCACTTGCTATTAGGAATGTAAGAGAACCAGACGCCTCACTATACAATATTTTCATCATTTCAAAAAATTGTTTTCTATTGACAAAAGAAGTAGGGAAGTAATATATGTCAATAGGGTTCTTTTTGTCCTTGATGATATTTGCATTGATGACGTGCACCAACTCCTTTTTCCATTTACAAATCCACTCATACAATTGAGATGTAATCATTTCTATATTCTGACTACCAGCCGCATAACTACCTGTTGCAACGGCACCAATTAATGCTGCCGATACACCCATATCACAAGCAATATCGTTGTTAAGATTTGACTCGTTTTTCTCGTCAAATATAGATGTAGAAGTATCAACACTGTCAAGTTTAGTTCCGGCAGCCAACGATACAAAACTCGTCCCACCACGACTATTCTTGTTTGCGATAGCTTGCTTTAAAGCGTTGTGCTGAGTCTCCTGCTGTGTTTTATTAAGTGTAGAACCCGTACCTTGACGATTCTCTGGGAATACTTGGTACAAGATTTTGTTGCATACCTCATCAAGGACACTTCTTTTTGCGTCTGTAAAATAGTCCTTGTATAAAACATCGGATAGGGCAGATATAATAGCACTCCGACCCCATTGTTCCGAATCTTTACATTTGATTTTTACACACATTGTCTTATCGTTGTCGAGTACAAGCCACTTTTTGCGATTTTTCTTATGATAACCATTTACAATCTCTTGTGGCATCTTTTTAAGTTTTTGTTCTCGTGTTCCGTCGGTTAAATCATTAAAGTAGTCGAGATTAAATGCTAATACATATCTGCCATTCTTTTTGCCGACGATTTTTGTATATTCCCAAGGCAATGTGATAACTGTTGCATTCATGCCGACATCGCTCAAATTATTGATTTCTGTAATACTTTCAACATCATAATCTGATAAAAATCTTGTTTTATCAACTTGCTTTTTCTTTGTTTCAAAGTATCTAAACGCAATACCATCAACCATATCGGTAAATAAACCATCACGAATAACTGCTTTATCATCAATTTTATCAAGAGTAGCAAGCATAAGTTCTTTGTTTCGTTCAATCTTTTCTTTTCTGCTATCGTTTAATTTCTTTGATGGTATTTTAGCCGTTACAACACGGTCTAAAGTCATTAACGATGTTTGATAATCAATTGAGTTGCCAACCATACCATTCTTTGTATAAACAAAGTTTGATAATCGGATAGCGGTCTCATGATTTGCTATCGGGTCTCTAAGAACGGCTTCAATTTCATCTTTGTCAAAATAGTCATATACACTTGACCAAAACAAAGAATCGCTAACACCGTTAGCTACATATGAATTAAACTCATATTCTTTAGAGGGCGTAGCCTCTTGGTTTTTAATTTCTTCTGACATATTGCCCTCCTTTCTTAATTAATAAAAATTCCGAATTCATATTCTTCACTCTCGGTAAGTAAATCCAATTCCAATTGGTCGAAGAAATACCCACCATAGCTACAAGACGTATATCTATCCTTTCGATTTCCGCCTTGTTCATATATTTTAACTGCACCAGTTTGAGGTGATTTTTCATATAATAACTCGGCACACTCACTAATCATTGCCTGAGTTTCTAAAAACGGGCTTTCAAATTCAAGCTGAACCTCTATATTAAACTCGTTTTTATACTCTTCATTTTCATTGAGAATAGTTTCTTTAGCCAAATTATAGTTGATTAAAAACTCAGCCCTATGTTCCAATAAGGAACGTCTGAAACTGTATGCAATATCACTATTTAATTGTTGTGAGCCGTTTATCGCAAAAATAACGGCAGGAGCATTTGGATTCTTAACAGCCGCCGCATAAGTTTCGTTATTCATACAAGAAAGAGGAGGATATTCAATTCCGCGCTCTTCGTCATATAATGTTTTGCCTAACGCATACAAAACTTGCAAACCACCGTTTCTTGTATCCAATACAATATAGTCAGCTTCATAATCATCATACAACTGGCGTATTCGTATTGCCTGTTTAGTTGTATCGCCAATCTGATTAGATTCAATATATGAATACTGTCTTTTATAACCCTGTTTAACCTCTACTTCGCCATTTTCTGTGGTATAGGTCATTGATTCTGGAATGCCACGAATACAAGAATAAACAGAGTTGTCGTTTTGCTTTCCCTCAACAAAAGCGATATCGCAAGAAATAGCCCTAACTTCTCCTTCTTGCTTTGGAATAGCATATTTGTTTCTTTTCTTAAATTTAACATCTTTGTGGTCTCTCGGATAAAATACCTGTCTAAGTGTTTGATTATCCATAAGCATCGAATATGTAAAGAAAGCCGATGCATTATTACGGATTCTAAGATTAAGAAACTCAATCTGCCAAGTAATTGGGTCTTGCTTTTTCTTTTCCTGTTGCATCTGTCTTTGAGTTCTAATATTGTGTTTCAAAGTAATACTCTCATCAAATGCAAGCATAGCGGAACGACCATCATCCAACATATCTCTATATGCTTGGTCAACAATGTCCCACATCCAATGCCCATCATCAAACCACGAAGAAGATATATAAATATCTATCGGGTCTTCCTTTAAATCCTCAATAGAGGAGTAGTATGGGTCAATCATATAAGGTGCCTGTCTTATTGTCTGGAATGGTGAAATAACACTATCGTCAATGTTTTTATCAATCTGCCTAAACTCTTCTCGTACAGCGTCAGTTGAACGCAAACCACGAGCAAATTCATTAGCGGTAAACACTTTGATAGTAGAACCATTCTTAAAATAAACAATTGACTCATTAGCACTATCTTTAATGTCTCTAATCTCCTTACATAGAGCAGGGGACATATTCATTAATTCATTTTTTATTTTTTCTGAAATAATTAGTTTACTTTGCCCTCGTGTAGCTGAACCCAAAACTATTTTGCTACCGGGCTTAATTATTGCCTTGCAACACGCATACAGAGCAATAATAAACGATTTAGCCGCCGCACGACAGGCTACAATTACAATAAGCTGAGAGATACCCATAAGGTATAAAATTAACTGTTGATATAAATGTAATTTTATGCCCAAATAGTCAGTCGCTAGTTTATGAAAATTGCGAGAAAATAGGGTGCTCCAAAGAAATGTATTATGTACATTCTTAGGATTACTCAGGAAGTGTGTTGAAGGAAACTTCTTGTAAAGATTGGCTTGGCGTTCATCTGCATATGTTTTAGTCATCTAAATCACCAGACTTATCCTTTACGTAATATTCGTGGTCTCTTTCTGTTGAACCAGTCATTAGATTCTTCAATGGTCTCTTAACAAACCTTGTAAAGTATTCGCCAATCTTATCAAAATCTTTATATAACCCTCTATCTTTGTAATACTCTTCAGGTGTAAACTGAGAAATAGTAGCTAATGTTACACCTAAACACTCATCGGCACTGTTGTCAACTTCTTGAATTGTTTTCAATCCCGCTTTAGTAAATGTCTTACTGTATTGCTCAGTAAGTTTTACATACTTATCCGAATCACCGTCTTGCAATGCTCTAACCATAAGCATGTTAATATTGCAAAGCGACTTGATGAAGATTTCTTGGTTATTATCAGCGTTGGGGTTATTTTTCTTAAGCATGAAGTAGTGGTCGTCAAGGTTTTTATAATCCATTTTAGTAAAGCCAAGACCCCATCTGTCAACAGAACCACCCTTAACTTTAACGTCTTCATCTTTGGTTTGTTCTCTTGTAGTAATAACTTCATATTTTTTTTGTTGCTGAGCAAATTTCAAGCTATCAAAGTAAGTTTTACGTCCGCCGGTATTTAAATTCTTTTTAGCGGCATAGTGAGAGATTCTGCTTCTATCACTTGATATTTCCCTCGCACATTTTAAAGGTTCAAAGTCGTAAACCCAGTCTACTTGCTGACAAAAATGCTCAATTGCATGCTCTTCATTGCCTGAATAAAATGCAGTAAGTAATATCATATATTTATCAGTGCAATCCTTACACCAAGGCAAAAATCCATCGTTGGACTGGAATAGGGGACTAAGTGTTCTTTGAAAATTATTCTTTTGTTGCCCATTAAATCCAGCACCACAGCACATACATTTGTATTTGTGCTCTTTGGGGTTATACTGCTTTGGAGACCTGTGTATCCTAAAATCAATAGTAGGGTCTATTGTCTTGGGCGAAGCCATTGACTCTCTTACAGCCTCTTCTTTGCTTTTTCCTTGAGCCAAATGCTCACGTCCTTTCATTCAAATTAAAAAGCAACCCGTAGAGGTTGCTTTTCGCAAGTGCAACTCTATAAGGTTGCGATATATTCCGACTAACCGCCAAGTTAGTTATATCTGTAAGCATCACTTTAAAATGCTTAATCAATGGTGGATTTGTCGAATATCATCATATGAAATTAATGACATGATTTCACTCATAATGTTGACAAATCATAAAAATATGTTATAATGAAATTATAGTTTGAACTTTGACAACTAAATAACGTTCTTCATCACGAAGAGAGTGGAGGTTTCTATGAAAAAGTATTGGAGTAGGATTCTCATATTCTTGTCTAAAAAGAAACACTCTGTATACAAGTTCTTACAGCAAAATGGTTTCTTTGACGAACTGATAAGAGGAATAGTAAAGATTATTTTCTTTATTATCATGTTTTATCTGTTTAAACAAGTAGTATGGTAATCAGAAGCCTTAGCCCAGTTATATATTATTTTTACATAATTGGGCTGGGTTAGGGCTTACTACAACATCTTCTAATAGAGCATCCTGGCTCAGGACGAACGCTGGCGGCGTGCTTAACACATGCAAGTCGAACGGAAACCACAGACAGACTCCTACGGGAGGCAGCAGTGGAGACAAAAAGGTACAATCGGTCACGTTGACCACGGTAAGACAACAAATTGACGGGTGCCCGCATATGTAAAATGGTATGTTGTTCATAGCCTCGCAACTCGTGTCGTGAGATGTTGGGTTAAGTCCCGCAACGAGCGTTATTTAGTTGTTTGAAAGGAGGGTAGTCTTGCCCTCCTTTCTTTTTTATTTCTCTATAAAATTGAAGTTCTAAAGTTAAATTTGAATAGCATCCTTGAGTTTTCTTACCTTTGAAGTATCAGTTTTAATATAAAACTTCTTCGTGACATCTGTTCCAGAATGATTGAGCATTGTCGATACATCCTCTAAGCTGACGCCTTCATTCTTAAGAAGTGTCGCATAGCTGTGACGATAATCATGAGGATGCAGAGTAGGAACATCAATCATAGCACCAATTTTCTTACACCAATCATTTAAGGTGCTGTTGTTTATTGGCTTATCAGGAGTTACATATGGACTTAAGAATACCCATCCAAAATCATCAATATTCTTTTCTTTTCTATATTCAACAAGTTTTTGCAAATATTCTTTGGTCTCTTGGGAAAATGATAACTCAACCAGCTTTCCCTCTTTTTCAAGTACATCAGAGAATATTCTTTCATCCCAATCAATCTGTTCCCATTTAAGATTAGCCACGGCATTTACTCTTGCCATAGTAGTAAGAGATAGAAACGCATAAGCCTGTAACTGAACATCTCCGTGCGCTTCAAGTTTTTCGCGCATAAGTTGAACTTGTTCTTTTGTTAAATATGTTTGAACAGTAACAGCCTGTCCCTGCTTGGGTCTTTCAATAAACTCAACAGGAGATTCCGTAATCATCTTCTTTTTGCGTAAAAATTTATAAAATGCTGAAATAGAAGACATAACTCGCTTCTGCCTGTTTACATTATTACCCTGTTGCTTACGCCAGAAATAGTATTCTTCAATATCTTCTTCTGTAGCCTCCACAACAGACAAATTAAACTGATTGTCATACATATATATAAACCACTGCATTAAGTCAGAGTTGTAAGACGAAACTGTAGTGGGGGACAAATCACGAATAGACATATCTATTTGATATTTTTGGAACAATTTTAGCGTTTCCGGATTGATTTGTTTCGCTTTATTTTCATCGTACATCATAATTCTTTTACTGCGTTCTGCCATCTATTTCACCTCGTTTCCTTTCAAGTAAAATGAGAAGGTGTTTATTAAGCTACCTTCTCCAATATTTCATTTATTTTTGTGTTTAAAATATCAACATATTTCCCGCTTACCATATCCCAAGGAAATAAGAAAATAAAATCTACATCCGCATTAAGTAACAATTTTTCTTTTAAAATCATTTTGTCTCTGTATGAATTTTCTCTCTTAGATGCGTATTTTCGATTTCTCCAATCATCTTCAAGAGTATTATAAATGATGCCAGCTATTTCAATATACAATGGTTTACCATTTACTTGTATTACATAATCACAGTCAATTTTGCTTTGTTCATCTATAAATGTTTTATATCTTACATTTCGCTTGTACTCGATATTATGTTTTCTCAAATATGTAGAAAAATCAAATTCAAATGTCGATTTTACAACCTCTCCATCGTCAAATGTATATGTGTTCCCGATATTATTCTGACACATTGCAAAACCAAGTGATTTCATATACGCATTAAGATTCTCATTGCTTCTTCTAAAAGCGTAATGATATGTTTTATGGTTCAAGGGTTTATCTGGATATTCATCACTCTCTATATCGCACCAAGATACAAATTTTCTACCAGTCTTTTTATATACGTTCTCAAGTCTCGTTTGCAATCGCACCTTACATTCTTCGATAGATATGGGTTTTATAGATATAGATTTCATCAATCCTAAATCTTTTTTCATTTTATTAATAGAACCCCAAATACGCATAATAACTATTTCAGAAAACCCAACACTATCTAAAGTTATGTCTTGTTTAGTAATTGGTCTATTGAGTTTTTGCTCCAGCTCAATTAATTTGTTGGATACGTATTCCTTGTCGAGTGCGTAGTGTGGGTCATAACCACACCATTTTACAAAATCGGTAAATGTCTTAACATTATCGTCTGGGCAGTATTTTACAAACCAATTTGCATTAGGTAGTCCGTAATGATTATTAATTAATTCATTGGACAAAATGTATCTACCAAGAGCATCAGATTTCTCTTTGTATCTATTTACATAAATATCATAGTCTTTACTTTCAGTTCTTACGTGCGATACTTTTCCAAATTGCAGCAAGAAATCATTATATGTTATACCTTTGTCAGCGATAACTTTATTTATAATTCTACCTTGTGGCATATTATGTTTTGAATCGCACTTTGAAAATATCGGCACTTCCCCATATGTTTCTATATACTGCCTATATAGCATAACTAAATCATCATATGAGACAGATGTTGATTGTACTAATCTGTCTCCAACCTTCAAATTTACTGGATGTCCCATATTTAATCTCCTCCAATCATTAAAAATTGGAGGTGGGGATAGGAAGCACCTGTAATTCCCCTTACCAGTCTAACTGACTGACCTCTATAATACTATTCTCCAAATAAATGGATGAAGTTTTGCGTTTAACCACAGTAACTCCCATAACGTCCTGTTATCGCCACCGTTATTGTATAATCCACTTAAACTTCAAAAGCAAACTATACTCACAGACCGACTCATTCTTCAAGCCCTATTCGTCTCAAGGCATCATTTGTAACGCTCTGTCTGTCTTCTGATATTACAAACTGTCTCACTCATTTCATCCTATCGCTGGTGCGATTCAGACTATCTCCATAGAACTGTAGGTAGAGTTCACCTTTGGTTGCGGGAGCACGATTTGAACGTGCGACTTTTTGGTTATGAGCCAAAATTGCTACCACTGCATTATCCCGCCATATAAAAAGAGAGCCGATAAATCAGCTCTCTCTAATTTGTTTCTTATACTCCGAACATCTTCCAAAAATTCTTAAAACTCTCACTTAAGTTTTTATTTTCGGCAATGGAAACTTCAAAAATCCTCTTGTAATTGCAAGACTTCAAAATCTTTGAATTACAATCTCCAAATACGTAGGCGACATCACCCTCAAAAGTTTTATATTTATCATTTCTCTTGGCGGGTTCACAACCTATATACAAATATCCGTCCTCTGTCCAAATTTCTATAACATACTCATCTTGATATCCGCTACAATCTTCAGATTGAATTTCAATTCCATCCAATACAGAATCTTCATAACGTAAAAGTTCTCTAATTAGGCGTCTTGCTTGTTCATATTTAGCAAACACCGAAATAAAACTGTATTCATCATTAAATGCTTGATGAATTATACTATCAGAGAAGGCACACATATCAAAACTATACCATATATCCATCATTCAGCGCCATTTACCGCTTTCTTAAGATTTGCTCCAGCTTTAAACGAGGGAATATTGCACTTCAAAATGGTTATGCTTTCTCCGGTTCTGGGATTAACGCCCTTTCTTTCACCGCGAGACCTAGTTTCAAACTTTCCAAATCCAGAAATGTTAATGTTACCCCCTTTGGACAGCGTTTCTGTAATAACATTTATAATAGATTCAAGAAATATCGTTGTATCCCTCTTTGTTAAACCGCTATTGTTAGAAATAACTTCTATAAATTCAAATTTATTCATTTATTCATTCCTCTTTCAACTAATTCAATGTAATAACTTTTGTTTTGTCTTCGATTAAATGCCCATCTTTTACTTTGAATGAGAAAGATTTTTCTCCATACTTATCCATGCTCTTTGGAGATACCTCTTTTCATATACATCTCTATAATTCAATCTTCTCTTGTGTTCTGACAACCTTTTTGCTAAATCGCAACTTTGCCCGATATATTTTTTGCCGTTTATTAAATTTTCTACACAGTATACTCCAACATTTTCCTCTTTTACCATAGTTTATCCCTCCTCTTATTTATTCTCTAAAAATAAATAAAAAGAGAGATAGACTTACTGCTGTCTCACGACATGTGCTATCTCTCAATTATTGTCATTAGCTTAAAACAACAACTTTAGTTTTGTCTTTTATGAGATTGCCATCAACATCTTGACAAATAATAGCAAATCCCATTTTTTGTGGCTTTGTTAATCGTCCGTCCATATAGTTCATCTTTTTAACGTCGGCAAAAGCCCCTTGTTCAAGAAGTCTAATATACCCATTTTCAGAATCACCAATAGAATGAGTATGTGCCATGCAGACACAATCAAAAGATTCTTTGTCTACATCTTGCAAATAATCTTTAGCTTTATCTGCTGTTGCTAAGAACCCAGAACGATAAGCAAGAGGATGAACAAACCAAGTTTTGCCGATTTTCGCTCTCCAGTCGTCTATATATTCAATTTCTACATCAGTAAAAACGTTACATAAAGGCTCGTACCATATCTTTGACTTACTTTTCTTGTCGTAATGTTTAAATCCCTCGATAAAAATCAATTCTAATGACGTATCTGGTAATAATTCCAATAAATCAGTATCTATATGCTTTGCGATGTAATTTGCAAAACGCTTATCATGATTACCATAATTACAAACAACTTTTTTAGGCTTTATATATTCAATCAAGTCAATAAGATACTGTCTGCCTAAAATCATTTCTTCAATAGGTGATATACGATATTGCTTTGGGAATTTTGATAATGCCTGACAATCAATAACATCACCGTTTATCTGCAATATATCTACGCCCCTATAATCTTTTAGCAGAGCATAATCCAATTGAAACGGTACGTGCAAATCGGATATAGATAATATAGTTGTAGCTACACCACCAAAACCATGTATGTATTCATCATACTCAATTAATCCATAAGCAGTCTTGCGTAAATGGTCAGGATGAATATCTAAACCAAGCATATCCACAATTTCCTGCCAATCTAAATCTATTTCTCTGTTTATTTTAGCTTTGCACAAACGTAATTTCCACTCAAAATTATTTTCGTTTGGCATTTTTTCTAAACCAAATATAAGAGACACCTCTTTCAGTTTAATTTCTTCGCCATATCACCATAAAAATCTTCAATATAATAATGGCGACCATGCAAAGTTTTTACCAACCCTACGGGCTGATGATTTTTTGTGCTTACAAAACCCTTATTGGTATTCTTAATAATACCTGCCTTAACAAGCTTTGCAATTTCTTCCTTTTTGATTTCCTTCAAGTAAAAATTCAACTCTTTCTATTATGTATTCACCCAATAGGGTGTAAGCTTTTCTTGTGAGTGAAACAGCTTCTAAAAAAAATTTCTCATAAATAAAGAGGGATAACTTTTGGTTACCCCTCTCCATTATACAGACGAATTTTATCGCCCGAAACCCCTGTGTTTATGCGGTTTTTACAAATTCTACTCGGCAAATTTTGTGCAATTTTCACAAATAAAATTGTTTAAGAACTTATTTTTATCCATTTTATATAGCATATTTAACATTTTGCGAGTGTATTTTTGACCATCTTTATAAAACAAACTTCTATTGTTATTAACCTCTAAGCCAAGAGATGTTTCAATAAGTCTATTTATAGTCACCACATTTCCAATCTTTATCTTCGACAGCCTATCAAGAATTTCATTTGATATATCTATGGCGGTTGAAAACATATCGTCATCTTTATTAGGCGATACAGCATATTGTTTTATGTAACCATCATATATCTCTATAATCTGTCTTATCTTAGACATTTGTTTGTGATCACCGTATCCACTCATCTTAATAAAGAAATTTTGAGTAGGCAGCGAATTTGCACTGGATATGTTTTGTATTTTATCCAACCACTCTTCAAGCCAATTCATAGGGCATTGTAAATCGTAATTTATACGATTGCGAAGTTTCTTTTTATTTTTATTAACTGTTTCATACGGAAGCTCTTTTCCATCTTTTAAATATGGGATTTCTCTTGTATACTTCATAAATTCAGGGAAGTCGCACTTAATGGTTTTTGGTCTGCCATTATCGTCTTCGATGGTTTTCGTAAGAGACATACAAGGAAGTTTGCTAATGCGTTTAATTTCTTCTCTTCCATTAACTTCATATTCGCGTTTTGAAGAGTCGATTTCGACCTGCGCGACAACTGCTAAGATAATAAAATTGTCATATAACTCTTTAATTAAATTCTCGTTAGAAATCTCATTTGATAGTTCCGTCCAATAATATGTCATTGCAAGTTGAGCTAAATTACTACTCCAACCAATGCCCATTTGAGATCCAGAAAATTTGTTATCCATATTAGCATAAGCTGTCTTTGTGTTTGAATAAGTTATACCACTTTCTTTTAAGTCATTTACTACCGTAGGGTAATTCTCGTAGCAATACTTGGCAGCCTTTACTATTTCTTTTTGATTTGTAGTTAAAACGAAATCCGAATCCCAATCCATGCCGTTTGCGCGACTTTGTATATCGGTTTCTATACTGTTAATTGCTATTATATTATCACTAAATTCAAAGTATCTTTCGTAATATTTGCTATACACATTATGTAAATGGCAAATATTATTAGGTGCATTTTGTGGATTTCTAAACGCTGCCAGATACTCATTGCTACTAAATCGTGGTGTGTAGCATTGAATAGCATCATTTTCGTGCTGGAATGTCGGATCATCCTTCCAATCTTCTCCAACAGAATAGAGGAGGAGTGCATATGGATTTCCAAAGGCAGTTAAGTTATCCCCCTCAACAAATATCTTACCCTTACGAAGCTTATGTACATAACTAGATATAATCTTTCGTTTTTCTTCTCTAAACCACTTGCACTCAGCAAAATCATTATTATGTGCATATAAGTCGGCAAGCATCTCATAATGATTAACCTCGTTTGCATATTTGCGCAAAAACTTCTCGAATTCACGATTATTAGACTTGATTAATTCCACATAATCAATGCTGTCTTGAGCGATGGCTTTAACGTCCTCTTTAGAACAAGGGAGGGTGTTAACCATCTGGTAGCTCAATTGCTGATAATTACCTAACTTACTCTCGTGGTCTGTCTTAACAATGCCCCACACGCACCCGTCAGCACGTATTCTGTCACACCAATATTCATAAGCGGTTTCAGGAGTTCCGCCCATAAGGTCTATAAACTTCTTCCATTTGATAGCGTTATCGGTTGTTATCATCTTAATATCTTTGAGGTAATGCCAATTGCCAAACATGTCTTGCACTTGATGGGTTTCGTAATCATATCCATTTTCGGCACACCAGTCTTTAAAGAACTTTTGTATCTTGGTCTTAACACAGCACACCTTAAACAGATGATTCCTCATAAGAGCCATACCGTTTATATAGCCCGGTAGATTAAGGTATCTGTCGTCGCACTCAATCAAACCCATACCATCCCAAAGCGTATTTTTGACTTTAGTTTTTTCTCTGGACACCACACATTTCTTTTTTTTATCGCCGTTATTGTCTGTGTACTCTTCGGCTCTTACAACATCGGCAATGGTTTCAAAGAACGAATCTTGGTCTTTTAAAATCAATATATCCTCAACAGGTATATGAATAGTCCCCACAATCGTACTCGTAGTAAGTGGGGCATAAGCAGACATCTCGACTATCTTTGCATTATCTTTTTGCATTTTGTTGCCAAGCCCTATAGTCAACCAATCATACGCCTTTTTATAAAGTTTACTATTGATAAATATAACTTGTCCAAGTTTTGCTTTGGCTGAGGTTCTAAATAACATCTCGTAGTGAATAGTTTGTTGTTTTTTTAACGAGCCGTCTTTGTTTTTAGTCTTATAAGTAATGTCAACGCCCTCATTATAAAACAAATCTCTTATTTCTCCACGCTTCTTTTCTGAGTAAAGCTCTTTTCGAGACTCTACTTTTTTAATGGCGTTTTCAATTCTCTCACGAGACTCATTTGTTAAATCACCGTCGAGCAACTTTGTTAACCTCTTAAACTCTTCGTCATACGAGCGGCTGCCAAAGTCAAAATCTAAACACACAATATCTCTTGTGCTTTCATCTTTAGAAAATTCTTGGTTTTGTTTTTTGCGATAAACATTTAGACCGTTCCTTTTTAAAAAATCGCTAAATAGGCTGTTGTTCAACATTGCATCCGTATATGTAAAATAATCCCTCGTACCAAGGTTTACATCATATAACATTCCAGCACTAATATTTTTTATCTTAATTCCGTACTGACTTATATCAATTCATCCTTTCATTATTTTTACACTAATTAACAGTAAAATTTAAAACGAATATATCAAAGTATGAAATTACATTACCAATTATATTTGTTTTAAATTTCTACATTAAACAATAAGAAAATTAATCAAATAAACTAAATATTCTGTTTTTGTTCTCTTGCATTCCTTAGTCTCTCAGCAGCGAGTTGCTTTTGTTCCTCAGTCAACTCTCTCGTGACAATAGAACTTCTAATGCTTATAAGTCGTTTTGGGAACTTATATGTCTTGCTACAATCTGTCTCGGCAATAACCTCGAATAAGTTAGGCGACTTCTCTACGAGTTTATCCATTTTAGTTATCCAAGTGCGGTCACTACAATAAGCTGTAGCAAAATTTTCGTCTCGCATAGCATTTATACAAACTTCCTGTTCTTCAATACTTAAAACCATTAAAGTCTACCTCCTGTATATTTCAAATATCTATTTACGTCACTTGCAGTATAATTAATCCTATTGGGATTAGGATGGCTCGTATCAAAATCTGCTTGAGTAACAGTACAATCTATACGATGTGATAGTTCTCGGATTCTCTTGTAATCCGGATATGTAAGTTTTGTTTCATTTTTTATTTTCATTATTGTCGTTAAAATCTCTCCTTTTGTTTTTTTGTATTTATTTTGTGTTATATGGTAAAGTGGGTGGCTCTGATATATTATTTTCCGTTTGTTTTTATTATTTTGGTGAATTTTCTTCAATCCATTGTTTTAGAAGATTCCTCATTCTAACACTTGGTATATAAACCCAAATTTCTTCGCCATTACGAATTGCTGAACGCCAAATAAACTGAAGCATCTCAGAAAGAGCGTAACCGTCTTCATCAACAGTAACGTTATGTTGTAAGAAAAAATTCTTGACGATAGGATTCATATACCTATTCATTAAATAGGCAACACAGTTCCTGTCTCTATACTCGTTAGTAGCCCTCATGTTACAAGAAAGAAAACCTTTGGTATATCCTTTGCCCTGAATGTTTTGTCTTTGTGATTTAAAGGTTGTCCAAATACAAGTAGACGATTTGCAACCACAAATATTCTTAAAGAAATTAATAGTGTTGTTTTTCAATTGTGTCATTAATGGATTGTTTTTGTTTCTCGTATACCAACTTTTTGACAAGTCGGTTTGTTTACCGCCAATACGATTAAGTTTTTCTTTTTCGCATATATGTATCAGTTTGCGATAGTCAATATTTAGTACACTATTTACATTATCGGTTATATAGTAGTCGCCATCAATAAACTCAACGCCTTTATAATCATATTTAATTTTGTACATATCGTAATAATATCTCTGAGGTTGAGCGTTAAACATATATGTTAAAACATAGCTCTCACGAAAGGCTTTAAAAATTCTAATAGGGAAGAGCCATAAGGGATATTTTTCACTCCCATACAACGCCAAACTGTTTAAATCACAAAGTATCTTATATTCATTTTGATTTCCATCATAAGAATCATCCGTCCATTCAACAAATCCAGTTTTCTCATTTGCTTGCGCATGACATTTAAGTAAGTCATCTAAATCAGACCGAGTGATACCTTGCTTTTTCGATTTTGAATTCTCTTTTAAATAAGGAACAATTACATCTACAACCTCGTCAAGTATCAAGGTGTAATTGCCGTTATAAACCAAATCAATAATTTCATCATCAAAATAGTGAAACAGGGCGTGGGTAGTAACAACATTTTGTTGCTGCCCCAATAATATTTTCAAGCCTCTAAGTTTGCTATATTTAAACTCCTCATTAATAAATGGTTGCTTAAAATTCTTAGAAGGGCATTTCTCGATTATTCTCTCCACCTCTTTAAGATATGGAGTTACATAAATAAACCTAACATCACTCTTTGAACTGTTTATGAGCTTAATTAAAGCTGAACTTTTTCCCGCGCCCATTTTTGCATCAACAACATGTATCAGTTTAAAACACCCCTAACCTGATGATGTGCCCCGTCATACAAATTCATGCGTTTAAGTCTGGCTGTAGTTTCATCTGTGACATCTTTAACTAAAACAACGTTGCCTTTATCATACCTATAAACAGCAAAATCTATATCTCTGTAATGAATCCACAAATAATATTTGTTTGAATACGTACCGATTCTTAAAATATCTACATTATCTACAATCTCTACGACCTCAAATAAAAATATATCTTTATTCTTCGATATACTCCACGCACGTTGTAATTTGACGGAATGATGTGTTTTGTTTTCTAACTCCCGCCTATGTTGATAAAACCTCTTCTCAATATCCTTACTGCTACCTATATACTTTTTACCATTATTAACATTTTCTATCTTGTACACTCCTTGCACAAAATCACCTCCGTTTAATTATTCCCTATTTGTTTTTATAAAAGATATGAATTCTGGCTTTCGTAGCTCCTGCTCATACGCCGCTATGCTCTCATACACATCTTCAAATTAAATTGTTTTTATGCTCAACCCTATATATATACTTAAAGGAAAAGGGTTTGAAAAGCCAGTAAATACAAGGGTTTGAAAAATTTTTATAACTTTTGATACCCTTAAAAAGTGATAAAATTAAATCTAACGAATTTTACGCCAGTAAAATGAGTTAGCGGTATGAGGTTACAAAGTAACCGATTACCGTATACGCCGATAGGCTAATGTAAAATATAGCCCCTATGTTAATATTCTCTATTTTGATTTTAAGGTTGATGTAAAAATAATAAACTTCGATATAAAAGTATATTTTGAGATATGAAAGTGTTATTGTTACTATGTTTGTAAGGAAAATATAAGATGTTTTAGCCCATAGAAGATAAGAAGATTTTAACTAATTTCGCTATTTTCGTGAAAAGTATTGATTTTACAGGGGTTTGAGAGTGTTTTTTATATTTTGTAGAATTACTTTTGGACATAAAAAAAGAGCCTTAATTGGCTCTGTTAGTGGGTTTTATCGAAGTTGGTGTCGAATAAATTTGAAGTGTTTATAGGTAAAAGAAAAAGACTACGGGAATGTAGTCTTATTTTTATTGTGTATTAAGTTTTGAAAAATAACATAACGTGTGAAAACATCAGATAGGCTCAAATCCGCTTATATCAAGGCTTCTATGAATGTATTCCACGCCCCTATATAATCGCACTTATGGACAAAGTGCAAATTTTGAGATATATAAATTTACTGTCCAATTTATAGAACACTAAAATATATAATTTACTGTACTATTTATGGGATAGTTAAAAGTTCGATAACTATACTACCTGAAATAATAGAGTTATTATAACTATATTTTATAATATCCATAACTAAAACTTATAATATAGAATATCATATAACATAATACCAAATACCGTTATACATAGTATTCAATACTACTACTTTCATTCTCCTTTTTTATAATTTATTTTATTATTTATTAACTCAATAATAAAACTATTTTTACTTGTTACATGATTATTCTTTATATATTCATCAAGTGCAGTTGCGTTGTCTTTTTTCATCTTAATACTAACCATTTTATAATTAATAGCGTCGTATTTTTTTTGTGCTTTTCTGCTTGATTCACTTGTTTTATATTGTTTGTTTTCTATCATTGTTTCAATTCCTCAATAAATTTTTTAAAATATTTTATCATATTTTTTTAAAAAAGTCAATTCTATATTTTATATACAATATATAGTGTTTGCTATTGAAATATATCTATTAAAAATACCATATATTGTGTAGTAAATATATACAATATAAGTACTACTTATTTGTCGGTTTTGCCTATTGAATATAAGTATTACTTATGCTATAATTATATCGTGGTTAAGGGATAGGGCAGACCCAAGTAAACGCTTTGCACCGAGACCATAAAAAAGACCTTGTAGCACGGCTGAACTTTGGCGAGTGAGACCGAGCAACAAGGCAAATACAATAAGGGGGTGTGTATTATGTATGATGATTATTCATACATAACCGATGAAGCCGTTAACAGTGTTTCAGAGTTTGTAAGTGATACTGAATACTTTGAAGCACTTGAAGATGGCAACATCGAGTAACACAGAACGGCTGAGGGGTCGCAAGACCCCAAAGCCAACCTTATAGTATTTAGTAGTATATCACAAGACTTTCAGAAAGTCAACAAAAATTTTTAGAGAATAATTTAAGGGGTGTAAAAAATGAGTGAATACAAAATAGCATCTTATACAGAGCAAACACTTGATAATAAAACACTACAACCAAAAGGGAGCAAACAAACAAAATATTGTATTTATAAAAAAGACTTTCCATTTCCAAACAAATCAATTTTTATTTGGAAGTCTGTAAAAGACAATTTTAAATCAAGAGAAGAAGCGGAGCAATTTTTAAAGACTTTAAAAGACAAAGCACAATAAAACAGTAATTTCAAAAGGATGCTACAATCATATAGCATCCTCAGAAGTTAAAACAATATTGTTATTATGCTGATTATCAATAAAAGTTAATTGTACTGTATAATCAAGTATATTTGCAATTTTGATAATATCATCAAGTTTGTAGTTATCCTTCTTTAAAAGGTTGCTAAAGCCTTGTTTGGTATATCCCAACTTTTCAGATACATCAATATGTTTTGCTTCACGGTTTACAATCATTGTTTTAATAGCTTTTGTTATCTGCATATACAATCACCTCAGCCGGTATTATAACATAAAGTTATTGAAAAGTCAATCAAAATGTTTAATTAGTCAATTTTCACAAAAACAAGTTAAATAAATTGTATAATTTTTTAATCAAAACGTTAAACAAAATGATTGACAAGTTAATCAAAATGTGATATAATTTAATCAAGATAAAGAACTAAAGTAAATTCAAATTGCTTTACAGTAAATTTTATTTAAAGGAGTGCAGCGACATGTTAAAAATTTATGTGACTAATTTAGGCAAGTATAACGAGGGTTTTTTGATTGGCAAATGGTTAGAACTTCCCGCAACTGAAGAAGAAATCGAAAAAACACTTAAAGAGATAGGCATATCAGACGAGCCGGACGAGAACGGTATATATTATGAAGAGTATTTTATAACAGACTATGAAACAGACATGGACGGCTTAAAAGTTAGTGAATATTCCAATATAGACGATTTAAACGAGTTAGCGGAGACTATAAACGATTTAGACGAGGACGAAAAAGAAATTGTTAACGCAATTATGGGCGAGGGTTACACTTTGGAAGATGCAATCGACAAAAAAGACGATGTTATGATTTATTATAATTGTAGCAATATGACAGAAGTAGCAGAAGAATATGCGGAGCAAGTTGGACTTCTTGACAGTATTCCCGAAAATCTTCAATACTATTTTGATTTTGAAGCATACGGCAGAGATATGAGCTTTGAAGGGCATTTTGTTTTTACTGATAGCGGTAACTGTATTCAGATATTTTAATCAGAACGGAAGGAGACAACATAAAATGCTAACTATAACAACAGAAAAACATACTCTATATATCAATATAGACTTGTTAAAAAGTCGCTTAAAAAGTGCATTTATAACACTTTTAAAAGCACTTACAACGGTTTTAACGATTGCCGGAATACTTGTTATTATAGGTACTGCAGGAGCATCAGACAACAATATGATACCATACCTACAGGTTATCACACAGACTCTACATGGTTTTTTCTTGTGCGGTATTGCTTATATATTGAATTTTATCAGATTAGTTGTTGAGTAATGGAGAATATTTATATATAAATTGCTTTACACTTGCGGAGGCGGTCAGAATGGCAAATACAAACAAATATAACTATTATATCACTTTGATTAATATGTGTGATACTTTGGATGATGCAGATGCACTTATAACGGAGATTGCAGACGATGAAACAATATCACATGCGGATTATTGCGAATTATATAATTTACTTATGGGAAAATATCAGCGACTTAATGAGGGATTGAAGCCGGAACAAATTCCGCTTATACCTTAATTGAATAATGATTTTAAAGCATAGAAGGGAGCTAAAACAATGCTATCAGAAAGAACTATTGAAATTTTGGAAAATAACGATATGCACGCATACGAAAGAAGCGAGCAGAGGGGCGAATTTGTAAGGGAAATTGAATTTTATTCACCTGAAGGCGAGGATGTTATAGAGACTATTTTTTATGACGGAACGGACGAGGGATTTATAAGAGAATTTAAAGCTCATGCAGTAAATTTTGATGCTGATGAACATGCGGAAATGTGGATAGAAGGCAGAGGGAAACGAGGAGTGCCGGAAAGTGTCAGAGATTTAATAGCTGATGCAGAATGGATAAAAAATACTCTTTTGTCGGTTGCTGATGGATTAGAAGCAGAGGAAACAACGGACGGAGGCAATGACGGTTTTCAAACCTTTAAACAGTTGATTTTGAACAAGTGCGAAACATGGGAAATTGATACAGAGGACATTTATTTCAATCAAACAAGGGGTAATTACTATGCTGATTATAAGCCGAAATATCCAAACAAAAGCGGAGCGGATTTTACAGTTGTAAAGGATATATGGAAAAATACTCTTCAGATTTACGGAAATTTTGATGCTTTAATTCCAACTAGATGATGGAAGTTATAAGCATGCAGAGTGGACTTTTCTGTATTTGGGAATTGATGAAGCAAAAGAAATGATTGATCTTGAAAATGATGCTTTCTTTGATTATATCGGAGACAGAGTAAATTATCTTGATGATATTACGGAGGAAGTCGCAACGGCACGAGTGGAAAATTACTTTGACGGAGAGCCGGGGAAACAACTTAATATAGCGGATATAACAGAAGATACACCATGCGGAAATTGTTGGTTTTAAGGCAATGAAACAAGGATTTTAAATGGAGGGTTTGAGCATGAGTTACGGAAAATATGACAATATACATGCGATGATGGATTTTACAGAAGTGATGAAGAATGAGCCGGAAAAAGCTTATGATTTTATCAGTTGCAACATATACAGATTTACTAAAGAGGGACTTGCGGATATTTTAAAGGAAATCTTGTATAGCATAGCACATCACACAAACAATGGATTTTACGGAGACTTATATAAAGATATTCTTTCAGACGCACAAATTGAACTTGACGAGAATTACGAAGAAGCATACGAAGAATATGACGAATGGATAAAAAGTTAAGCAAATTGCTTTACGGAAGGAGTTTTTAATATGACTTATAAGCAGCGACAAACTTTAATTGGAAAATTGTTGAAACAAAACAAAGGTTTACGATATACAAAGGGTGAACAGATGAAAAAATGTTGGTTTGAAGAAATCAATGGAGAGCAAATGCAGATATTCTGTAATGGTGTTTTAGTTATAGCGTTAAACGAAGAAAACAAAGTTGATGTACCAACACATGCAGAGAGTTTGGAAATAGTCAAAAGGTTTTTCGATGCTATGAATGATTATACACTTAATAAGACGGATTTTGATTTGAAAGAGCTAAAACAAAATAAAGAGGAACGATTTGACATAGGCAACGGAAGGTATAACACAAAGTATTTTATAAGTTGTGCTGAAGCACTTGGAAAAGATACTGTGTTTTATCAGAACGAAAACAATTTAAGACCGAGTTATTTTAAAGGTAGTGCCGGAATCGGTTTGATAATGCCTTGTAAAAAAATAGGAGGATACAACAATGATTGAATATCATGGAACAGTAAATAACGGAAGAATTTTTATTACTAAAAGCATAAGTCAGCTAAAACGGTTAGCAAGTAGAGAAGCAAACAACACATTTAATGCAATGGATGTTTTGCAGGTAACGACACACGATGTCAATAAAGGAATAAACACAGATATAGTGCGTTTTCATCGTATCAATAAAGTTATGCCAAATAACACAATAAAAAGGGGAATTTGGCAATAGAATTAAGGTGTTGTTGGCAAATTTGAAGCTTTTGTTAGTCAGAAAAGAGAATATATAATTGGAAGATTATATATAAAGGAGACTAACAGATGGCTAAAAAGAAAGGTAACAACTACATTATAGATACGGAAAATAATATTGCTAAAATTGAGCTAAACAGAACGAAAGCGGAAAATTTATGGGCAATTATAGACTTGGAAGACTTACAGAGGGTTTTGGATTTTCCATACACTTGGTTTGCTAAATACGATCCTGATATTGATAGTTTTTATGCAGTTGCAAGTCAATATCATAAGGAGTTAGGCAGAGCGAGACCGGTTTATCTTCATCAGTTTGTTATGGATGCAAACGGAAAAGTGGTAGACCACGAAAACCATGACACACTTGATGATAGAAAATCTAACCTAAGAATCAGCGAAGAAATCCGTAATGCAAGAAATAGAAAAGGAAGAAATAAAAACAATAAGTCGGGTTTTAGAAATGTTTGTTGGAGTAAATCAGAAAACAAATGGGTAGTACAACTACAAATAGATGGGGAAAATACTCGTTTTGGAAGATTTGCTTATGAGGACTTAGACAAAGCTGGAAAATTAGCAGAAGAGTTAAGACAGAAATATTATGGGGAGTTTGCAGGTGCTAATTAAGAGGGAGAAAATATATGAATAAAAAATCAGCAAAAGACATTGCCTTTGATAGAGAAAGAACAAAGTTGCAGAGGCAGAAACGAGAGCCTGAGGAACGGTTAAGAGATAAAGACAAAACTATTCAATCTCTTTCAGATAAAGTTTCAGAATTGGAAAATATCATCGGTCAAAAAGACGAATGGATAGAAAGACTTTTGGAATATACAGAGCTAACGAAAGAAGATTTGAAGATTGCAGTCGAAAAGGATAAATCAGTAGCAGAGGCAGCAAAGTCTTTAAAAGGACTTATGGGATTATGTGGAAATTTTTATTATTAAGCAGATGAAAGAGTGATTTTATCAGGAGGATTTACAATGAAAATAAATGATAGATATGAAATTAGAATTGTTATTATTAAAATACAAAACGGAATGACAACAGATGTGTATGACAACTTTGATAAATTTAAAAAAGAAAATCCATTTAGTAGTTATAGGTTTGGCTATATTGTATTTGATACAAAATATGGATATGTTCCAGACAAATGCAATGATTGGAACGATAGTCCAGAGGAAGCAATGTTTGACTTTAAAGAAAATTGCAACGAGAACTAATGGGAGGTTATTATGATTGAAAGACCTTATTTAAAAGACTTTTGCGAAAAATGCAAGAATCATTATTTGATAACAAGCGATGAATCAAGATGCAGAAAGATAAAATTGGGACAAAGTGATGTAATGTGTGTTCAAGTTGTCAGTTGTGATTACTTCGACAATAAGGAGGCGGTATTAATGGTTGTTAAAAATAAATTTACAGAGAAGGAATACGAAGCAATACAGTATTCATATGAGAGTTTTCAGAGATGCAAAGATTTTATCAAAGAGAATATGGATATTTCTGTTACTTGTATCATGCCAAAAATGATGGCATACGGATTAAGGAATCATAACAGTATAACAGAAATCAGTCCAACAGACTTTATTATTAGAACAATAACAGAGGGAAATCCGCTTTATAATGTAGTGTCAAAAGATATAATGGAAAGCAATTTTGAAATTATAAAGCAATGAAATCGGAATTTTAAAGCAGAAGGAGAGGAGACATATGGAAAATAGATTGGGCGAAGTTAGAAAGAATAGTTATGGAACAGAAATGAAAATCGTTGAGTATGACGGATATGAAAATACTGTTGTTGAGTTTCAAGATGAACATAGGGCAAGGGTACATACCACATATGGAAATTTCATAAGAAGTCAGGTTAGAAATCCATATGATAAAACGGTATATGATGTTGGCTATCTTGGAGAGGGCAAATATAAAGTTTATATAGACCAAACACGTTTAGAGCCAGTATATAATGTATGGAGAACTTTGCTTGGCAGATGTTGTAGTGAAAGACATCGAGAACAATTCCCTGCATATGCTGATTGTGTTGTGTGTGAAGAATGGTTATGTTATCAGAATTTTGCAGAGTGGTGGAATGATAATATGTATCATGTAGGCACAGAGAGGATGCATTTGGATAAAGATATTCTCTATAAAGGAAATAAGGTTTATTCACCTGATACTTGCTTGATAGTACCACAAAGGATCAATATGTTATTTTCGCATAAACCAAACAAATACAAACTACCAAATGGAATAAAGCCAGCGAGTAGTGGAAAATTTGAGGCTAAATATAACGGAAAGCATTTAGGCACATTTAATACATTAGCAGAAGCTGAATTAGCACACGAAAAAGCAAAGAGAGACGCAATTAGAAGAGTTGCAGAGGAATATAAGGATGTTATTCCAAAGAAAGTTTATGTAGCTTTATTGGATTGGTGAAAGAAGGTTGATTAACAATGGAAGTATTTTTATGGTTAATACTTATATGGGTTGTGGCACTTTGCCCGCCAATAGGATTTATAATTGGAATTTTAGTATTGATAGGAACAGCTATTGGTAGTTGTTTCAGAAGATAAGGAGGTTATAGTTTGAGCGAATACGAATACAGATACAAAAGACCACATCAATACAAAAGCAAACTTGTATTAGATGGAACGGTTGACAAGGTTAAGCGACTCAAAGCAGAGAAGAAGTCTTTTGCAGAGATTGGAAATATCGTTGGAAAATCACGGCAGCAAGTGGCACAAATTTACTACAAAAGCATTGCAAGAGGATACTAATTGTGGTATAATATAAGAAAGAAATTTAGGAGGAAATTTATGTTTATAATTATATTGTTAATATTTATAGGTTTATGTATTTATCATGCTTGTGAAAAAGAGCTTCCGGCTGATTATCACCGTAATTGGAAATTAGAGCAGGAAGATGCAAACAAGGTGCGTTTCGGCGAAATGAGCAGAAGTCAGTTTATTAAGAATATGAATAACGGAAAATACAGATAAGGAGAATATGAATTATGGGAACTTTAATTGGAATTATTATATTGGTAGCAATTTGGGGATTTTGCAAAGCATCAACAGAAGCAAAGGTTAATGCTAAAAATCCATTGGATGTAGATAACTCAAAAATGACTAGAGATATCTGTAATGGTGTTTCACAGTCGGAAATCAGAAGAAGATACGGAAATGGATATTATGATAAGGATAGATAAGCGTAACTATACAGATGGTGCGGTGTTCACTGCATCGCACCAAAAGAATTATTTTTTTACTCTTTGACTCTATTATAAATAGAGTGGATTTTTTTAAAGCAAAATGACACGCTATGTGTCAGATGGAAATATAACGGCAGACCGATATATTTTTTTTAACATTAAGTCTACAAAATGTAGAGCCGGAAGGCAGAAAATTTTTTTGATTACAAATTCCATTTCAAATGGAAAAATTTTTTACTCTCAAAGTACACGAAATGTGAACATAAAATTAAAGCATATTTTTTTTACTCTCAAACTAAACATTTTGTTTAGAAGATGGAAAATAACTATACAAAGGGTATTGCTGCAACTCTCTTTTACTCTCCTGTTGTGGCAATAATGGGCGGTTGGGAAAATTTTTTGAAATTTTTTAAAGTTTTTTATAAAAAGGTATTGACAAATGTTTGTGGGTACAGTATAATAAGAATGTACCCACAAGGAAGCGAGGTGGAATAATGGGTATCAAGAAGGGAACGAAGTTGACCGACAATCCCAAAAATAGAACATTTAAAATTAGGCTTGATGAAACTACATATGATAAACTTGAGAAGTTATCAGAAGAAACAAAAAAGTCTAAAGCAGATATTATTAGAGATGGGATTGATATTCAGTTCGACCTTAAAACAAAAAAATAGAATGCTGCACTCTTGACGGAAACACAGCACTCTATTCTGTGAGAGTAAAAAATGTTATGTAACAAATTTTACACTGTTATTATAACACTCTCTCAGGAAAATGTCAATACATTTAAGAAAGTGAGAGTAAAAAAGTATGAACGTAATTAAAAATGAAGAAAAAATGTCAACTTGGTTTGAACTGGAACAAGAAGTAGACGAGATGAACAAATTGAAGAGTTTGCTATTCTGTATGTCTATGGCTACTATGGTAGAGGAAAGCGGATCAACATTTGAACTGATGAAAATGACACCTGCTTTATTCTTAGCACAAGACTTAGTAGAAGGCACTCAGCAAAGATTGTCTGTACTGCAAGACATTGAACGCCAAAATGCTATGAAACTGAAAGAAGGTGTTGTGGCATGAGGAACGAATTACAAGTGTTTACAAACGATTCTTTTGGAACAGTTAGAACGGCGGTTATTAACAATGAGCCTTATTTTGTAGGAAAAGACATTGCGGATGCATTAGGATACGTAAACACTCAAAAGGCAATTCGCACCCATGTTCAAAGCGAAGATAAAACGGTGTCCGATTTGGTCACCGTCAACGGAACAAAGGCTGTGCTTATAAATGAAAGTGGTTTATATTCTTTAATCTTCGGTTCAAAACTTCCATCGGCAAAACAGTTCAAAAAGTGGGTAACATCAGATGTGCTGCCAACTATTCGGAAACATGGTATGTATGCAACGGAAGAACTACTCAGCAATCCTGACCTTGCTATACAAACATTTCAGGCTTTAAAAGATGAGAGAGCAAAGAACAAGGTGTTGCTAATGGAAATAAATCAACAGAAGCCACTTGTTGACTTTGCAAGAACGGTACAGTCTACTAACGATAATATTCTTGTGAGGGAATGTTCAAAACTTGCAAGTAATTACATAGGTATTGATATAGGGGAAAGAAAACTATATCAGAAACTGCGTGACTGGAAAATGTTATTGAAACGTAGGAACGAGCCAAGTAAACTTGCATACAAACAGGGAATATTAGAGTACGTGGAAAGAGTTATATGGAAAAATAACGTTCCGTGTTTGGCACATACTACTAAGGTAACACCGAAGGGTCAGATATATATTGTAAGCAAACTCATTAAGGAATATGAGATGGCACAATAGTCAACCTAAACAATGTTTAGGTTGACGGAAAATTTAATAGGGTAGAGGGTGGTTAATCCCCTCTCTACCCGAAAAATAAGGCGATAAATCGTGTATTTCATTGGGAACGGTGGAGTCGGAAATAAAGGTTTCACCAATCCCAAAAATTTTTACTCTTAAAGTTCACGAAAAGTGAACATAAATCAGTTTAACTTAACTGTGAAAACGGATATTTTTTAAACTAAAGTCTACATTTTGGAGACAAAAATTTTTAACCAAAAACTATACAGATTGTATACGGAATGAATTTGAAAGCAACAAAATGTATGATAGGGAAACAATCGCAAGTAATACTCTAACTCTCCGCTTGTTGATTGAGGTAGTGGGTGGGGCATACATTTTTACATATAATATATAGATGGAAAAATTTTTTTGAAGAAATTTTGAAAAAGGTATTGACAAGTTTGTTGCTACACAGTATAATAAGTTTGTAGCAACAAAGAAGTGAGGTGAACAACATTTGGCTGCTATAAAAAAAGGTACAAAATTAACCGACAAACCAAAGGATTATATGTTACGAGTTAGAATGGACGAAGAAACCTTGGATAAACTTTTGACTATATCTGGCAACGCAGGTGTTGGAAAATCGGCTTTGATTAGAAGGTTAATTGAAAAAGAGTACCAAAAAAAGCAAAAATAAAAAGAGTGACTTGCTGTGTCCTCTAAAACTCGCAAATCACTCAAGAAGGTTGAGATGTTGTAAAACAAATCTCATATGTATTATAACATCTTACCTTGGAAAAATCAATACTAAAATTTTCAAGGAGAGTTAAAAATGGAAAACATTCACGATGTAAAATGGAAATTGGAATCAATTATTAATCTCAAACAGTCAATGGCTGAACGGTTAAGCAAGATCCTTTTCAAGCATTATTTGGACAAAAGCAAACCGACAACGGCAGAAGATAGGTCAATATTAGCATACGACTATGAGGACATCCAAACATTAGCAGGTGCAGTGTTGGATTATGAGATTGAGACCGGAAATGATTTAAAGCAACTTCTTTCAGAAATGGAAAGAGGTGTTGTAGAGTGCTAATAACTAAAAAGGTAGAAGTATTGTTAAACACAAGGCATGTTAAACATTTTGCTTTAAAGGGATATGATATTCCTTATAAAACAGATAAAAGAGGTAGAAAAGTTGTTGATATGACGACACCTTTGTTAGTTGATACTACAGATTTGCCAAATTGTTCTTGTATCAAAATAGATATGATGTGTGATTGTTGTGGTAAAATTTCTCATACGGCTTATCTTAATTATACAAGAACTCTAAATGATGATGGAACAAATTATTGTTATGACTGTGCTTCGACTATGTTGTGTTCAGGAGAAAATAGCCATAATTGGAACGACCAGAAAACACATATTCAACGGAAGAAGGATAGAAAACTAAGGGATAATCAGGTTTTTGTCAAAAGTGTGCTGGATAGAGATGGTTATAAGTGTTTTTGTTGCGACTCCCATATAAATTTAGTTGTCCATCATTTAGACGGATATAATATCGATATGAGCAAAAGATTTGATGCAACAAATGGGATAACGTTGTGTGAAACTTGTCATAAGAATTTTCATAGCCTATATGGTTACGGCAATAATACACAACAGCAATTTGAAGAGTGGATAGGTAGGTTGGTGTACTTACAGGAGCATCTAATTGATACCACCACTAGACAAATTTTTTGCATTGAAGAAAATAAGGTATACGAAAGTGCTAATAAAATAATGTCGGAATGGGGTTTAAAAAGAAATTCTGGCATATATCAATGTTGTAATAAAATGAAAGGATACAACATGGTCAGAGGCAAGCATTTACTCTGGTATGATGAATATTTAACCATGACAAACGATGAGGTTGAAAGATATGTTTTAGAAAGAATGGGTCACATTAAAAAAGTTTTGTGTGTGAATACATCTGAAATATTTGAAAATGCAGTCTGTGCAAGTAGAAAATACTCTGCACATCCCTCTCATATTTTGGAATGTTGTAAAGGCAAAAGAAAGTCTGCTGGAAAATTAAATGGATGTCCAATGCTGTGGAGATATGCTTCGTGAAAGAGGTATTCTTTTCAGAGATGGACTTTCTAATATAGCATATCAAACCTATTGCGAAAGAGGATATTTTGTGGTAAAATATTCAGTAGGAAAGAATGGTTATGCATGCGGAGTTACAAAAGTAACGCCAAAAGGATTGAGTTTCTTATACGACATGCTAAATGGAAAAGAATTGTTGGTAAGTTAAGAGAATAATATTATGGGACTGAGGGCGGATATACCGCCTTCAGCATCCTAAAAAGAACACTGATTGAAGGTGATTGTTATGGAAAAAGAAGTAATAATCATAGAGGAAGAGATTGAATTATTTAAACTTGAAGACCTTAATCGAGAGTTAAATAAGGAAAATCAATTAAATAATGAAGCGGTTAAAGACGCTTTGAAAGAAATTAGAATATAAAGTTTGTGTTTAGATATTTATACCATAACACTTGGGGATAAATACCTAGGTGTTATTTTTATACTCAAAAATTCGTGAAAGGAGCGGTAAAATGGCTAAAATTATAGATAATTTAAAAGAACAGTTGATGGAAAATGTTCTAACCGAAACCGAAATAGATGCGATTATGGAGAAAGAAAAATATTATCCAATAGAGAGTGATACAGAGCAGGAAGAAGGTATTTTAAAATATTCAAATGGAAAATCTCAAGTATGGATTAAGTATATCTATTCAGAAGGACAGTACCTTGTAACAGATGTTACGATGAAGACTAAAAAATCCGGCAGCACAAAATCAAGACATTTAACTATTGAAGAAATCAAAAAACTAATGGATTACTTCAGGAACAACAAGAAGTATGATGAATTTATGATATTCATTATGGAGTTGTTCTTAGCTCGTAGAATAGGGGATACTTTGTCTTTGGAATGGTCACATTTCTACTATGAGAACGGAAATAAGAGAGAAACGGTTGCCGACCTTATAGAAGAGAAAACGGAAAAAATTGCACGACTTCATATTGCTGATGTACTATGGAAATACATTGATTGGTATTGTGGGGTTAAAGGTATAAATCCTATAGAACAGTATGGGAACGATGTGTTTATGGCAGATTGCAAAAGCGGTGTAAGGAAACGCCGTTCAGATGGTATGCTTACAGAATCCTATGATGTAGTTATAAACAAGATGGAAAAAGCTTTTAGATATCAGTTTGGACTTGCCACAAAAGTTCTTGGAATAGAGGGTGTAACGACTCACGGAATCCGGAAGTCGTTTGGATTTTTTGCCCACCAAATTAATCAATTTGACCCTGATTGTTTGGAAACTTTGAAAACAATCTATGTTCATGATAGCGTAGAGACCACTAAGATATATAGTGATATTACAGACGAAAAAGCAAAGAAATATTTTAATGATGTGGCTAATTATGTTTATGATTTCGATAATGGAATTGAATCTTGTATTGATAACATTCCTGTTGTAGCTATAAAATCAAATTCATTAAGAGATATATTGTTAAAGGCTTATAATCTTGGTATGGAAAATTCTTCGGTTCAGGATGCCAATATTCATATGGAAATTATGAATCAGCTTATTTCTGAAGTTGAAAAAATAAGAGTGCAATAAAAAAATAGACTATCTTTTGATAGTCTATTTTAATTGGTGCCTTGTAAGGCATGGAAATAAACCCCCAGTTCTACTGGGGGAAGAAAAAACACTTTAGTATATGCAATAAAAAACCACCGTGATATAATGTGTAAAGGTTTGGCGACCGCATTACACAGAATATACGGAGGTTT